>CAMCQY010000004.1 GCA_945877135.1 Candidatus Kuenenia stuttgartensis
CAACGATGGGCTCGTGCTGCCCATGGCGATCGAGCCTCACATCCGGCTCGACGTCGCTGCCCGCGCCGACAGGTGGATGGTCCTTTCGACCGACCGGGCCGGGACACCGGAAGTGTGGGTGGACTTGGAGCGATCGCTCGTGGCCGCCGACCACGCTGGCTCGTGGGCTGCCTATCCCTGCGGCGTCGTGGCGGGGCTCACACGGCTCGGGTGGGAGATTCCCGGCTGCCACGTACGGATTTCGGCGACCCTTGCCGCGGGAGCGGGGCTCAGCAGCAGCGCCGCCCTCGAGGTGGGGATGGCGACGGCGGTGGAATCGCTTTGTGGCGTCCGGCTCGACCCCGAGGAGAAGGCTCTCCTTTGTCAGCGGGCCGAACATGAATTCGCGGGTGTTCCCTGCGGGATCATGGATCAGTTCGCAGTGACCTTCGGCACGGCGGGCCACGCCATCCTGCTCGACTGCCGTACCCGCTCGATGCGGCATGTGCCCCTGGCCACCGAGGCGGTGGCGGTGCTCGTGATCCAGAGCGGCGTCAAGCACAGCCTCGCCGATGGGGAGTATGCGAAACGACGCGCCGAGTGCCAGTCAGCCGCGAGGCTGCTCGGGGTCGCCTCACTCCGCGAACTCGACGCATCTCAATGGCACCGGTTGGCACAGTCACTGCCCGACGTTGAACGCCGCCGCTCGCGGCACGTTGTTACCGAGCATGCGCGAACCCTCGCCTTCGTGGCGGCACTGGAATCCCGGGACTGGCGTGCCGCCGGCGAATGCATGTACGGCAGCCACGCGTCGCTGAGGCACGACTATGAGGTGTCCTGCACAGAGCTCGACGAGGTCGTCGAGCTCTCGAGGGAAATCGACGGAGTGTTCGGCTGTCGCATGACCGGAGGAGGTTTCGGGGGTTGTGCGGTGGCCTTGGTCGACGCCGAGCAGACTAGCCGGATTCTGGACGATGTTCGCGGCCGATACCGCCATAGGACCGGCATCGACCCGACGATGTTCTTGACGAGAGCCGCATCCGGGGCCTCGCTGGTTTCTTAGGCGGTCTTCCAAAGGAGTACACGGCCGATGCAACTCGCCGATCTTCTCGTCTTTCTCGCCTACTTCATGCTCGTTGCCGGCTACGGTCTCTGGATCTACCGTCGGAAGAGGGGCGAGTCGGCATCCGCCGACGAGTTCTTTCTCGCGGAAGGATCGCTAACGTGGTGGGCGATCGGTTCGTCGATCATTGCGTCCAACATCTCGGCCGAGCAGTTCATCGGCATGAGCGGGGCGGGGTTCGCCCTCGGGCTCGCCATCTCGGGGTATGAATGGATTGGAGCGGCCACACTGATCCTCGTCGCGGTGTTTCTCATTCCCGGCTATCTGAAAAGCCGCATCTACACGATGCCGCAGTTCTTAAAGCAGCGTTACGGACAACTCGTGGCGACGATCATGGCGGTCTTTTGGCTCCTGGTGTACGTCTTCATCAACCTCACGAGCATCCTCTATCTCGGCGCCCTGACCGTGGAAAATCTCTCCGGGATGCCCTTCATGGCCTGCGTGGTGTTCCTCGCGCTTTTCGCGATCGTGATCACCATGGGGGGCATGAAGGTCATCGGCTACACCGACGTCATCCAAGTGGTGGTGCTGGCGCTGGGCGGTCTGGCAACCACGGTGCTGGCGCTCGACCTCGTGGCGAGGCAGTTCGGTGAAAGCGGTGCCGTGGCCGGGTTTCTACTCCTGCAGCGGCAGGCCCCCAGCCATTTCCACATGATCCTTGACGAGTCGAACCCTTATTACCAAGACCTGCCGGGATTGGGAGCGGTGCTCGGGGGGATGTGGATCGCCAACATCAGCTACTGGGGCTGCAACCAGTACATCACCCAGCGGGCCCTGGGCGCGAGTCTTACGACGGCCCGCGCCGGCATCCTCTTCGCGGCTGCGATCAAGGTGCTGATGCCGCTCATCGTAGTGCTGCCGGGGATCGCCGTGTACGTGCTCCACCAGAACGGCCACTTCCAGTCAGAAATGCTCGATGCCACCGGCGCGGTGAAGCCCGACAAGAGCTATTCCGCCCTCATCAACCTTCTGCCCACCGGCCTCAAGGGACTGTCGTTCGCCGCACTCACCGCCGCCATCGTCGCCTCGCTCGCCGGGAAGGCGAACAGCATCGCGACCATCTTCACGCTCGATCTCTATAAGCGATACGTCGATCCGCTGGCCAGCGAGGAGACACTGATCCGCGTCGGACGCTACGCGATCTTGGTATCGTCGGGAATCGCGGTCCTCCTCGCACCCCAACTCGGCCGGTTCGACCAGGCGATCCAATACATCCAGGAGTACACCGGCTTCATCAGCCCAGGCGTGTGCGTAATCTTTCTACTCGGTTTCTTCTGGCCGCGGGCCACGGGGGTGGCCGCCCTGGCGGTGACGCTCTCGACGATCCCGCTCTCGGCCGGCTTCAAATACCTCACGCCCGGGATGCCCTTCCTCAACCGCATGGGCTACGTGTCCGTGATCTTGACCGTGTTCATGGTGGTCATAAGCCTGGCGACGCCGCGGCCCGGCGACGAGGTTAAGGCAATGCGCTGGGACCGCGACGATTTCCGGCCAGGGGGCGCGTTCGTCGCGGGATCGGTGCTCGTCATGGGCACGTTGGCCGCCTTGTACGCCGTCTATTGGTGACACGAATGGACCATCCGCACCGCCGCTTCAATCGCCTGTCGAGAGACTGGGTGTTGGTTTCGCCCCACCGAGCGCAGCGGCCGTGGCAGGGAAAGGTTGAACCGGCCGCCTCCGCGAGACGCCCTCCGCACGATCCGCGATGCTACCTGTGCGCCGGAAACGAGCGAGCCAGCGGTGAACGAAACCCTCCTTACACGTCCACATACGTGTTCGCGAATGATTTCGCCGCACTCTTGCCCGGGAGCCCGCACGATGCGGTCCCCGACCCACTGGCCGAAGAGTCGCATCTGCTTCTGTGCCGGCCCGTCCGGGGCGAGTGCCGCGTGATCTGTTTTTCACCCCGTCACGACCTGACGCTTGCGCGGATGCCCGTCGAGGGGATCCGCGTTGTCGTCGAAACGTGGCTGCGTGAGAGCCGTGACCTCCGCTCTCGCTTCGCTTGGGTGCAGATCTTCGAGAACAAGGGGGAAATCATGGGCTGCTCGAACCCCCATCCCCACGGCCAGATCTGGGCCGGCGACTTCATTCCCAACGAGGCCGCGAAGGAAGACGCCGCCCAGAAACGCTGGAAGGAATCGCACGGCGGCGTGCTCCTTCTCGACTACGCCCGCACCGAGGCCGAGTGCGGCGACCGCGTGGTGGTGAAAAATAAGAGTTGGATCGCGGTTGTTCCCTGGTGGGCGGTGTGGCCGTACGAGATTCTGCTCATGCCCCGCTCACGTCACGTTCCGAGCCTCAGCGACCTCGCCGCCGACGAGCAGGACGATCTCGCGGATATTCTCAAGCGGCTCTTGACGCGGTACGACAACCTCTTCGAGACGGATTTTCCCTATTCGATGGGCTGGCATGAATCGCCCAGCGCTGCTGGCCCGGAAGGCTGGTGGCAGTTGCACGCGCACTTCTACCCACCGCTCTTGCGTTCGGCCACCGTGAAGAAGTTCATGGTGGGCTACGAGATGCTCGGCGAAGCTCAGCGCGACATCACGCCGGAAATCGCCGCGGCCCGGCTACGCAACTGTTCCGACCACTGTCTTCCGGGGGCCAAGGCATGAAACTTCTCGTCACGGGCGGAGCCGGCTACATCGGCAGCATCACCGTCGAGCAGCTCGTGGGATGCGGGCACGACGTCGTCGTGTTCGATAACCTCTACCAGGGGCATCGCGAGGCGGTTCATCCTGACGCCGTGTTCGTCCAGGGCGACCTCGCCGACCGCGGTGCGATCGCCGCCGTGCTCGCGGAGCATGCGCCGGAGGCGGTGATGCATTTTGCCGCATATTCTCTCGTCGGCGAATCGATGCAGCGACCCTTCAAATATCTCCACGAGAACGTGTCGAACGGCCTCAACTTGCTCGAGGCGATGGTCGAGGCCGGCGTGCGGAAGTTTATCCTCAGCTCCACGGCCAACCTGTTCGACGACCCGGAAATCCTGCCGATCACGGAATCCGCGAGAATCGCTCCAGGGAGCCCCTATGGCGAAGGGAAGCAGTTCTTGGAACGCGTTCTCGGCTGGCTGGAGAAGACGCACGGACTGCGGTTCGCCTGCCTGCGATATTTCAACGCGGCGGGCGCCTCGGAGACCCGCGGCGAGGACCACAACCCCGAACTCCACCTCATCCCGCTGGTGCTGCAAGTGGCCCAGGGGAAACGTGAGTCCATCGCCGTCTTCGGCGACGATTACCCCACGCCGGACGGGACATGCATCCGCGACTACATCCACGTGCTCGACCTCGCGCAGGCGCACATCCTCGCTCTCGAGGCGCTCGGTGCCGGCAGTCGCACCTACAACCTGGGCAACGGGTCGGGGTTCTCGGTGAAGGAAGTGATCGAGGTGGCGAGGGAGATCACCGGCCATCCGATCCCCGCCCGCGTGCAGGTACGCCGCGCCGGTGACCCCGCAATCCTCGTAGCCGGCAGCGACAGGATCAAGGCCGAACTCGGATGGAAACCCGCCCACCCCGGTCTCCACGAGATTATCGCCTCCGCCTGGAACTGGCATCGGCGTAATCCTGCCGGGTATGTCACGCGATGAAGCGGTAATGAGCGGCGGGAGACCGAGTTCCTGACGATGCCCCACGGCGTCTTCGACCCCTTTTCGACCGGCGACGCGAAAGCCGGCATCGATTTCATTGAGCTCGTTTACGAAACCTCGTTTTGTTGGATATAATCAGCGAAAACCGCTCACGACACGATGTTTTGGACGCCCAATGAAGACTGAACGCGCGGAGCCCGCCCTCCTGCGGCGAATCAACGAACGCAGGATTTTCGAGGCGATCCAGCGGAGCGGGCCGGCGTCGCGGGCAACCCTCGCCCGGCTGTCGGGTCTCACACCGCCCACGGTCTCGAAAGTCATCGATTCCCTTCTGACGCGGGGCCTTGTCGAGGAGTTCGACCAGCCCAGGCCACCGCTCGGGCGGCCCCACAAACTGATCACGATGGCGACCACGTCCGCCGCCGTGCTCGGTGTCGTCATCGATGCCGGAGCCTGCTGCGTGACCGAAACCGGCCTCGACGGCCGGGTCACTGAGGACAAGACGCTCCGTTTCCCTACACCCGACACCTACGAGAAACTGCTCGACGAGGTCGAGGCGCGGTGCCGTATGCTCCTCTCCCGCACCGCCGCGGCGGCCCACGGCGTGGGTGTGAGCGTTCCCGGCCTGATCAGCGAACGGCTGAATCAGGTCGTTTTCTGCCCGAATCTGCATCTGCTCGATCACCGGAATCCTGCCCAAGATCTGGAACAGCGGCTCGGAATCGAGTGCCTTCTCATGCACGAACTGCAGGCGCTCTGCCTGGCCGAGCGGATGTATGGCGGCGCCCGCGGCCTCGACAACTTCGCGATGCTCGACGTGACGCAGGGGTTGGGACTGGGCGTCGTCGTGGGCGGCGTAATCCTCGCGGGCCACAGCGGCATGGCAGGCGAGATCGGCCACATCACCGCAGATCCGACCGGCATCCGCTGCGGTTGCGGGAACCGCGGTTGTCTGGAGACGATGGCGACCGACGCGGCGCTTGTGCGGATGATGCGGGAACGGCTGAACAAACCTCTCTCGTTCGCGGCAGCTGCCTCCCTTCTGGAAGGGAGGGAAGCCGACTTCCAGACAGAGATTCTCGCGGTGGCGGAGTACCTGGCCATCGCGATCGCAGCGGTGATCAACACGTTCAATCCCACGACGGTGTTCGTGCACGGCAAACTCCTCGTCGAAAAGCAGGAACGGTTCGATCTGGTTCTCGCACGTGTCCGTGAGCGGACGCTCGAGCCGTTGCTGGCCGAATGCACTATCGTGGCCACCCGTTCGAGCAAGCGGCAGGGGGCGATCGCTGGGATCATGCACTGGCTCACCGAAGGCCGTACACCGGGCCTCGGCCGTCGCCGCTAACCGGCTGTGGACAACGTTCTCCACGGTTTTGTCCAGGCAGGCGAAACGCGCAAACACCCTGACATCGGGGGCCTGGTTGGCAGCCAGCTACTTCAGCCGCCGCTCGTCATTCGAGCCGCCAAAGCCGGGATTTTTTGCGATGGAGATGTGGGGCTTGACAAGATGCTAAACCTGCTTTCTATACTAGGGAAACTTTCGTGGATGAGCGATCGTTTGCGGATCAACCTAAGACGGTTGTTACCGCTGAGCGAGTGGCAGGGGCGGAGCAGATAAATTCCTGGAGAACAAACCATGTCGATGCCAATGAGGAATGGTGTTCGAGGAGTCGCCCGAGGCTTTACTCTCGTCGAACTGTTGGTGGTGATCGCCATCATCGGCACGCTCGTCGGCCTGCTGCTGCCGGCCGTGCAGGCGGCCCGCGAGGCGGCCCGCCGCATGTCATGTAACAATAAATTGCGGCAAATGGGGCAGGCAGCGTTGAGCTACGAGTCTGCGCGTAAATGCTATCCGACTGGCGGCATCGTGCCTTTCAATTTTGGCTGGTGGAAGAACGGCATGGAGCTGGCCGATGTCTTCGGAACACCGTTCCTCAATCACTTCTTTCAGATGCTGCCCTACATGGAAGAAGACACCACGTACAAGTTGCGGTTCAAGGCGTGGAGTGGCTACATGGACCTGACCACGGCAGGCCTGAGCGCCCAGTACGTTCCCACCTATAGCTGCCCGAGCCGGCCGATTCGATTCATTGCCGCGGCGGGTAATCCGATCCCTGCGCCGACTTTTCTTCAGGACTACGCCGCTTATGTGAGCACCGAAAATCCTGGTAAGCCTGCCTCTTGGAGTGGGTACAACCAGGCAGGCTGTGACGCCAACTGGGGTGGAATCATCTCAGCCGGCGGCTTCCCGAAAACAGCTCCGAGCGACCCATACCCGATCTCCCAATTCAGCCTTGGCAAGAAAATTACGACCGCGTCAATCACCGACGGCACTACCAACACGCTCTTATTCGCAGAAAAGGGGGTCAGCACCGATCGCTACCTGAATCCCAAAGCGGGGTCACCCTCGTCGTGGTGGGAGGAAGCAACGCCGTGGGCAGTCTCGGACAGTTGTGGTCGCGGCGGAATTCGGTATTGGTATGGCCCACCGCGGCTCGATGGCCGGTCTTCGGGTACGAACCCCGACAGTGTTTTTGGGTCCGCACACCCCGGCGGCTTCAACGCCGTGATGGGCGACGGCAGTGTACTTACGGTCTCCTACGGAGTGCAGCAGAGCGTCTTCGAAGCCATCGGCAAGCGAGCTGACGGTGCCGGCCGGGTCGCTGAATTGCAGCCGTAGTGTGTTTATGAAATATGTCTGCGATGCCCAATCGTTTCGGGAGGATATCCTCAATGCAGTGCCTGAGCCCCCGTACGACAGCCCTCCTTATCGGCATGGTCGTTGGAGTCATTGGCTGTGGCGGATGTGGGAGCAGCGACCCCAAGCCGGCCCTGAAGTCGGCCGTGCTCCGCGCCAACAGCACCAATAGCAAGCGACTGGCGACGCTCTATAACCGATACCATTCACGATTCTTCTCCGGCCCTCGCGATGAGGCCACATTCAAAAAGTTTATCGCCAGCAGTCCCGCCGCGGAATTGGAGGAGATAGGTGCGTCGAGCGGAGATATTGATGCGCTATTCGTGTCGGAGCGAGACAAGCAGCCATTCTTCATCCGCTACGGACTACCATTAAACGATGCGCTCTTTCGGGCGATGGTGCTGGAGACCCAGGGCCTGAACGGCGAAGCACTGGTCTTGTTCGGCGGACGGGGTGGCATCAAGGAGGCGGCTGTTCCGATCGCCGAACTCGAAGACTATCGAGCCGGCAAGAAGGATGAGCAATAGCCCGTTCAACGACGTGAATGTCGATTTCAGCAGGGGGAGAAAGCCCACGAAGGCGCGGTGGGCCTGCCCCCTTGAAACGAGGCCACTTCGTCCCGGAGACGGTCAAGAAGGGTGGCATGACGGAGCAGACCTACTAGCGATGGGGCAAGCGGCCGGTAGTTGCCAGTAACCGCCTCGTCATCCGACATCAGCAACCGTGCCGACCCAGTTCAGCATTGGTATCGACCTACATCGGCACACGTGCGGAACCGGTATGACGTTCTCCCCATTTCTTGATCCATCCGGGATGTTAGGTTTTTAACCTTGGCATCACCAGAAAGGGTGGGTTTTTTGGATGGGAAAGAAGCATTTCACAGAAGAGCAGATTGCGTTCGCATTGAGGCAAGCTGAGGCTGGCACTTCGGTGGCCGAGATCATTCGCAAGCTCGGGATCAGTGAGCAGACCTTCTATCGGTGGAAGAAGCGGTTCGCAGGGCTCGGCATCGCCGAACTGCGACAGCTTCGAATCATTGAGGAGGAGAACCGGAAGCTCAAGCAACTGGTGGCAGACCTGAGCCTCGATAAGAAGATGCTGCAGGACGTGCTCTCAAAAAAACTTTGAGGCCCGCGGTGCAGCGTGTTCTGGTGCGGGAGGTGCAGGTGGCGACGAGAGAGCCGAGCGTCGAGCCTGTCGAGTACTCGGGTTTTCCCGAACGACCAACCGTTACCGGAGCAGGCGGAATCCGCGGGCCGAGCTTCGCGTACGACTTCGAGACCTGGCGGCCAGTCGGGTGCAGTTCGGATATCCGCGGCTCTGGGTGCTCCTGCGTCGGGAAGGGTGGCTCGTGAACAAGAAACTTGTGTATCGGCTGTACTGCGAAGAAGGCCTGGGAATCCGGCGGCGAAAGCCACGTCGGCGGAAGAGCGTTCAGGTTCGCGAAGCTCGTTCGATAGCTCAGCGTGCCAATGACAGCTGGAGCATGGACTTCGTGTCCGAACAGCTGGTCGGCGGGCAGCGATTCCGGCTGCTGGAGTGAGTCGATAACCATAGCCGTGACAGCCTGGCCATCGAGGTTGGTCAGCGATTGACTGGAGACGATGTTGTGCGGGTCTTCGAGGGAGTGGCTTCACAGCGTGGCAAGCCCCAGACGATTCGAGTCGACAACGGACCAGAGTTCATCTCGAGGAGCTTGGATCTATGGGCCTCCTTCAATGGCGTGAAGCTTGACTTCAGCAGGCCAGGAAAGCCCACAGATAATGCGTTCATCGAGTCGTTCAATGGTCGGCTTCGCGACGAGTGCTTGAACCAGCACTGGTTCTTGTCGCTCGATGAAGCACGGGTCGTGACAGAAGCTTGGAGGGACGATTACCATTGGTCACGTCCGCGCGGTGCTCTGGGCAACCGAACACCGTCGGAGTTCTTGCGGCCGGTAGCTGGGCATGCCCAGCTACCGGCCCTGCATGGCTAACAACTCGGCTGGTACCAAGTTGGGGGCAGCGTCAGATGACGATCACAGAAGCTCTCCATTGGCCCGGGAACATGGTGCGGCGAACGTTGGCCCGATGGCGCTACCGTCGAGTGAGCACCGCGGTGCTTGAGCGGCGGCTGGCTGCGGCCGGGCTCGCATTTCCCGAGCAGACGCATCCCACCGTATCGGTGCTGATCGCCATGTACGGCCGGCCGGAGATCACCCTCGACGCGTTGGTTGCGTTGATGGCGAACGCCCGCGAGTCATCGATCGAGATCCTGCTCTGCGACGATCAAAGTCCCGACGGCAGCGGCCGGTTCTTCGAGAGCGTGCCAGGCCTGCGGCTGACGACGAATAAGGAAAACATGGGCTATCTGCGGAGCAACAACATGCTCGCAGCCGATGCCCGTGGTGAGTTCCTCCTGCTGCTCAATAGCGACGCGTTGATCCAGCCGGGGGCGATCGCCTTCCTCCTGGATGTCTTTCGCACGCAGGATGACGCTGGGCTCGTGGGGGGCCGGCTGCTCTATCCAGATGGCAGGCTTCAGGAGGCGGGGGCCGACGTGCTCCCCGACGGCCGGACCGTGCGACGCGGGTGGCGACAACGGGAATCCCCGGTCCTGTACGACCGCATCGAGGAGGTCGACTATTGTTCCGCCGCATGCGTTCTCATTCCCCGCCGGTTGTTCCTTGACGTGGGCGGGTTCGACGAACTCTACCTGCCCGCCTACTACGAGGATGTGGATCTCGCGTTCAAGGTGAGGGCGGCCGGGCAGCGTGTCTACTTTCAGCCTGCCGCCAGGGTGATTCACGTCGAAAATGCGAGTTCTGACTTCGAACGAGCCAAGGCCCAGGTGGAAGTCAATCAACCAAAGTTTCGCGGCAAGTGGGCGGCGGTGCTCGACGCAGGTGACTATCCCAGTGCACAACACCATCCTCGCCGCGAAGGATGAACGGCGGCGTGAGCCAGACTGGGTCCTCGACTAGGATCACTCAGGATCCAGGGCCCCCAGTTCCAGCAATCTCCGGCGCATCCGGTCTCCGGCCCGGCGGGCCGAAAATTCGTCCGCCATGAACGCAGCCGCCTTGCGGCCCAGTTCGCGGCCGGTCTCCGGCTGCCGCGCGAGCTGCCGCATCCATTCGGCCGCGTGGTCGAGATCAGGATCACCCCAGCGCTGCCACGCCTCGTAGGGGCCGACGTCCTTCCCCACCGGCACGATTTTGCAGCTCACCGGGCAGGCATGCTCGGGGTGCACAAAGTCGGTGGTCGACGACCAATCGGTGGCAATGACGGGCTTGCCAATCGCCAATGCCTCCGCCGGCCCAAGCCCAAATCCCTCGCTGCGGTGAAGTGACACGAAGCAATCGCAGGCCCGCATGAGCGCGGCGACCTGCAAGCGGTCGAGCGGCTGCTTGAGGAAACGGATGTTCGGCCAGTCGGCGGCGAGCTCTTCCAAAATGCGGACATTCTCCGGGCGGAAGTGCACGTTGTTGAGCTTGACGATGAGCGTGGCCGGGCTGTCGGGCCGAAATGCCCGCTGGAAGGCGTGGATGGCACCTTCGGGGTTTTTTCGCTCCTGGTAGCTGGCGACGTCGTACATGAAGAAAAAAACATACGCATCATCACGAATTCCCAGCTCGCTTCGTGGCATCGGCGAGCCGTCCGGCGCGGTGATGCCATGCGGCATGAGCACGACCTTGGCTGCTCCAGCGTCACGCAGCATTCGCTCGATGAAGCGGGACGGTGCCCAGAGCTCCTGCACGTCGCGGAGAAATGGCCGCCAGTCATCTGGCAGTACCGGCAGTTCCCAGTGCCAGACGCCGATGGTGATGCGGCCGCGGATGCCGCGACGACCGAGCATCTCACCCATGAACCGCATTTCGGGCGGATTCATGTGGAGGATGTTCGCGCGGTGAGCGGGGTAGGGAATCTCATGCGCTGCCGCCCTCAGGTCGCCATGGCGACAGTGGAGTGAAAACGGCATGTTCACGACGCCGAACGGCACGCCCGACTCGGCGAGCGCAGCAGCCGCGAGTCGGCACGACTCCCCGATGCCGTTCTCGGCCCGACTGCATCCAAGCAGGCTCGCGCCGGGAAGGAGACTGCCAGGACGACCGTCCGGCAACCGGCTAGCCTGCCGCCAGTACGACCACTCCGTGGCGACGTCGGTCTGCCGTAGCAGCACCCGCTTCACGGCGCGGCGCACGGCGAATCTACCGGCCCAGTGCACGAGCGGATCGAATTGTCCCTGCGGCGAGGCCGTCTTTGTGACAGTTTCAAGCATCGCAACACGACTCTTGCGGCAGGAGCGGCCGACGCCGTGTCAGCCGTCGATCTGTCGGCCTTCAGCCGCCAGTTTGGCTGCGATCACCTCGACGAGGTGGCCGACATCCGGAAGGCCGGAGACCTCGGCGGTTGTGAAATGGACGCGGAACGCCTTCTCAATCGACACCATGAGGCGGATGTGGTTGAGGCTGTCCCATTCCGCGACATCCTTGGCAGTCATCGCGGGCGTGGGTACGAGGCTTTCGTCGTCGAAAATCTCTCGGAAAATACCAGCCAAACGGGTGTAGATATACTCGTGGGTCATAGCGAAAAGTTACCCTGCGATGGGACGATGGTCCAGCGACGATTGAAGCGATTTCCGACATGAACCCCACGGCTTTCGACAGCCTTCCTTGGTTGCCGTCGCCGCCCCAGGACTTCCGTTATCGGTGTCAGGGCGTTGGCGGCGATGCCCGCTCGGTAGCGAGGCAGCTTCGCGTTTTGGCGGGCCACGCCCTCGGCGACAGCGAGATGCGACAACTCGCCCGCACGGCGGGCGCTCTGAAAGCCCGCAGCGACGGCGGCAGGATCGCCGGCCTGCGCTCATACACCCTCGCGATTCTCTCCAACGGCACCACGTCGCTGCTCGCTCCGGCCCTTGTCGCCACAGCGCTGCGTTACGGGATCGACCTCCAGGTGATCGAGGGGAACTTCGACCAAGTGATTCACGTGGCGACCGCGCGGGACCCGCTCCTTCAGGCATCATCCCCAGACGGCATTCTCGTTGCCTTAGACCATCGGGGCATTCCTGGCCTGGATGGCGGCCTCACGGTCGACGAGGATGCAGCCGTGGCCGAAGCGATCGGGCATCTGGCGGGCATATGCCGCGGCCTGCGGTCGCAGACACCCGCGACGCTCTACGTGCAAAACGTCGCATGCCCGCCCTATCCGATGTTCGGGAGCCTCGATCGACGCGTGTCGGGCACACAGCGACGGCGGATCGAGCGGGTGGCCATTGGGGTGAACCACCTTTTAGACGAGTTGCCTGGCGTGCTCCTCGACGTGGACGGGATCGTCCGCACAGTGGGTTCCGAACACTGGTTCGACGAGCGGCAGTGGCACGTGGCCAAGCTGCCGTTCTCACAGGAATTCGTTCCGTTGTACGCCGACCATCTGCTGCGTCTCATCGCTGCATCGACGGGGATGGCCCGCAAGTGCCTTGTGCTCGACCTCGACAACACGCTCTGGGGCGGAGTCGTGGGGGATGACGGCATGCACGGGCTCGTCCTGGGACAGGGCGATGCCGTCGGAGAGGCATTCCTTGCGGTACAGCGGGCCGCCGGCTGGCTCCATTCCCGGGGCGTGCTGCTTGCCGTCTGCTCGAAGAACGACGACGCCGTGGCCCGTGCGGCGTTTCGCGACCATCCGGACATGCTGCTGCGGCTCGAGGACATCGCCGTGTTCCAGGCCAACTGGCACGACAAGGCCACGAACCTGCGTGCCATCGCCGCCGCGCTCTCGATCGGCACCGACGCGCTGGTCTTGCTCGACGACAATCCCACGGAGAGGGCGCTCGTTCGGTCCGAACTGCCCGAGGTCGCAGTGCCGGAACTGCGAGCCGACCCCGCGGGCTACCCGGCCGTCCTGCTCGCCGCCGGCTATTTCGAGACACTCGGCTTCACCTCGGAAGATCGCGCGCGAGTTGGGCACTACCGGGCCGACGCCCAGCGGGCGGCACTGGCTACGTCGTGCGTCGACATGGACGCCTACCTTGAGTCGCTCGAGATGACGATCCACTTCGCGCCCTTTGACGCGGTCGGCAGGGCCCGGATCGCTCAGCTCGCGAACCGCTCCAATCAGTTCAACCTCACGACCCGCCGCCACGACGAGGCCGCCATCTCGGCCCTCGAGTCGAGGGCCGATGTGTTCACGCTCCAGATTCGACTGGCAGACCGCTTCGGCGACAATGGCATGATTGGCGTCGTCATCTGCACCGCTGCCGGAACGGACTGGGTGATCGACACGTGGCTGATGAGCTGCCGGGTGCTCAATCGTCGGGTCGAGGAGGCGGTGCTCGACGTGCTGGCCACCAGCGGCCGCGCCCGCGGCGTCACACGCCTCGTCGGACTCTACATCCCCACCGATCGCAACGGCATGGTGCGGGATCACTACGCGAGGCTCGGCTTCGAGCCGGCGGGCACCGAGCACGGAGCGGATCGCTGGCATCTCGGTCTCGCCGACTATGTGCCCCGGAAGCCGCCGATGCGGGTGGTGGTCGCCAGCGGCATCCACGCCTCGGAAACGCCAGGTGAGGCCGGCAGATGACGATCAACTCGCTCGGCTTCCTGGGATTCGTCGCCGCGGCGGCCGCTGCCTTTCACCTTGCGCCCGGCCGATGGCGGGCCCGCGGAGTCTATCCGCTGACGACGCTCGCCTTCCTCGGGCTGACCGGCCCGTCATGGGCGGCCCTGCTTGCGGTGCTTGGTTTCATCGTCGTGCTCTGGCTCGCGACCCGCATCGTGGCACGCCAACCCGGCCGGGGCACGCTGCAGCTCCTCATCGCCGCGATCCTCGTGATTTTCGGCTGGCTCAAGGGCTACACGATGCTTGCCTGGCTGCCGCTGGCAACGCAGGTCCCCGCCACGATCGGGCTGTCGTACATGCTGATCCGCGGGCTCCAGTTGCTGGTCGACATGCGCGAAGATCCGGGCCTGCGGCCGGCGGCGATCGACGTGTTTTCGTTCCTCGCGTCGTGGCCGTGCCTCGTGTCGGGGCCGATCCAGCGATTTCAGGAGTTTCAGAAGCAGGCGGAAGGCATGCACTCGTTTCGGCTCGACGACGAGGTGCTCGTGGAGTCGCTCGGCCGCATGGCGCGGGGCTGGCTGCTCGTGCTCGTCTGCGGCGACTTCTTCCGCCATTTCTGGCAGGGACTGAAGGTGCTCGCCTGCGAGGACGTCTATCCGCTGGCCTTCGGCGGCGCGCAACTCGCCTTCCTGGCCTATCTCTTCTGCGACTTCGCCGGCTACACCGACATCGTCATCGGGGCGGGACGGCTCTGCGGCCTGCGGCTTCCGGAGAACTTCGACCGTCCGTACGAGTCGCGAAGTTTCCTCGAGTTCTGGAACCGGTGGCACATGACGATGTCGAACTGGTTCAAGACGTATGTCTTCAGTCCGCTGCTGATGGCCCTGACGTCCCGCTGGCCATCTCCCGCCGCTGCGAACGGCTTTGCGGCCATCGCCTTCTTCGTCACGTTTTTCCTGGTCGGCCTCTGGCACGGCACGACGAAGACATACATTCTCGCCGGACTGCTCGTTGGTCTTGGCGCCAGCGTAAACCAGTGGTACCGCGGGGTCGCACGCAGTCGGCTGGGCAAGCGTGCGTTCGATGCGCTGCCGCAGCACGTCGCCTACGGCATGGTGGCCAAGGGGCTGACGTTCGCCTATCTTTGTGGAGCAATCGTGCCGCTATGGCTGCAGGGATCGGAGATTCGTTCGATCGCCGGCCGCTACGGTCTCGTGGGGCTGGCGATCTCGCAGGCCTTCGTCTTCGCGGTGGCAGCCCCGACGGCGGCCGTGTGGCTTCCCCGCATCGGGTGGCCGCGGTCGATGGCTCTGCGGTGCTTGCTGATCGCGGCTGCGATCGTGATGATCGAGCTGTACCTCTTTCTTTTTCCGCCGACCGCCGGCCGGTTCTTCTACCAACAGTATTGATCACACCGCTTCTTCTCGCCGCTGGGATCGAGGCCGCGCGGCACAACCGGGCCGTTTCAGCACAAGGATTCGAGTCCCAGGATCTGCACTCATCTCAAGAAAGGTCGCGTCGTTCCACGATGAGGCCCATCGACCGGGGAATGAACCGGGCTTTGGGAAGAATACGACGGGGGCTCACCGACATGGTTTCCAGCACCCGCAACCCATACTTCTCGCACATGGCCACAAGTTCCGACTCGCGACGGAACTCGAAGATGTGATCCACCTGTGCTGCGGTCAGGGCACCCGTAAGGTAGGCGCGTGTCCCGGGCTTCAGCAGGTGAGCGATCACCTCTACCAGTCGCTCGGGCTGTTCGAGGTGCTCGATGAGAAACGAGCAGATCACCGCGTCGGCTGACCCGTGGGCCATACCACCGAGATCCAACGCATCCTGCAGGGTGTAGGTGGCTCGGTCCGAGACCCCTGCCGCCCCGGCCACGAGGTTGGCGATGGCCATAGACGAAGGGCTGATGTCGAAGCCGTTCAGCCGTGCGTCCGGACGATTGCTCAGGGCCCACACTCCCCAGCCGCCGTGCCCCGGCGCGATCTCGATCATCTCCGGCGTCGAGGGCAGGCGTGCCAAGAACCGATCCCTGAAGAACAGGGACAACTCCATGTGGTGCGACCACAGAAAGTTGGTGAGGAACACACCCCACAGGTAGTCGTCCATCACCTCCCGCTGGGAGTAGACCGCGGCATTGCATTCATCGTAGCTGGAATTCTGGTAGTGCCCGGCGTCTTCATACCGTGCCTGGCACAGGATCACATCTGTCGAGAATCGTGCGAAGGCATCGACGCAACGAGGTGCCCACCCTTCGTCTCCATGGATCCTGGCGGCCCACCCAAGAAACTGCTCGGCCATCGCATGCCACGCGGCGGGATTGACCTCCCGAGCCTCCTCAATCCCACGCAGGGACCGCGGATGATGGCTCCGAACGTATGAAAACAAGTCGTCGGCGTAGGACATGTTCGCTTCCACCAGCGGTCGACGAGATCCCGCACGAGAACCGCTTGGGCCAGGCCAGCCGTATCACCGGAGCGTAACCTGCGGCCGTGGTGCATTTCTATCGCCATCGGGGGGGGTGATACGCACCGAGTGCCGAGGGAGTAGTCGCTGGCGACCGCGTGCCCCGCGATAGTCTGGCGGTACTTCCGGATTCGCGGCGCCGTCGTGATAATTTCCATCCGAGCAACTCCCTATTTCCGTCTGTCTTCGACCGGTGCCTTCGCGAGCAGGATCGATCGGTATCGATGAAACCCCTTCTCCTCATCGCCGGGTTCTATGCTGCGATCAATGCCGTGGTCTTAGGGGCCATCGTTCTCTCAATAGGCTTCCCTATTGCCGGCCCCGTCGTTGCGCACCGCCCGGGGGGACTGCGCCAGACGAACGAAGAAATAGCGCTCGCGGCGTTGCTCGAGACGTCACAACTGGCCCGAGCCCATCAGCCTCAACTCATCGTACTTGGTGCTTCGGTCGCGGCTGGTGCCTATCCGCCGGCCTTGGTGCAGTCAAAGCTGCCTGGCTTCATGGCCAACAACCTCGCGATACCGGGAGCGACGATTACCGAGATCCTGCAAGTATTCGACGAGGTGCGTTGGGCCGCACCTACAGAGACCCTGCGGAAGTCCTTGCTCGTGCTGGGGGTGAGTTACACGTCGTTCTGCCCGGACATCGTCCGGTACTCCAGTATCGCGGGCTCTCGGCCTGTATGGCGGACGACACCTCAACCCATGACCTATGTCCGCAAGGCCGCTGACCGAAGCCCGCCGATTCTCGGCATCGAGCATCCCCTGCGTGCGGTGATTCCACGTTCGCTGGTGCTGGCCGCCAAGCAGCGGTTCCGCGTCTGGGGAAGGCTTTGGGAGTTCCTGCCCTTCCACCCCGGGGAATGGCTTTCACAGCGCGGGCGATGGCGGTTCCAGACGCTGGCCATGCGACGCGAACGGGAGCGGCACGAAGCCGTATTCCCCAAGCCGAAACCGATCCTGGAATGGTTCCTCGGCTTGTCCGTCAAGGAGCAGACAAAGTGGCTCATCGACGAATGGGGAAAAACCGGCACTCTCCTCGACCAACGTCAGTTCGACGCGCTATCACGGCTTCTCGATCGGGCTGTTTCAGCGGACATGACCGTCGTGTTCGTGGATCTCCCGCTTCACGGGGAACACCGCCTGCATACGCCAGTACTCGCGGAGTTCCAGGAACGTCTCGGCAAGGTGATCGCGGCCCATGCCGGTAGTGGGCGAGTGCACCTGCTCAACCTGACCACGGCGCTCCCTGATGAGGCATTCGGCGATCTCGCCCATGCCAATCCGAACTACGTCGAATCATGGGTCGATCTGCTGGTCGACCGTTTGCGGCCGCTGCTGCCGGATCAATCCACGGAGGACCGGGAATGAGCCTCCGCCGCCCGGGCCGCAGCGTCCGACGGTGACTCGATTCTTCTGGAAAACATGTCCCTTGTCGCGGTGTCCATGAACCTGCGCTCGAAGCAGAGATGGAAGACGTAGGCCAAGGTCAGGCTCAGCAGCGTGCCGACGATCATCATGGCTGCCCAGTGCAGCAAACGATGTGGCCAGAGGAATTGCGTCGCCCTTGCCATGAACACCAGTACGATGCCGTGCGTGAGGTAGAGGCTGTAGGAAAACAGGCCGAGCCCCTGAAGCCAACGTGACTCGAGCAGCCTGCGAATACGTGACGCCGTGCCTCCGATCCGTTCGCCGCGTTCGCAGTCCTGGGTCAGCCAGACGATGAACGCCGCCGCCGCCACCGCCGCCAGCATGTCATAGATCCACCGCACTCGCAGTGAAGTGACATAGTACGGCACCGGAATTCGCCCCCTCAGCGTATCGAGCGGCACGCTGGCATCCAGCAGCGCGATGCCCGTCACCATCATCAGCCCCGTAGTCAGCGCGATCGTGCCCCATGGCCATCGTCGCATGACACGTGCCTGCGGACTCTGCCCATACGCAATGCTTGCACCAGTGGCGCCGATGCCGAATATCGGGATCATCCATGGGAGGAAGTAGACGCACCACCCGCGGGCATAGCCCTCCGTGAGCGCGGCAGCCAGGGCGGTGCAGATGGCCAGTGTCACCCACACTCCAAACCGCCGCCAGATCGGCACGAGTGCGAATGCAAAGAGAAGGTAGATCTGCCACTCGCAGGCTATGGACCAGAGGATTGCATCCATGCCGCTGACCCAATCCACGCTCGTGTTTTGCACGAGGAGGAGGTGTGCCACGACGCTGGGCCAGCGGAAGCCGTTTGTCATCTGTTCCTGCACGTGCGTCCCAGGAGAACGGCCGAGTAAGGAAAAGAGCCAGGACATGCCCACAAAAAACAGCATGTCGAGCAGGTAGGCCGCGTAGTATGCGGGCAGAATCCGCAGCGACCGGCGCCACATGAACCCGCTGATTCCGCCTCGCAGCGTGAGCCCATTCGTCACCACGGGCATGGAAAGAAGGAAGCCCGAGAGCACCAGGAACACGGGCACCGCGAGGTAGCCGTGCAGGAGCGGCACGTTCAGCGTTCGGATGATCGGCCCCGCCGACTCGGGGCCTGTGTTGAGCGTGAGGTGAAACAGCACGATGGCGAGCGCGGCGAGGCCCCGCACGCCGTGCAGGAACTCCAGGCGTGGCCTGCCGGTGCGGAGTCCTTCAGAGGTCATCGCGATACCCCGCGCTGGAGAATATCGAAAACAGCCTCCGCAGCGGCCGCGTCCAACGCCATGAGCGGCTCGATCGGATCTGGGCGATGATGGCATCCCTGCCGCCGACCGCCGCGGCAACGAACGGGCTCGACTCATCGATCTCGCATCCCCCCGCGAGGTCGTGGATGTTGACCGGTGTCGAGAGCGCCGCCTGGAGCTCTGGCCGCTCCTCGGCCACGTAGAATCGGTTCAAGCCGTCGAAAAGCGTGAAGCGGTAGCCCGCATCGAGCAGGAGCGGCTCCCAGGCATCGTGGGCCGGCTCCGTGGAACCGGGCCGCGTGGCCTCGATCAGCACGATCCAAGGACGCAGCGTTCGCGGATTCCAGCCGCGCAGCACCTTCTCCTCCATCCCCTCGACGTCGATCTTCATCCAGTGCACGTCCTGGCCGGCAAGTGAGGCACAGGCCTGCCCGAGCGTCGTCGTCTTCACGTCCCGCTCCTCGGCGACCTGCCCGGACTGCCTGTAGCCATCGGCGTACTCGACTGCCCCAGTGCTCAGGCCGGATGCACTGGTCACGACAAAACGGAGGGTGCCCTCCGTGTCGGAGAGGGCGACCTCGTGCACGATCTCGTCGGGCCGGTCCTCCCTGATCCGTGTCGCGAACGCGGGATTGGGCTCGAAGTGCACGCCCCGCCAGCCCTGCTCATAGAAGCCCCTGCTCACCGACTCGCACCGCGGATCATGTGCGCCGACGTCGATGTAGCAGCCTTGACGCACGTGCCCAAGGGTTCGCCAGAGGAGAATGTCCTCGAGGTTCTGGGCGTATGACCGGAATGTGATCGGCGACACGAACAGACCCCGTGGATTGCGGCTTCAAATGATGCAAAGGAGATCGGTGTGAAACAACCGCTCGTCGGCGGTCGATGCGAGTACGGCAGCGTACAACTCCTCGACCTGGGCCACTTCCAGCGGCTGCCGTCGCTGCCACTCAGGACGTCTCAGATCGTATATTGCCCGGCAGCGTCGCAGAAAACCAAACACTCGCTCTCGGCCGCCGCACCGCTCGATGCCGTAGGGCCAGAACTCAATGACCACGAACGGCCGGCGCTCCCTGGCGAAGATCCCGTTGGCCCCGTCGAGCACGTGCCCTTCGTGCCCCTGCGTGTCGATCCATATGAGGGCCGTGTCGTCGAATGTCGTACCGCAATCGGCCTCCAGAAGGTCGAGGGTAGTCGCCGTGATGTCCCGCGTCTCGCGACCCGCTTCACCATAGGCGTCGGCGGTCCGTCCAGTGGCCGACCTCATGCGATGATCCCCGAGGTTGTCTCCCGACACCTCCATGACGGCAGGGCCCGCGGTGTCGGACACCGCAACGTTGAACAGTCGCGTCCGGTCCTGGCAATGGTTGAGTGCGACGTTGCATGTGAGGAGCCTAAAGTTGTCCTGATCCATCTCAACCCCCACGCCACTGGGGAACGTGCCGTCGCGCAAGCCGCGCAGCAGGTGGCTGCCGATGTTGGCTCCGATGTCCACGAAGAACCTCGGGATGAAGCCGTGGCTCTTTCTCAGGAATCGCACGACGTCGACGACGAGCCCTTCCTCGAAGGAGCCTCGTTCTCGGAGCATGCGGCCGATCACGGCGTCGTGCTCGAACACGAGCATCGGCCCGTTGTCGGTGTCGGCCAACGCGACACGTCGATCACCCAACGCGGTGCCCACCCCGCCGAAGAGCGACTCCCGAGCCACGTTGCGGCTGATCGCGGGAATCTCTATCCCCGCGTCTACGGATTGAAAACTCGCCACGATGAGCCCGTCGCCGCTGAACGACTCCTCGACCGCGTGCTCGCAGAAGATCGTCGCGCCCAGGAGGGAGAGCTGCCGCAGGCAGTCCTGGTGCGTCGTGGGTGAACCGCTGATCGAGGCATGGTGCGTCGACACGACGACAAACCGCAGCAGACCTTCCCCAACGGCTTGGCCGAGTGATTCGAGAAACGGCAACTCGGCCCCCTGGCAGTCGATATGCAGCATCTCGATCGGTCTCCTGCCCACGACGTCGAGCAGGCTGTCCATGGAGTGGCACGGCACGCACACCGTCACCCCGTCGGACTCTCGCCGCAGGGGCGTCGCCTCGGCATGGTCGCGTCCCACGCAGGCGTTCACCCAGGTGGCAGTCCTCCCGTTGATCGCGAGGTTCCGCTGCCCGCAAGCCATGTTGTCGGGGGCCGGCTCGACGCAGACGGCGGTCGAACCCGCGACGGCACCGAGGTACCAGTTCGTGTAGTAAGCCCAGAACGCACCCACTTCCACGATCGTCGTCCCCGGGCGGCAATGGCAGAGCAGGTGGTGAAAGACATACTCCTCCTGCGGTTCGTGGTGCCCTTTCAGGTCGCGGATGATCTCCGTCATCCAGTCACCGCAGTAGCCTCCGGCCACGACGAGTGTGCCGTCGTGCATGATCTGCAGCTTCATGCCATCACGCTTGATCACTTCTCCAGCCCGCGGCACCTTCGGCACCAAGTCCGTGTCGCGACACCGCACCGTCATCGCCACCCGACGGGCCGCCTCGGGGTCGACGACGCCCCGGCTTCCGGCGCGGCCGCGCGCCGCTGACGCTCGAAAGAGGTCGGCCCACCGTGTCAGCCGATCCACGAAGGTCATCTTTGGTCTCCAGACCATGCCCCTGGCTGGGGCGAGTGCGCGGCACCCGCCGACGGCACCACGCTTGATGGGCGACGCTGCCCGGCAGCCGCGGCGAACGCATCGAGGTATTCGCGATACGCGTCGTGAGCAAAGTGCCGGCGAGCATATTCCTTGCCGCGTCGGCCCATGGCGTCGCGGGCCACAGGATCGCCGAGGAGCGTCACGACGGCAGCAGCGATCGCGGCGGCACTGGGCTGCACGAGCAGCCCGCCGCCAGCCTCACCGATCGTCTCTTCGAGCGCCGGCTGTTCGATGGCCACCACAGGCTTTCCGTGGGCCCAAGCCTCGAAATAGACGAAGCCAAATGACTCGCCATCCGACGGCACGCACAGCAGGTCGCAGGCGGCCAGTGCATCGTGTTTCTCGGCCTCACTCGCGTCGTCGATATCGAGGACTTGATCTCCTCGGGGTATATGACACTTGCCGTCGGATGGTCCCATGAATACGACCGTCGCGTCCGAGACTCGGCGGCGAACGGCGGGCCAGGCATCCACCAGCCTCCGTACGCCCTTGGCCTCCGTCTTCCGGCCAAGAAAGAGCACGAGCGGGCCGCGGATGCCATGCTTCACCCGGAACGCGGCCGCATCGCCGCCGTCGCGGAAGTTGCAACGGCAATGGATGCGATGAACTCGATCAGCAGCGACGCCCATCCGGCGGATGACCGCGGCCTCGCACTCGGAGTAGGCCAGCACGGCATCGGCCATACGGTAGAGCGCGGCGTCGATCCATCGGTCGCCCCAGCGGCCGATGTGAATTGCCGGCTCGATGGAAAATGTCGCCCCCGTCTCCCGCGCGGCAGTCTCGGCGGCGAAGCCAAGCATGTCGAGGCCCGTGCCGAGGTAGTGCACGGCATCGGCGCCCCGGCACTGCGCGGCGACCGCGGCACCCACCCCTCGCGCCTGGAGGCAACGGGCGAGCGGAAGCGTGGCAGGCGACTGCATCGCCGCGTAGATTGCCGCACCCCCCAAGCCCGCGAACGGTAGCGGCGGCAAGATGCTCACGGGAATGCCGTCGCACTCGAAGTGTCGCTGCGTCTCTCGACGCAGGAATCGACCGTGGAGTCCCGGACGGCTGGCGGCGAATCGCCCCACGATGCTCACATCATGACCATCGACACGAAGCTGCTGCGCCAGCCACAGGCAGATGTTTTCCAGGCCACCAACAAGCGGCGGCGTGAACGGTGAAACGAGGACGACTTTCACGGACTCAAGCCCAAAACGGTGCACCCGCCGGTTCCAGGACACCGGCCCGATTCCAGAGTGTACCTAGCGGCCTGTCCTGCTCTCTTGGCCCCGGCCAGACTGGGCACTCATTTCCCTCGCAGCCCGGCGGAAAACAGGGCCTTTTTCCCGTGGGCCGGGGCCAGGTGCCATCGCAGCGAGGAATTCCCCGGGGTCGGATCCCCGTCGCGCTCACCCGCCGATGAATCGCAGCGGCTCATCAAAGATGAAGAGATGGTCCTTCACGGACTCAACCGGCACGTGAAACTGCATTGCCGACAGTACGCGGGCAGGATCTCGTCCTCTTCGTCCATGCGATGTGGTACCACTTCCACGCGAGCGACATTCGTATGGCACTGGCCCGCCGGGCGTTCTGGTTGAGCAGAATCTACCCGGTTTGGGCTGACTCGCTGAGCCTGTTCTGTATCGGCATCTACCGCTCCAATGCCGCCCTCTCCAAGCTTTGCGTGGATGGGCGTCATTGATCGGGCCTGCGTCCCTGCGGAACGACGCCTGGTGATCACATTCGCCGTTGCCCGTGGCAGTCGACTGGAGCGGTTCCTGGACTTTGTCGTGTCCCCGTTCGATGTGGTCGGCCTGGCCCGGATCTCGAGCCAGCCGGAGCGGGACACTCTGCCAAACAAGGCTTCGAGCGGCTGATCGACGACGATCGGATGAAGATTTCCAAGGCAGGCCACAGTAGCTGGGCAGGGACAACTGTCATCGATGGGCTTCACGGACGGGTGTGAACCTGCGGACGTATTTGGAGCGGATCATCGGGAATGCCGGGCACACCCTATGGACGCGGCTCCCCCAGAACCTCCGGGCGTCGTGCTCGACGGACTGGGTTGAGAAGTATCCGTCCCACGTCGTTGCCAAGTGGCTGGGACACTCGCCGAACCATGGATGGTCCTGCCGGGAGAGACTGCCCGCCTGGAGGGCGGGCCTACAAAGCAAGCAAGCCCGGGCCATGGATGGCCGGGCTTGCGTGAAATGGCGGGGACAGGAACCGAACAAACACGGTTTCACTCGGGAAATCAGAGGGTCGAGTCCAAGTGCGACGCGAAATGCGACGCGATTTCGTCCGATCGCATCGAGTTGCTCGCCCGCGCGGTAGTCCTCGTGGCGGGCATGAGTATCCCGGAGGCAGCGAGGGAGGCAGTGTTGGTGCGGGTGATCGCCGATCTGACCAGTCCGACTATGCAGATTCCGGAATAGTCGAGCAGGGCAGGGCGACTGGAAATCATGCGCGAGTGTAGCGCCGACGAAGCCCGCGCGCTCCCCGTGATCGACATCCCCAGCCTCTGACGGCATTCCATGCCACGGTGCGGACGGCCCGCGAGAAGGGCGGTTTCAAGGCGGGCTCGAGCCGACGAGACAAATCCGGCCTTGAGCGTGGATAGGAAGCACCTCGGCGCCTCCACAATCGGGCCGCATCCAGCCCGATCAGCTCCGGCGGTTGCTCCTCATGATCCGCCCCGCTCGGCCGACGCTTGCCGAAGTGCCATTGGCCGACCTATCCCTAGGAACAACCGCCGCCGCATCGGTCAGTGGACGATTCCGCGGGCGATGGTTCGGAATCGGTGACAGTGACACGCGTCGTGTCGATGGACCTGTTGGTGTCCTGAATTATCGCTCGCGGCATCGTGGTGGCGGCGGTTCCACGGGGGAGTTATGATGAATCCGGCCGCGGCAACGGAGCCGTCATTCATCCTTTCATCGGGACCGGTCCACCGGGCTACGCAGGAATTCTCGCTCGGCGCGGCTCTCGTCCCCCTGCCACGAACGACGAGCCACGTGCCCCCCCCGATTGCCGCCTCCACATTTCGCTCCGTCCCCCTCCCGATCGACTGGTGGTGGCTCGACCGGAATGTCACCGAGGCCGACCGGCCGGCCCTTCTCGGCTCCGACGGCCAGATCCTGTCACGCGTGGAACTGGCGGCGGCCGTGCAGAACTGCGTGCAGTTCCTCGCGGAACACGGAATCCGCCAAGGTGATCGCCTAGCGCTTTCGATCGCACCAGGGCCCGCTCGTGCGGTAGCCCTCCTCGCGGGGATGGCCACGGCGACGGTCGCTCCGATCACGCAGACCGCGCCGCGAGAGATCGTTGAGGCAGACCTGGTCCGACTCCGGGTCACCAGAGTCGTGGTCGATGATCAGCCTGCTGCCGCCGTGGTGAAGGCTGCCGAAGCACTGCAACTGCCGCTTCTCTCCATGAATCCGTTCACGGTGCCAAGCCGCCAAGGCGTTCTGCCGCCGGCACCGGCCGCCGACGACGTGGCCCTCATGCTCCAGTCGTCCGGCACCACCTCGCGACCGAAGGTCGTGCCACTCACCCACGCCAACCTTCTCGCCGGCGCCCATGCCGTGGTCGAGACCCTCGCCCTGGATTCCGCGGATCGCGCGCTGGCCGCGATGCCGCTGTTCCACGTTCACGGCGTCGTGGCGACGCTGTTGGCTCCGTTGCTGGCTGGCGGCAGCGTGATCTGCTGCCGCGAACGCGCGGTCGAGGAACTCGTGGCGCACCTGACGAATCTGCGGCCCACCTGGTTCTCGGCATCCCCCCCGCTGCTCCTAGCCCTGCTCGAAGAGGTGCAGCGTGCCGGCGCGATTCCGCCCCCTCATCACCTTCGATTTATCCGCGCCGTCACCATGCCGCTCGGCTCCACCGCGAGACAGCGGCTCGAGTCGGTTTTTCAGGTGCCCGTCGTGGAGGTCTACGGCATGACGGAGGCCTCGTCGCAGGTATGCAGCAGCCGTCTGCCCGGCCCCGGCGTGGTTCATCGTCCGGGTACCGTCGGCCTGCCGGCAGGCCCCGACGTCGCCGTACTCGCCGTCGACGGCGAGCATTGCCCTCCCGGCGTCGTCGGACAGGTTGTTATCCGCGGCCCCAGCGTCACGCCTGGCTACGAGGGGGAGGAGCACAGCGGCTGGCAACGCGACGCCCGCGGAGAGTCCTGGTTCATGACGGGCGACGAAGGGCAATTCGACGACCATGGCCACCTGACGCTGACGGGGCGGCTCAAGGAGATGATCAATCGGGGTGGGATGAAGGTGGTGCCCCTGCGAGTGGACGACGCGCTGAATCGCCACCCCGCCGTACGGGAGTCGGTCGCCTTCGCCATTCCTCATCCGACGCTCGGCGAGGATGTCGCGGCTGCGGTGGTGCTCCACGCGGGCGCCATGGCGGGCGAACAGGACCTGCGCGATCACCTGATCGCCGTGTTGTCCGCCCACGAGGTGCCGTCGAGGATCGTCTTCGTCGAGTCGCTGCCGCGCGGTCCCGGCGGGAAGCTGCAGCGAATCGGCCTGGCTAGTCGCCTCACCGACCACCTGCACCCGTCCGAATCACCTCCCTGTGGCCAGATGGAGCAGCTGGTCGCAGGCATATTCGCTTCGATCCTCGGCCTCGATCGCCCAGGCCGCGATGCCAATTTCTTTCAGCTGGGCGGTGATTCCCTTTCCAGCCTCGGTGCGATTCACCGTCTGGAACAGTCGCTCGGCATGGAGCTCAATGTTGGTCTCGTCTTTCTCAATCCGAGTGTCCGCGGGCTCGCGCACGCCCTCGACCTGCTGTTGGTGGATGCGGAATCGCGGGTACCAAACACCGCTCCGCTGTCGCCCGATGCGGAAAACGACCTGCCGCGTCGCATCGCCCGACTGCGGGAAGGTCTCGCCGCCCCTCCCGCGCTGGACATCCCCGTCGCGACCGCCCTGCCAGGCCCCCGGCCACCTGGCTGCGAGATCTATCCCGCCTCGTTTGGGCAGGCCCGCCTCTGGTTCCTGCACCAGTTGGAGCCGGGGCTCACCGCCTATCACATGCCGGCACTGTGGCGACTGTGCGGAGCCCTCGATCGGTCGGCTCTGGAGCGGGCAGTGAATGCCCTGATCGACCGACATTCCACCCTGCGCACGTCGTTCCGCCTCCATGAGAACGTCGTGCAGCAGGTCATCCATCCCGCGTTCACGGTGCAGCTCGCTTCGGAAGGGCTCGAGGGTCGTGACGCAACTGCAGTGGCGAACGAGTGGCTCCGGGAGGAGGGCTCCACGCCCTTCGACCTCGAATCGGCCGTGCAGCTGAGAGCACGTCTTCTGGAGGTCGGCCCCGACGAGCATCTCTTTCTGCTGAACCACCATCACATCGCCTCCGACGGCTGGTCCCGGAACGTGCTGTGCGAGGACCTGACCGCGCTCTACAACGCCGCACTGTCCGGCGAGCAGCCGAACCTCCCCGACCTTGGCGTGCGTTACCAGGACTACGCCGTCTGGCAACGCGGCCGTCTCCGCGGCGCCCGCACCACGAACCTTGTCGATTACTGGATGCAACGCCTCGACGGAGTCGAGTCGCTCGCGTTGGCCGCGGATGCCAATCGCCCACCAGACGCCTGCCATGCGGGCGGATCAGTATCGTTTCGGATCGAACGCTCGTTGCTTGCGCCGTTCGAGGAATTATGTCGGGCGGAGGGGGCCACGCTGCACATGGGGCTGCTCGCCGCCGTGGCGGTGGTGCTGCACCGTCATACGCAGCAGGAAGACTTCGCGATCGGGATTCCCATGTGGGGCCGCAACCATGCGCAGCTCGAGCACCTGATGGGGTTCTTCGTCAACACGCTGCCGATCCGCGTGCGTTTCGAGGGTCGGCAGAGCTTCCGGCAGCTGCTCGCGCAGGTCCGCGCGACCTCGATCGAAGCCTACGCCAATCAGGAGCTTCCCTTCGAGCAGATCGTCGCGTCGCAGAAGATCGCCCGAGACCCCGCCCGCAACCCGCTCGTGCAGGTGATGCTCCAGGTCGCCTCGATGCCACTGCCGTCGTTGCACGGCATGCTGGGCCTGTCCGTGGAGCGACTGCCTGTTCCCCCGGGACGCGCGAGGTTCGACCTGGAGTTTTTCATCCGCCAGGACGAGGGACGGGGAATGCACGGCGAGTTGACCTACGATGCCGACCGGTTCGCCGGCGACGGCATCGAGCGGCTTGTCGGTCACCTGCTGACGCTGCTGACTTCGCTGCTCCGTGATCCCGACGCCCCCACCTCCGGCCTGACTTTGCTCCCGGCCCCCGAGCGGCAACGGATCGCGGCTTGGCAATGCGGTGCAACCCGGGACGGCCCCCACGACGTCGTCCATCGGTTGTTCGAGCGGCAGGCCGCACGGACGCCCGACGCCGTGGCGTTGATCTGCGACGACCGGTCGCTCACCTACGCCGATCTCGATGCCCGGGCCAACCGTCTCGCGCATCATCTCGTCGCGCATGGAGCAGGCTCCGACACACTGGTCGCGGTGTGCCTCGACCGCTCCGTTGAGCTGATGGTGTCGGTCCTGGCGATCCTCAAGTCGGGGGCGGCGTATCTGCCTCTCGACCCCGCTTGGCCCGCACTGCGCCGGCAGCGCGTGCTGGAGGCATCCGGCGCCGCGTTGCTGCTCACCGACGAGGATCCCGCCGCCTTCTGCGGTGCGACGCACACCACGACCATCGATCCCACGAGGCTCGACTTGCGGTCGCACTCCGACGCCCCGCCCGTTCCCCAACGGGCATCCCCCGAGTCGCTGGCATACGTGCTCTATACGTCGGGCTCCACGGGGCGACCGAAGGGCGTCGCCATGCCGCACCGTCCGCTGGTCAATCTGCTCGCCTGGCAGGCCACGCGTATGCCGGAAGCCGCCCGCACGCTCCAGTTCGCCAGCCTCGGATTCGACGTATCGTTCCAGGAGATCTTCTCGACCTGGCAATCCGGTGGAACGCTTGTGCTCGTCGCCGACAGGGTGCGGATCGATCCATCCGCCCTCCTGGCCATGATCGAACAGCGTGGCATCGAGCGGCTCTTCCTGCCGGTGGTGATGCTCGGGCATCTGGCGGATGCGGCGGAGGTGAGCGGGCGCGTTCCTGGTGGCCTGCGGCAGGTGATCGTCGCCGGCGAGCAGCTGAGGATCTCACCCTCCATCCGCCGATTCTTCGCCCGGCTCCCGGCCTGTCGGCTCTGGAATCACTATGGCCCGACCGAGACACACGTCGTCACGAGTTGCCTGCTGCCGCCCGACCCCACCGCCTGGCCAGAGCTCCCGCCGATCGGCCTGCCGATCGATAACACGCAGGTGTACGTGCTCGACCGGCACATGCAGCCAATGCCGCAGGGCGTCGCCGGCGATCTTTGGATCGGCGGGGCTGCCGTGGCGCGGGGCTACTGGCGGCAGCCCGAACTGACCGCAGACCGGTTCATCCCAGATCCGTTTCTCGACAGCCCGCACGCACTGCTCTATCGCACCGGGGATCGCGTCCGCTGGCGAGGCGACGGTCAACTCGATTTTCTCGGTCGCACCGACGACCAAGTCAAGATTCGCGGCCAACGCGTTGAACTCGGCGAAGTCGAGGCCGTGCTTGTTACGCATCCCGGCGTGAGGAGCGCGGCTGTCGCGGTTTGTGGGGATGCAGACACGCATCGAACGCTCGTCGCCTTCGTGACGTGCCTCCCGGGAGACGCTCCGCGGCCGGCCCACCTGCGGACGTGGCTGCGGTCGCTTCTTCCCGACGCGATGGTGCCCACGGACGTCCTGGTGCTTTCGGACCTCCCTCTTAATGCCAATGGCAAGATCGATCGCCGGGCGCTCGCGGATCTCGCCGCCCGACGGCCGCGCATCATGGAGCCCATCGGTGTCGCCGGCGCGCCGCCCGATTCCACTGAACCGGACGAACTGCAGGACTCGACCAGATTGCCCACGCTTCTCGAGGCCGAAATCACTCAGATCTGGCAGCGGCTCTTCGAGTGTGATGCCATCGACCACACCGCCGACTTCTTCCAGTTGGGTGGAGACTCGCTGATGGCCGTGCAGATGGCGGTGGAACTGGAGCGGCTGCTGGGCCACCGCATCCCGATCGCCACCCTCTTCGAAGCCCCGACGATCCAATCGCTGGCACGAACGCTCGCCGATGAGTCCTGGATGCCTGGCTGGAAGTCTCTCGTGGCCCTCCACCCCGACGGTTCCCGACCGCCCCTCTTCGTCGTTCATGGCATGGGCGGCGACGTCTTCTACGCGTCGCGTCTGGCGAGGCTGCTCGGCCCGGACCAGCCGGTGTACGGTATACGCGCCGAGGAGACCGAAGGGGGTGAACTCCCAACCGGTGCCATCGAGGCGCTGGCGAGCCGCTATGCCCGCGAGATCCGTGGTCTGCAGCCGGAAGGCCCGTACCATCTGGCGGGTTATTCGGCTGGTGGATGGTTCGCCTATGCGGTCGCGACGCACCTTCAATGCCAGGGGCAGGCGGTGACCATTCTCATCTTCGACACGAATCCACACTGCGTGCTCCCCTGGCCCGCGAAAGCGTGGCAGATTCTGTACTTCGCCCTCCATTCGATCACCGGTCTCTCCTACCACACCCAGAAGATGTCCGACATGCGTGCAAGTGCATGGCCCGGGTACATCGTCTCCCGGGTCGAGCACGTCCTGCGCCGGAACCGAAACGAGCTTGTCGACACCGACGCGAGCGATCGTTTCACCCGCGGACTGGCCCGCTTCACTGCTCGCGTGATCGATGCCCGCGTCGAGTTCTTCCAGGCGCGTGTCGCTTGGCTCCCAGGGCTTCAGGCGATTCCTCAGGCGAATGTCTGGCGTTCGCTGGTGCGCGGCCCCGTGAACGTCCATCCTCTTCGCTGCCGCCACTCCGAGATATTTTCTCAGGCGCACCTGCCGACCACGGCAGCGCTCGTGCGGCGCGTCCTGGGCGGGGCATGACCAGGGGCGGGGCACGTCACTCACGCTGCAAGACGCGTTGATGATTGACCTGCCCCCATGAATGACGCCAGTTTTTAAGTTAGGGTTTTGCCCTCTGACGCTGCCACCGCTGAGGTTGCGGCGGGTTCATCGGGAATTGCTTCAGTTACTGAAACTGGCCCGCGGCAGGATGCCGCGCAGAAAAGCCTGCAGGAGCCATAGATGGCCCTGCGGGCGTAACGCGGCACGACGCCGCGCAAAAAAACAGCCCGCCGGGGCCATGGATGGCCCGGCGGGCGTGAAGAAAGTGGCGGGGACAGGATTCGAACCTGCGACCTCGAGGTTATGAGCCTCGCGAGCTACCGGGCTGCTCCACCCCGCGACATGTTTTTACGTGATCAGGCTCGGGGGGCGTGTCCGGAACAGACGATGACTTGTGCCAGCGGTCTGTTTCGGGATGTCTCTCCGACGTCTGAATCGGAATAATACCAACTCGGCACCAGGAAATGAAGCCCAGGTGCGAATGAATCGATCGTGCGGGCAGGTTTCTCCCCATGAAACAGCAGGATTTCAGGCTGTCTTCGCCACAGTGGCCACTTGGTCCAGCGGGTGCGTCTGGATCGAAGGCCTTGGTTGGGGGCTTTCCATGGACCTGCGATGCGGGTGGACAGGAATCACGCGACGCTCGTGCGGACGTCGACGCTGAGGCCCCGAAACCGGCGGGATCGGTCGCCGGTCTGCCGCGGGTATTCGAGCCGACTGCGTCAAGGGGCTCGGGAGTAGCTGGTGATCTTTCCGCGGGTGGAGGGCTTGGCGAGCGGCTCACGGAGTTCATTCGCAAGAGCCCAGCCTTCTCGGTGAGCCTCTCGCTCCACTGCCTGCTTCTGCTTCTGCTCGCGCTCTGGGTGGTGCGGGAGATACCACTGCGAAAACTTCGACTCAGCCTGGCGTTTGGACCGGCGAGCATCCAGACGACGGAGGCCGGCATCGACATCGTGCCAACGAAGGAGCCGACGAAGGAGCCCGAGGAGGAGATGACACAGGTCGCCAAGACGGATCTGTCGCCGGTAGAGACTCCACAGTCGGCTCCGGTCGCCAACCGGGAACTGCCCGACGTCGAGGACGGGACTGATGCCGTGGACGAACCCATGGTCGCCCCCGCTGTCGGCATGCTGCTCACCGGCCGCGAGGCTGGCCGTAAGGAGGTGCTGCTGGCCGCGGCAGGTGGCAGTGAGGAGACCGAGCTCGCCGTGACGCTCGCGCTCGACTGGCTCAAGAAACAACAGAGTCAGAAGGACGGGCTCTGGAGCCTGACTGGACCATATGACGACGGCGGCTCACAGGAGAACCAGCTCGCGGCGACGTCCATGGCGCTCCTGGCCTTTCAGGGAGCCGGCAACACGCTGACTGTGGGACCGCACCGCGCGGTGGTGGCCCGCGCGTGGCGGAGCCTCCTCAAGCAGCAGCAGGAGGATGGCTCGTTTGACGTGGGCCCAGTGCCGATGCTGCATACCCTCTATTCCCACGCACAGGCCACGATGGCGCTCTGCGAACTCTACGGCATGAGCCGCGATCCGAAGCTTGCGGAGCCGGCTGCCAGGGCCGTCGCCTATTGTGTTGCGGCCCAGGGGCCCAACGGCGGATGGCGGTATGCGCCGGGCCAGGCTGGCGACATGTCGGTTACAGGCTGGTACATGATGGCGCTGAAGACCGCCGAGATGGCCGGGATAGGTGTGCCGGTGGCCACGTTCGAGGGGATCGGCGAATTCCTCGATACCGTGGCCATCGGCAACGGAGCCCGTTACGGCTACCGTCGCGACAGTGCGCTCAAACCGGCCGGCGCGGTGACGGCGGCGGTGACGGCGGAGGGGCTGCTCTGCCGTCAGTATCTCGGCTGGCCGCAGCAGGACCCTCGGCTTCTGGAGGGGTTTGAGCTGCTCATGGCGCAGAAGATTTTCGACTTCAACGGCGATAGCAAGGACGTCTACGCGTGGTACTACATCACTCAGGTCGCCCATAACCTCGAGGGGGAGGCGTGGCAGCGGTGGAACGACCGGCTTCGCGAGGTGCTGCCGCGCGAGCAAGTGGTGAAGGGCACGCAGCGGGGCAGTTGGGACCCATCGCTCGACAAATGGGGCACGAGCGGCGGCCGGCTGTTCGTGACAAGTTTCTGCGTCTACATGCTCGAGACGTATTACCGGCATCTGCCGCTCTACGCGGCGCAGCAGGCGGAAGCTCCGGAGGGGCGGTGACTCAGACGCTGCCGCCCCACTGACGGATCGCCTCGTAGGCGACGATCGCGGCGCAGTTGGAGAGATTGAGGCTCCGCACCTGCGGCCGGGCTGGGATCGCGAGCATGCGGTCGGCGTGGGCGGCCTGAAGCGACTCTGGTAGGCCCCGCGACTCGCTGCCAAACACGAGCACGTCGCCCCGCTGGTAGGCCACCTCGGTGTAGCTCCGCGTGGCCTGCGTCTCGAAGAGCCAGGTCGGCTGGCGGCCCACCGCGGCAAGCGCCGCCAACAGGTGGTCCCAGGAGTCGACCACCTCCCACTCGAGGTTGTCCCAATAGTCGAGACCCGCACGGCGAAGGTAGTAGTCGTCGAGCTTGAAGCCGATCGGCTTCACCAGCCACATCTTGGCGCCGATGGCCACGCAGGTCCGCCCCACGTTGCCGGCGTTGGGTGGAATCTCGGGCTCGTGAAGGACGATATGGAGAGTGGGGTCGTAGCGCATGAGGGGCCGGAAGGGCGGGTTCGCCGCGGGACGGGCGTCTGCTATGGTTTAGAGTGTCGGAACGTGGGAAACCAGCCGGAAACAGTGTCGCCTGAGAGGTTGTCGTGGTCGAGCTAAAGCGAAATCCAACGCGCGCCGTGCGGATCGGGAGCATCACGATCGGTGCCGGCCATCCCATCGCCGCCCAGAGCATGACGGCAACGCACACGACAGACGTGGCGGCAACGGTCGCACAGGCCAACGCCCTGCATGCCGCCGGGGCCGGCGTCGTGCGGATCGCCGTCGATAGCAGGTCGGACGCCGCGGCCCTGCCCGCCATTCGGGCCGGCACACAGGCCAACCTCGCCATCGACCTCCAGGAAAACTACCGCCTCGCCGTCGACGTGGCCCCGCATGTCGACAAGCTGCGATACAACCCCGGCCATCTCTACCACCACGAGCCGACGAAGCCCTGGCAGGACAAGGTGCGGTTCATCGCCGACGTGGCCGCCAAGAACGATTGTGCCATGCGGGTGGGCGTGAACTGCGGCAGCGTCGACCCCGCCAAGAAGGAGAAGTTCGCCGAGGACGATTCGATCGGGCCAATGCTGGCCAGCGCTCTGGAGCACTGCGAACTGCTCGACTCGATCGGCTTCACGCGGTATGCCGTCTCGCTCAAGGACTCCGACCCCAAAAAGGTGATCGAGGTGAACCGGCGGTTTGCAGAGGTCCGGCCCGATGTGCCGCTGCACCTCGGCGTGACCGAGGCGGGCATGCCGCCCGACGGCATCATCAAGACGCGGATCGCCTTCGAACAGCTGATCAGCCGCGGCATCGGCGACACTGTTCGCGTGTCGCTCACGGTGCCCAACGCCGACAAGCCCGAGGAGATCGCCGCCGCGCAGGCTATTTTGAGCGACATCGCGGCGGGGAGAGTGCGGAGCGTCGTTGACTACGGCCTCAGCTCCCTCAACATCATCAGCTGCCCGAGCTGCTCCCGCGTGGAGAACGAGGCCTTTATCGAGCTGGCCAAGCAGGTCAAGGAGATGACGGCCTACGCGAAGGATCATGCCATCACGATTGCCGTGATGGGCTGCCGTGTGAACGGCCCCGGCGAGACTGACGACGCCGATCTCGGTCTCTGGTGCGGTCCGACCCATGTGAACCTCAAGAAGCGTTCGGCCGAACTTGGTGCCTTCCCCTACGATGCGATCCTGCCGAAGCTCCGCGAGGAACTCGACAAGCTGATCGGCGGGCAGGCCTGATATGACGCACCCTTCATCCCTGCCGATCGTCGATTCGGCCGCCGGCGGCGATGCCTGCGGCAGCGGCACGGCCGTGATGGCGGCCGCCCTGCCGGTCGATCCGGCCACCTGCCGCGGCACGTTTTCGATGGTCAGCCTCGGCTGCCCGAAGAACCTCGTCGATAGCGAGCGGATGCTCGGCCTGCTTCGTGAAGACGGCTGGCAGCTCGTCGGCGAGCCGCAGGGCTCCGACATCGTGGTCGTGAACACCTGCGCCTTCATCGACGCCTCCCGCCAGGAATCGTATGCCGCGATCAACGAGATGCTCGACCTGAAGCGATCTGGCGGCACGCGGGGCGTGATCGTGGCCGGCTGCCTGGCCGAGCGTCAGAAGGAGTCGCTGCTCACCGAACTGCCGGGGGTCGATGCCGTGATCGGCGTCTTCTCGCGGGACGAGATCGCCCGCGCGGCCGAACGGCTCATCGGCGGCCTCGGCGACCAGCGGAGCATCTTTCGCCCCGCGCCCGCCCGCGCCCTCGACGACTCGGGCCGCATGCGGGTCACGCCTCGGCACATGGCCTACCTCAAGATCTCGGAGGGCTGCGACCGGACCTGCACCTTCTGCGCGATTCCCAAGATGCGGGGCAAGCACGCCACCAAGCCGATCGAGGAGGTGATTCGCGAGGCCCGTGAACTCGCCGCCGACGGCGTGAAGGAACTGGTGGTCGTAGCCCAGGACACGACCTACTACGGCATGGATCTCTACGGCGAGCCCCGACTCGTGGAACTGCTCGAAGAACTCGAGAAGGTTGACGGGATCCAGTGGATCCGGCTGATGTATCTCTACCCGATCCACTTCACCGATCGGCTGATCGACAAGATCGCCACCAGCTCGAAGATCATCCCCTACCTCGACATGCCGCTGCAGCACGCCAGCGACCCGGTGCTCAAGCGGATGCAACGGCGTGTGGCGCGAGGGCCGACGGAGGAACTGCTCGCGAAACTGCGGAGCCGAATCCCCGGCCTCGTGCTGCGGACGACGTTCATCACCGGCTTCCCCGGCGAGACCCGCGAACAGTTCGAGGAGATGGTCGCCTTCGCGAAGCAGTGGAAGTTCGAGCGGGTGGGTGTGTTCACCTATTCGCTCGAGCCCGACACGCCGGCGGCGCGGCTCGACGGTCACATGCCCGACGAGGAGAAATCGGCGCGGCGAGATGAGCTGATGGAGGTGCAGCAGGCGATCGCGCATGAGCACACGCGGCGGCAGATCGGCAAGACGCTCGACGTGATCATCGACCGGCAGAGCGAGGAGCGGGAGGACGTTTGGATCGGACGGACACAGGCCGACGCGCCCGACATCGACTGCGTGGTCTACGTGACCGCCCCGGGGAGTTCGGCTGCACGGCCACTCACGGGCCGGATCCTGCCGGTGGAGATCGTGGCGTCGAGCGGCTACGACCTCGCGGGCGTGCCCGGTGAGGGCTAAAAAAGGGGATGCAGTCAGCAGTGTTCGGCGCATACGGATTCCCTCGCTCGCGCGTCGGGCTTGCATGGGAAACCCTCTCCATCCAAGCCCGCAGCGCAAGCAAGGGAATACGGGACGTGTCGAACGCCACTTCGACGTAACGTATCGTGACCATGCAGCACCCTGATTCCTTGAACCGTGTCTGGACCGTGCCGAACATGCTGTCGGCGGCGCGGCTCATCCTCGCGATCGTGCTGTTTGGCGTGATCGAACAGGAACGGTATGCCGCGGCGACGGTGCTCTTTCTGATCGCGGCCTCCACCGACTGGGTCGATGGCTGGTGGGCGCGGCGGTTTCACCAGGTGAGCCGGCTGGGGAGAATCTTCGATCCGCTCGTTGACAAGGTGATCGTCTGCGGCGGGTTTATTCTGCTGGCGGCCCGGGGCGGCGGGTCGGCGATCCTGCCGTGGATGGCGGTGGTGGTCGTCGTCAGGGAACTGGTGGTGACCGCCGTCCGCGCGGAGATGGAACGCACCGGGCATGACTTCTCGGCGGCCTTCTCCGGCAAGCTGAAGATGGTGCTGCAGTGCGCCGCGATCGCGCTTGAGCTTGTGGCGCGGGCCGCGCCTGAGTGGTCGTTTGGCGGCATGGGCGTGCGAACACTCGCCGTCGGGGCGGCCTGGGCGGCGGTGGCCTCGACGGTCTGGTCGGGCGTGGAATACCTGGTGGCCGCCCGGGGCATGCTCACGAAAGCGGAGCCCGGAGATGGAGATCGAGGCTGATGCAGATCGAGATTCCTGACGTGGCTCCCGGAGCGTCCTCCGATCAGGAGACGATGGCCACGCTCGTGCTGGCCGCCTGCGGGTTTGCGATCAGCCTGGCCGTGGCGTGGCTGATCGCCCAGCGGGCCCGGCACGGGCTGCCGGCAGTGGACAGGAGGCCGCAAGGGCCGGTGCCGTGGAATGGTGCCGACGTCGCGGCCGCTGTGCTGTCGTTTCTCGGGTTTCAGGTGCTCGCGGCGGAGTGTATGCCGGCCGAGGCGTCGTTGCAGCTGAGACTGGCCGCCGGCAGCACCGCCATGCTCGCTGCCACGGCTGTGACCGCAGCACACCTGCGACTACGGGGCGCGGGGTGGCCGACGCTCGGGTTCGGCCTGGGACACCTCCGCGACGATGCGTGGCTGGCGATCGCCGGCCTGGGGCTCCTGCTCGCACCACTCTTGGCCCTGGCCGCGGTGCTCGACCGGTTTGTTCCCTATCGCCACGCGATCGTCGATTTTCTCAATGCCCATCGTGATCCGCTTTCAATCGGTTTGGTCGTCTTCGCGGCCGTGGTCGCCGCCCCCGTCACCGAGGAGTTTTTGTTCCGACGGGTTCTGCAGGGGTGGCTCGAGCGGTCGTTTGAGCGAGAGGGGCCGAGGTGGGGTGGGGTGACGGCCATCGTGCTCTCGTCGCTGGCCTTCGCAGCGGCCCACGTGGGGCAGGGGATAGCCTGGGTGCCGCTCTTTTTCTTTGGTCTGGTCGTCGGCTACCTGGCCAAGCAGACCGGATCAATCGTGCCTGGGATCATCCTGCACGGCCTGTTCAATGGTTTCAGCGTGGCGATGGTGCTCATGCAGGTGGGGGCTCCCGAGATGGCCGGAGGCGGCTGAGCGGGGGGGGGAAGGCTGAAAAGCCACCCCAGTGTGAAGGCCGGTGAATCCTGGCCGGGTCTGGAACCGATCTGGTTGAACGGGCCGGCGTTCGCGAGAATTTCGGCATGCGGTGCAGGGATGCGCCGCCGAGAAGTCAGGGACGTGCTGCCGATGCCCCGTTCGCTCACCACGCAGTGTGTCGATTGGATCGCCTACGTGGCGGTTCGCGTGGCCATCTGCGTGGTGCAGTCGCTGCCGCGGAGTTCCTGTGAGCGGTTCGCCCGCGGGGCGTCCAGCTTCCTCGCCAACCGGGTGAAGATCCGGCGGCAGGTGGTCCGCGAGAATCTTCAGCAGGCGTTTCCCGAGTGGACCCCGGAGCAGGCCCGCGAGGCGGCTCGCGGCATGTGGGAGCACCTCCTCCTGATGGTGATCGAGATCGCTCATTCCGAGCGGGTGATTCGCAAGACCACCTGGCGGCGGCATCTGCGGATTCATGGCATGGAACGATTTCTGCGAGAACTCTGGGCCGACCGTCCGAAGGTGATCCTGTCGGGCCACTACGGCAACTTCGAGATGTCGGCCTTCGTCTTCGGCCTGTTCGGCTTTCGCATCTATTCCGTGGCCCGCGAACTCGACAACCCGCTGCTCGACCGGTTCGTGACGAAGTTTCGCGAGGCCCGCGGCCAGATCATCCTGCCCAAGAAAGGGAGCGCGCCCGACGTGGCGGTCGTGCTCGAGAACAATGGCGTGATTGGCCTGCTGGGCGATCAGGCAGCCGGGCCCAAGGGTTGCTGGGTCGAGTTCTTCGGCCGGCCGGCGAGCGTGCACAAGGCGATCGGCGTGTTCGCCCTCTCCTCCTCGGCACCGATGCTCGTCTGCTCGGCGACGCGGCGACGCCACCTGTTCGACTACGACCTCCGGCTGGAGGGGGTGGCAGACCCGGCCGAGGGAGGCCCTGAGTCGGCCGACCTGAAGGCGATTTCGCAGTGGTATACGTCGCTGCTCGAAAAGGTGATTCGCCGCGCTCCCTCGCAATACTGGTGGGTGCACCGCCGATGGCGGGGAGGCCCTCCAAAGACTACAGTGACGCGTGCCGCCGCGTGACTCTCTCTCCCTGCCGTTTCCCCGCCTTGATCTTCGTTTGGATCGATCCTCTTTGACATGAGCGACTGGATCCTGATCGCCGACGCCACAGAATGTCCGCCCGGTGCGAGCATCGAGCGGTTGGCGGGCGGCCGTATGGTGGCGATCGCTAATGTCGAAGGCACGTTTCACGCGATCGACGGCCTCTGCCCGCATCAGGGCGGTCCACTCGGCACGGGAGCCCTCTGCGGTAAGGTCCTGACCTGCCCGTGGCATGGCTGGCAGTTCGACGTGACCACCGGCCGGCACCGTCTCAGCGCCACCATGCGGCAGACGGTGCACGAGATTCGCGAGGAGGCGGGGCGGCTCTACGTTCGGCTCGCCGGTGACGGCTCCGCAGCGGGGTCGCCCGCGTGATCGAATTCCGCTGCTTCCGCAACGACGATCCGCCGAAGCTGGCCGACATCTGGAGGTCGGCCGACCTGGGACCGTCGGCGATGCAGCCGATGACCTCCGCGCTGCTCGAGGCCTGTGTCTTCTCGAAACCCTATTTTGACAGGGAAGGGCTTATCGTCGCCGTTGATGACGGCCGCACCGTCGGCTTTGCCCATGCCGCCTTTGGGCCGAACGCCGATCACTCGGCCATCGACACAGCCGCCGGCACGACCCTGCTCGTAGTCGTGGTGCCCCATGCCGACCAGGAGCAGATCGGCGCCGGCCTGCTTAAGCAGTGCGAGGATTTTCTCAGGCGCCGCGGCGCGACGACGCTGCTGGGCGGCGGTTCGGCCGAGATGAGGAGCTTCTATCTCGGGCTCTACGGCGGTGCCGACCTGCCCGGCATTCTTGACTCGACGCCTGGCATGCAGGAAGTCTTCCGTCGGGCAGGATATGTCGACGCGGAGCGGATCGGCGTGCTGCGGCGGACGCTGGCCGGTTTTCGCCCCCCGGTCAACCGACTGCAGTTGGCGATCCGGAGGGCGACGACGATGCGCGTGATTGACGAGCCGGCGCGGAGGACATGGTGGGAGGCGGCCACGACCACGGGAGTCTCGCTGCGACGCTACGAGTTGCGTGGGACTGGCGACGATCTGCTCGGCACGGCGTCGTTCTGGGACATGCAGCCGTTGGCGGCTGCGTGGGGGGTGTCGGCGGCAGGACTGATGCACGTCGGCATCGAGGGGGCCAGACGCCGACAGGGCCTTGCCCACTACCTTGTAGCCGAAGCGCTGCACGATCTGGCCCAGGAGGGGGTGACGCTAGCCGAAGCGCATGTCACGCTGGCAAACGAGCCGGCACTCCACCTCTTCACAAAGCTGGGGTTCGAGACCACCGAGTGCGGCACACTCTTTCGCAAGCGGTCAGACGAGAAATAAAAGCCCCCTGCGGAAGCCGGGGGACACCGGGCATGAACATCGTCCCGAGTGCGATGTGAATCCGGGCTTGCTGATCCGGGGGAAGCCCAACGAGCCGTTGTCCCCGGACTTCCGTCCGGGGCTTTCTGTCAAACATGCCAACCACGGGCCGGGCCGGCCGGTCACTTCGGCGGCGGTGTGAGCGATTCGAGGTGCGCTCGGAGCGTGGCGGCGAGGTCGGTGCCGAGGCCCTCGGTGTGCCGCAGCCGCGCGGAGAGGGGGGCCGTCTGACCGTCGCGGCGGACGTCAGTGAGGTAATCCTGCAGCAGCCTGCGCCGCTGCGGCGTGGTGTTGAGCAGCCAGTGCGTCCAGCACCAGGCCTCGGCGTAGTGGTCCTGCGACAGTTCGCCCGCCGAGGCAAGGGCCTCCATCCTGTCGAGGTCGGGTCGCCATGTGCCCTCCAACAGTCGACCCGAGAGATACGCCACGTGCGCCGCGTGGACGCCATGCTCGCTGCGCGGCAACTCGAAATACTCGGCAATCCCCTCGTCGAGCCAGAGGGGAATCATCGGCACCACGGCATGCACATAGCCGTGAGTCGTCTCGTGCCGCAGGTCTTCCGCGATGCGGTCCTGCCAGACCGCGAAAACGGAGAGAGTGGTATCGGTCTCGACAAAGAAGGCCCGCCGCGATGGAAAACCAGGAAACTGGCGGGCCGCGAAGTCGTCGTATCGCTGCTTGTTCTCGAACAGGTAGAGGTGCACCGGCTCGTCGGAGATCGGCAGGCCGAGCTGCTGGCTGACATCGGCTCGGAGGCTCTCCAACTCCCGAACGATCCTGTGCTGCTCGGCCAGCGGAAAGTCGGCGTGGATCACGAGTTGACCGGCGACGATCTCCGCGCGAGATGGCAGGCCATCCGCAGCCGACCATGGGAGCGGCACCTTGTGCAGAGCAGCCGCGTTCCAGTCCGGTGCGGCGGCCAGGTGCGCGCAACCGGCGGCTGCGGAGCAGAGGATCAAACAGACAACAAGCGGCGTCATCAGAGATGATGCCGGACGCGGCGTCGGCTGTGCTCGGTGGCTGTTCAAGGCGGGGATGCTAGCGGTGGCCGTCATCCCCGCCAAGGCCGGCATGGCCCGGTTTTCGTCGGTTAGCCCGGCCGCCGCGAGAGAAGCGTGCCGACGAGCGCCTCCAGGCAGACCGGCCGGCCCAGGACGGCGGCAGCCCCGGCCTGAATCGCCGCGGCCACCGTGTCGCCGCGTGGAAAACTCTCGAGCAGCACGATGAACAGCCCCGGACTGTTGGCCGCAAGCAGCCGCAGCCACTCACGTTCGCCAGCTGCGAGGTCCGCGACATCCCAGACAAGCGAGCCTGCGGCTTCGTCGACGCGCGGCCGGCCGAGCTGCCGGTTGACCACGCGATGGCCTGCGATTGCAAGCAGGTCGCAGAGGCCCTCCAGGTCATCGGCCCGGGCGGCGGCTACCGAGATATCTGTCGAAGCCAGCATCGCCGGAACCTGCAGCCCACGAGCGGTTCTCCCGGTGCGGCTGCCGATGCCGCCGATCGATTCGAGCAGCCGTTCCTCGCGGCGGGCGGTTGCGGGCAATCCGAGACTGGTCGGAAGGCCAGCCTCGAACGCCGCCAGCCACCAGCCGCACCGCCCGGGCAGATCGTGCCAGGGCACCTCATCGATGCCAGGCAGTGGCGGTCCGCTGCGCCGTCGGCCGTCAACCAGGCTCGATGCCACCGAAACGATCGGCATCAGCGGCCAGGCCTGCGAGAGAATCAACGTATCGGCGACGGTGAACCGTCCCGGCCTGTCGGCGGCCAGCACGGCGAGCGTCGGCGTGCCCTGCCCATCCATGACGGCCGCAGCGGCAACTGCGGCCTGCGGACTCTCAGCGTCGGTCACGTCGGCGAGTGCTGCGAGCCCGGCGCGGGCCATGCCGAGTTCCACTCCATCGACGGAGCCGATCCAGAGTAGGCGCCGGCGAACGGTCTTGTCAGAACAACTGACGATCGCGGGAAGGTGTGGAGAGGTAGCCATCTTCTCCATCGTCCCGCGCCGGCTGTCATGCCGGCAAGCTGGGAAGGCTGCGGGGGCGTGTTTTGGGCGGTAGGAAGCCGACCTTGACCCATCTGGAGCCCCACGGACAATTTGCCGCGATCACGTTCAAGGACGAACGTGGCACTGTTTTCACAAGCCCACGCGACCGGGCCTCATGCACGGTCTTTGTGGCACCAGGCAGGAGGCCGGCATGCGTGACGATAGGCTCCGCGATCACGGCGGGGAGGGCGATGGTTCGCGTCCACGGCGAACCCGTGGCGTCAAGGCCGGAGGTCGCGGCATCAAACTGTCGAAGGTGCTGCCAGATGCCACCTTTTTCGCCTGCGACGACATCATCGCGACGGGCTGCTCCGATGATCCCGACACATGCCGGCCGGGGGACGTGTTCGTCGCCCGTCTCACCGCTGAGGGAGACGGCCACGACGATGTGGAAAGGGCCCTGGCCCGAGGCGTGGCTGGCGTGGTTGCGGAACGCATCATTCCCACTTTCGGCACGCCGTTGTGCATCGTGTCTGAGAGCAGTTGGGCGATGGCCCGCATGACGCACGCCTTTGCCGGCGATCCGGGCCGGACTCTGAAGGTGATTGCCATCACTGGCACCAGCGGCAAAACGACCACGGCCTGGCTCACAGCGTCTGTCCTCGCCGAGGCGGGACTGCGAGTGGGAGTGCTTTCCGATCTCGGCTGCCTGGCTGCCGATGACGCCGAGCCGGTGGCGGCCGACCTTTCCCGCCCGGAGGTGCTCGCCGACTGGCTGCGGCGGCTTCGCGAGGACGGCTGCACGCATGCAGTGGTGGAAGTGTCGAGCCACATGCTCGCGGCTCACTCTCTGGCGGGCATTGCCTGCGACACGGTTGCCGTCACGAATCTGGGTTTGGCCCATCTCGACATGCACGGCACAGCCGCGGCCTACCATGCCGTCAAATCGCGGATCCTCGACTGCCTCGGACCGGCAGGCTGTCTCGTCGCCACCGCCGATGACGACCGCGTCGGTCGTCTGATCGAACGGCGGGCCGTCACTGCCGGGAAGGCTGGCGTGATCACTGCCGGACTCACCAGCCCAGCAGATGTGACCGCCACTCCCGTTGAGCGATCGCTCTTCGGTCAGACATTCCTTGTGCAGGCGGGCGGCCATGCGATGCCGGTGGCAGTGTCCACGCCGGTGGCCTCGTTCGTCCGTGACAGCCTGTTGGCGGTTGCCATCGGGCTCCGCTACCGCGTTCCGTTGGAGCGGATAGCCAGAGGCATCGAGGCCTGCGGCAGCGTGTCGGGCCGCCTCGAGCGGATCGACCGGGGGCAGGACCATGCCGCCTTCGTCGATCATCCCACCAGCGGCCATGCGCTGGCGTCCACCCTCTCCGGGCTGCGGCGACTGACCCGTGGGCGTCTCGTCGTGCTCGCTGAAACAGCCTGCGCGGAGCGGCTCGTGGCTGATGCCTGCGCGACAAACATGGCCAGACGGGAGTTCGGCGGGCATGAGGATGAGGGGAAGGTGGGCGACGGTCGTGTCGCCGCCACCTTCAACCGCCGAACGATGCGGTGGGCAGACGACTGTCTTGTGGTTTCCCGCACGCTCATGGACGAGGTTGGCAAGGCCGCGGACGTGATGGCGTATGCCCGGATCGACCGGCTGCTGTGTTCGCTGGGCGAGCAGGATTGCCTGCTTGTGCTCGGCGACGTGGACAGTCGCAGCCAGAACCCCATCGATCCCGACGGTGACCCGCTCCCGTTGGCGGCGGTGGTTGACGGCTGGCTGCAACTGGCCCACGTTCCGCAGCCGTTTGCGTCGGAGCGGCGGGCCGCGTGAGGGGCCCGGCCCCGGCCGGATGGACGCCACCGAGCCGCTTGGGGCACAATACCTCCGCTGGGCCCGGTCAGGAGCCCGTGCCCAATGCCTTTCTTCAGGTGCTTGTCATGAAGTCTCGACACAATGGAACGGCAGTTGATCCGCTGCCCTCGGCCGCTCACCCTGAAGGCACGCCGTTCGACGACCTGGGGCTGGCGGTATCCTGCCGCGAGCCGCTCTCGCACCACACCTGGCTGGGGATCGGGGGCGAGGCGGGATATTTCTGCGAGCCGGTGGACGTCGACGCTCTCGCGCGGCTCGTAGCGCGATGCCATCAAGAGCGGGTGCCGCTCCATGTGATCGGCGGTGGCTCGAATATCCTCGTGCCGTCGGCCGGTTTTCCCGGCATGGTCGTGCGGCTCTCGGCACCGGTATTCTGCGGCATCACGGTAGAGCGGCCGATGCTCCGCGCGGGCGCCGGCGCGAAGCTCGTGCACGTTGTCTCCGCGGCCGTGCAGGCTGGGCTCTCCGGACTGGAGACGCTTGTGGGCATTCCGGGCACGGTCGGCGGGGCGCTGATCGGCAATGCCGGCGGACATGGTGGCGACATCGGCGAATGCGTCCGTGAGGTGACCGTGATGCTGCCAGACGGCACGGTCGAGACCCGCACGGGTGACACGCTCGCCTTCGAGTCGCGGTGGAGCAACCTCGATGATTGCATCGTCATCAGCTGCCGGCTTGAACTCGACGAGGAAGACCCGGAGCGGCTCACCAAGCGGATGCAGAAGCAGTGGATCGTGGCACGGGCCGAGCAGCCGTCCGGCACGCGGGCGGTGGCCATGATGTTCAAGGATCCCCACGGCAGCTCCGCCGAGGCGCTCGTGGTGCAGGCCGGTGGCCGCGACCTGCGGGTCGGCGAGGCCGCGGTCTTCGCGGCCCATGCCAACTATGTGGTCGCGTCGCCCAACTGCCCGAGCGACGACGTGCGGGCGTTGATCGAACTTGTGCGGGCCAAGGTTCGTGAGCGGCTGGGTGTGGAACTGACGCCGCAGATCGAAGTCTGGTGAAAGGGGCGATTGTATGGTTGCCTCTCCACGCCGCGGCCGGCCGTTGCCTATTGAAGAGCCGGAGAGCGGTGGACTTGCTCCGTTTCTGGCCGAGCATCGGGCGGGCATTGGTGCTGTCGCGGTGATCGCCGCCGCAGCGGTCGTCGGCTGGGTGATCTGGTCGCGGGTGTCGGACTCGGCCCGCGTGCATGCCGATACGATCCTGATGCCCGAAGCGGTCGAATTGAAGGGCGTGGCCCCCTGGGTGCGGTGCGACCTCAAGGGGGAGGCGCTCCGCAACGCGAGCCTCGATGGCGGGCTGCCGCTGGACGATCCGCAGCTCTCGCGCCGGCTGGCGCGGGCCTTCGAAATGCATCCGTGGGTGAAGCTGGTCGTGAACGTGAGCCCCCGGCATCCCGCTGCGGCCACGGTGGAGGTGCTCTGTCGTGAACCGGTGGCGATGGTGGGTGTGAAGGGCGGACTGCTGGCCGTCGATGCCGAGGGTGTGGTGCTACCGAGCGGCGATTTCACGGCTGAATCAGCGTCGCTCTATCCGCGGATCTCGGGCGTCGAGTCGAGCCCGCAGGGCCCGGAGGGCTCCGCCTGGGGCGATCCTGTCGTGGAGGAGGGAGCGGCGCTGGCGCTTGCCGTCGGGCCCGAATGGAAGCAGCTAGGGCTGGCGGAATGTCGGCCCGTGGGAAGACCTGGACTCCGGCGGTGGGAACTCGTTGGTCCGCCACCGCGGACAATCCTGTTTGGTTCGGCACCGGGTCGTGAGACTCCGGGCGAACCACTGGCAGCGGCGAAGATCGCCAGGCTGCGGGCGCTCGAGGCCGATCCTGCAGCGGCCGAAGCGAACGGTCCGCTCGATCTCACGCAGGACACCGGCGACGCCGCCGCATCGCCGATCCCATCGATTCCGTCGCCGTGATTAAGACCGTTCTGAAGCCCGGTCGGAGAGCACGAGCTTGCGGACGGCCTGAAACTGCGGATGCTCAGCCGAGCGGCACCATTCGAAGAGGGAGGCCTCGGTGGTGGTGAGCAGTGCGCCGGAGGATTCCAGGCGTCGGAGGGCAATCTCATGGTCGAGCGGGTGCCGGGAGCCGACGGCATCGACGGCGATGAAGACGGTCAGCCCGCGGGCGAGTAGGTCGAGGGCCGTCTGCTGAATGCAGACGTGGGTCTCGAGGCCGCAGAGCAGGACCGACTCGATGTCATCGGCGATGGTCGCCGTGAAAGCTTCGCTGCCGCAGCAGCTGAAGGCCATTTTCGTGACCGCAGACGGTAGCTTCGCGGCGAGATCGGGATGCGTGGGCCCGAGCCCTTTCGGATACTGTTCGGTGAGCACGCTGCGCACGCCGAGCAGCTTTGCGGCTTCAGCGAGCCGGCCAGCCATGGCGACCACCTGCGGGCCAGCGGGGATCGCAGGGAGCAGGCGTTCTTGGATGTCGACGACGCAGAGCAGGGAGGTAGCGGTGTGGAGTCGCATGGGAGCCTCGCGCAGGGGTTCGCGTGAAAAGCATAGCCGGTTTGGAGGATTGCCGGGGAGGCCCGCTCGTCGTTCGTGGCTCACAAGGAGGCGAGCGTGAAGCCGCCACGCGGCGTGAAACTCAATGTGCGGGAGGTTTCGGAATCGATGCTGATCGTGATGTCGAGCCGGTCGGCAGGCAGGGCCTTTCGTGCTCGCGATGGCCATTCGACGAACACCCAGCACCGTCCGGCGGTCGCATCCTCCCAGCCGATCTCTGCAAGGTCGCCGGCGCCGGCGAGCCGATAGAGATCGGCATGCACGAGCCGCTCGGGCACGTTTATCGCCGGTTGATTTTGGGCGGCGAGCACGTCGTGAACGTGGATCAGTCCGAAGGTCGGGCTCACCACGTCAGTCGGGTCGATGCCCAAGGCTGCGGCGACCGCCTTCACGAAGGTCGTCTTGCCGGCGCCGAGATCCCCTTCGATCGCGACAAACGCCCGCGCGGGCATTGCCGCCGCCAGTCGCCGGGCGAGCAACGCGAGGGCGGCCTCGTCTGGCACCGCCACGGTCAGCGTCGGCGGCACGTCGCCGTCAGCCCTTGAAGGCATGAACGTAGCCCCGTGGTACGAGTGGCGTGCGCGTGCCGTGCCCATCGTCGGCGACGAGGCCAGGTTCGGCTGTCACCTCACCGATGATCGTGATCGGCAGATCAAGCGGTGCCTGGCCCGCTGCCGCCACGAGGGCATGCGCCGCGTCGGGCGGCATGGCGAGAATCAGCTCAAAATCTTCGCCATCGGAGAGCGCATGGTCGAGGGGCGATTTTGCGTCTCCGGGCATGAGGCTCATCCGGTGGGCATCGGCGTGGATCGGCACAGAAGCCAGCCGCACGACGGCGCCGGCCGCGCTTGCCTGCATCATCCGTGAGAGGTCGAGCGAAAGGCCGTCGCTGACGTCGATCGCCGCATGCACCTCGAATCGGCTATCAATAAACACCGCTTCTTGGCATCGCGGTCGCACGGCGAGATGGCGGCCCAGCAGGCTGCCCCCGCAGGCCCCCGTGACGACGAGCAGGTCGCCGGGCTTCGCGCCGTCGCGCCGCCAGGCCCGGCCCGGCGGCACGCTGCCGATCGCCGTCACGCTCACGACGAGCGGGCCGTCCCAGGAGTTTGTATCGCCTCCAGCCAGCGTGCAGCCATGCTCGGCCGTGATCGACTGGATGCCTTCAAGCAAGCCGTGGGCGATCGCGTCGCCGCCGGTCTGCGGCAGGCAGACGGCTACAAATACCGCCTCGGGCCGCGAGCCCATCGCCGCCAGATCGCTCAGGCTCACGGCGACGGCCTTGTGGCCGACTGCCCGCGGCGGACAGTCGGAGCCGAGGATGAAGTCCACCCCCTCGGTGAGCATGTCAACGGTGACGACCGTTCGCCGCATCGCGGGCGGTCGCAATACGGCGGCATCATCGCCGGGGGGCACCTCCATCCGCGGGTCGGCGGGAATGCGGTCGAGCAGCCAGGTGACGAATTCGGTTTCCACGCGGGTCATTCTATCGGGAGTCGGAAAAAGGCCATGGAGGGCTTTTACCGTCGATCGCCAGGCAACCCGCATTCCCTTGCTGGCGCTGCGGGCTTGGATGATACACACCTTCAGATCGCCAGGCTGGCGTAGGCGAGTAGCGAGGCTGCCACGATGATCGCTGCTCGATAGGCGGAGTGGGCGGCAGGCGCGGCGTGTGCGACGCGGCGTCGGCTCCATGAGCCGGCCACGACCACGAGCGCGAGGATCGCGGCAGCGACCACGAACTCCACGGCGAGGACGCGGACGGTGGCCTGTTGCAGGATCCGGATGACCATGAATGTGGCGACGATTGCAACTCCACCGAGCGGCCCCAGCCACGCCGACTGCTGCGTTGCCTGGTGCGAATCTCGCAACGCCACACACGTCGCCAGATACATCGTGTAAGGAAAGAAGAGTTCACGATTCCCAGTGGCATGGGAGAGGGCGAGCCACGCGAGGCTGGGCATGACGAAGGCCAGCGACTCTGTGCGGAGACCACCGAGGGTCTGTGCGACGACGGCAATCGCCCCGATCACCGTCCACGGCGGGCCGCCGAAGAGGTGGGTCAACGCCAGGAAGAGCAGTTCGACGATGATGAAGATCACGGACATCGTGTCGCCCGCCAACGGCAGATCCGGCTCACGCACTCGGTCCTACCCGCGGCCCAGAAGCCGCAGGATGTTGCGAGCTAGGCTGGCTCCGCCCACCGTACGACCGTCAGTGTAATCGTCGAGACCGAATCCACCTTTGGCGTTCTGCTCCGCCTGCTTCGCGATCGCGACGTGACAGAGCTTGATGACTTCTTCAAGCTTGTTCGACTCTTTACGGGCTGAAATCATGACGGCCTCCTGGGATGGCGATGCCCGAGGTGTGGCTGGCCCCGACGAACGTTCGACAGTCTGGCGGCAGCAACCTCGCCCTGAATAGTAGTTCGGCGCAGAGTTCGAGCCAGTTTTGTCCAACTGCACGGCGAGTTGGCATAACGGGACGTGGCGGGCCACGTGGGCCGGGTGTTTGCCGCCGGCTTGATGACACCGCAGGGCCGCTCAGCGGCGGATCGTCTCGGACACGAGGTGCCCGAAGAGCGTCTCGCGGCCGCGGAGCACATAAAACTTGATCGGATTCAAGTGCTCGTCCTCGGCCTTGTCGAGGATGTAGGAGATGTTGTCGGGCACGATCGTCTCCCAGACATGCAGGCCGACGAGGATGTCGCCCTCGCGGATGCCCTGCTCGCTGGCCGGGCCGCCGTCGCGAACCTTGCTCACCAGCAGTCCCCCGCGATACCGCGACTGCAACCGCTGCACCTTGGCAGCCGACATCGCCTCGACCCGCAGGCCGATGTCCCGCCAGCACCGCTCGTCTACGCTGAGGGCGTCGCGGCGGGCTGCCGCCAACGACAGGTCGAGTTTCTCCTCGCCGCCGGCCCGCATCACGGTGACCGACACGCTGTCGCCCGCCCGGTGGCCCAGCAGGCCGCGCTCGATGTCGAGCGGGCGGGCGATGGGGGTCTCGCCGATGTGCGTGATCACGTCGCCAGCCCTCACGCCCACGCTCTCTGCTGGACTCTGGCGGAGAACCGCCTCGACGATCACGCCGCGAGGTCCGTCGTTGCGTGCCACGATGCCGTGCCAGGTCCGGTCAACCCTTTCGACCGAGAGCAGCGAGGCGACCACGTCGAGCACCTTGTCCGCGGGGATCGCGAAGCCGATGCCTTGCGCTCCGGCGCGGACCGCCACGTTGATGCCGATCATCTCGCCATCGATGTTGAGAAGCGGGCCGCCGGAGTTGCCCGGATTGATGCTGGCGTCGGTCTGGATGAGGTCGTCATACCGTTGCGTGCGACTCACCTCCACGTCACGGTGGAGTGCCGACACGATGCCGCGGGTCACCGTGTGCTCGTAACCGTAGGCGTTGCCGAGGGCGAGTACGGTCTCGCCGATCATCAGATCAGATGACGTGCCGATGGTGATCACGGGAAGCGGGCTGTCATGCTCGACTTTGATCACCGCGAGATCGGTTCTCGGGTCGTGTGACACGAGCGAGGCAGATGTGGTTTTGCCGGAGGCGAGTGTCACCTCGATGCGGCGGACGCCCTCGACCACATGGTAATTGGTGACGACGTAGCCCCGGGCGTCAACGACGACGCCGGTACCCATCCCGTTCACACGCTTCAGTTCGCCGCCCCCCTCGTCGTCAGCATTGGGCACGAGCTTCTGCCCGTGGATGTTGACGACGCTGTCGCGGGTCGATTCGATGGCCTTGACGATCGCAGTCCGGCGTCCTTCGACGGCATCGGCCGGCTCCGCGGAGGCAAACGCCACCAGCAGAGCGATGGCTGGAACAGCAGTCCACGGACGACGCATGAAGACCACACTCCCGAATCCCCCCTGATCGACGGCATTCGGACGCCGATCAGGCAGCGATGCGGCCCGCGCATCGACGGCCTCAAGCCGGCCATCGGGCCGCTTTACTCTGCCGTATCACTGAGAATCGGACGGGCCGGCCCCGTGGTTCACCGCCTTCGACGCGGGGCGGTACAGCTTTCCCAGACGAAGGCTGGTGGTGACGGCGACGGCTTTCAAGGGCCGTCGCTGACGGTTCGGCAAAAATTATTCATGCCGCGGCCGGTCGCCAGAATTGCCCGCTCCGGGAGGGCGTGTGCCGGCCCCTATCAGGAGCGGCAGTACCTGGAGGGCGAGAAACAGTCCGAGCGCCGCGAGCACCACCATGGGCCAGATGCCCGCGATCCGTTCGCCCCATTCCCAGCCGGCCTCGCGGGCAATGCCTCCCACAAGAGTCGCGAGAACGAGCAGCAGAAGCGTCATCAGCACCAGTCCACAGCCGAGCGAGGCCATGGTGCCTCGGAACGTGCCAAGCTCGGTGAATTCTTCCTGATGCAGATCGATCGCCCGGCCCTTCGCCAGACTACGCGGCACCGTCTCGGCCAGTTCGATGGTTCGGGCGGCATCAGACCAGGCTGCGGGGGCGATCGTTGTCAGCTCGCGTCGGCGATGCAGTTCGTCCAGCATCAACGCTCCGCGGTTGAACGCCTGTGTTTCGGAGCGATCACCCGTCCACGTCCACGGCGCGTCATCGTGATGACCGGCTTCATCCAGCGATGCGTCCGGAGCGTCAACGGCATTCGTGCCCTCGGCGTGAACGAGCGTGATGCGCAGGCCCGGCTTCTCCCCTCGGACGACCTGCCACCGCACAGGCACCTGTGCCGGGCCGGTGAAGCCGACGGCCAGCGTGTTCCAGGCGGCATCGGCATCGGCTGTGCCGAGCGTGGAGAGCCGGGAGGGGTCACCTGCCAGCACTCGCACGAGATCGGCATCCACGGCCAGCGATCGGAGCACGGCCTCTCTCGACCGATCGACGAGCCTCCGCTCCATCGTGATCGTCTCGACGGGTCCCAGCGGGTCGGCTCCGGCGAGGCCGGCCTCGATCCGCTCCTGGAGGCGGCGGATGAACGGATGGAGCCGGTCGGGTAGAAACGGGATCAGCGTGGCCCCTGAGTCCCCGCGGATCATGTCGAGCTCGTAAGCCCAGAGCATCGATAGCGATAGCGGGTGGGAAAGCAGCAGGGTGCGGCCCGCCTGCACGAGCGCCCGCACGCCGGCAGCGCGGGCTTCGGTCCAGCCGTCACCGCCGACCAGCACGGCATCGCAGACCTGTGATTCAAGGAGCGGTTCCCAGGACGGGTCGCGGGGCACGTCGGCAGCCACCACGGCGGCCAGCGGGCCCACGGTGGGCAGGTCGCAGCCGATTGTGATCGTATCTCCGCGAGCGGCGGCGACCGCCACCACCTCCGCGATCCGGGCGTCGATGCCAAGAAGTCCGAGTTTCATGCCGTCATTGTTCACCGGAGGCGTTGATCCGACCAGCCCGGGCCTGTGCAACAGGGGCCTGCGTGAGGTATACGAGGGGATATGCAAGCAGAAGTGATCGCCATCGGTGACGAACTCACCACCGGACAGCGGCTCGACACGAACAGCCAGTGGCTGTCGGCCGAACTCGGCCTACTCGGCATTCCGGTGCTCTTTCACACGACCGTCTGCGATACGCTCGAGGCGGGAGTCGAGGCCTTTCGCATCGCGGCCGCGCGGTGCGAACTGGTCGTGGCCACCGGCGGCCTGGGGCCCACGGCGGACGATCTCACCAGAGACGTGCTGGCGGCGGTCGCCGGCGAACCGCTCGAACTCTCGGCGGCGGCGCTCGAGGCGGTGGAGTCGCGGTTTGCCCGGCGGGCCGTGGCGATGCCCGAGAGCAACCGTCGGCAGGCGATGTTTCCCCGTGGCACTCGGATCATTCCCAATCCCAACGGCACCGCCCCAGGGATCGACCTCGATGTCCGGCGGCCTGATGGCGGCACGAGCCGGATCATCGCGTTGCCCGGTGTGCCCTCCGAGATGCGGGAGATGTGGCGGGGCACCGTCGAACCCGCACTCGCGGCAATGCTTCCCGAGGCGGGCGTCTTCGTGCATCGCCGCATCAAGTGCTTCGGGGCAGGAGAGAGTGCTGTCGAGGCAATGCTACCCGACCTGATCCATCGCGGCCGCGATCCGCTCGTCGGCATCACGGCGCACGAGGCAACGATTACACTGCGGATCGTGGCGCGGGGCCGCGATGAGCGTGAGTGCCGGGCGAAGATCGCTCCCACCGAGCGAACGATCCTGGAGTGCCTCGGGCCGCACGTCTACGGCGTTGAAGACGATGAAGTGGAGGATGCCGCGGTGCGGGCGCTGGTCAACGCCGGGCAGACGCTTGGCACGATCGAGATCGGCACCGAAGGCCGCGTGGCCGCCTGCCTGACGCAGGCCGAGGCACGACGACAGGCACAGCAGTCGTCGCTCCTGTCCGGCCAGGTCGGAACGCAGGCGCACGATCCACTTCTGGCGGTCTACCGTGGGGGTATGGTGCTGCCAGCCCGGGCGATACCGGGTGTCGAGCATGAGTCCGCCGACAGCATGAAGCGCCTGGCCGAGCGGGCCCGGGCCGATTCTGGTGCCACTCTGGGTCTTGCGGTCGGGGCGGCCCGTCCGGGGCCTGAGGGCCGCAGCGTGGTGGTGATCGCGTTGTCTGACGGGCAGACTGTGGAACAGATCGAGCATATGCTGGGGGGCGGCCCGACGCTGGCGTTGTCACGGGCGGCGAAGACCGCCATCGACCTGGTGCGGCGGACGCTCGAACCCAGGATTGCCGCTTCATGAGTCCGCAGATCCAGTCGAGTCAAGAATCGAGCCAGAAGCCCAGCCAGCCCGACGACGTGGGCCGGGCCGCCAACTGGCAGACGCTTCTCCTGTTTGCGGGATTCGTGACGCTCGTGGGGCTGATCGTCTGGCCGTCGCTGGCCGGACGGATCCAGTACGCAAAGACACGTGCCGAACTGTCGGCGATCCGCGACGCGGCGGCTGGAGCTGAGCTGAAGTCGGTTGGGAAGCTGTTCACGACGCTGGCGCGGGTCATCGGCCCGGCGGTGGTGAACGTGACGGCGAAGAAGCGAGTGCACACGCTGGCCGATGAGATCGCCTCTCTGCGGGGTGAGACGCCAGCCGGAGCGACTGACGAATCGGTGGGCTCGGGCGTGATCGTCGAGTCTGACGGCGTGATCCTCACCAACTACCACGTCGTTGCCCAGAGCGACGAGATCGACGTGACAATCGCCGACGGCCGACGCTTCAAGGCGACGCTCGTGGGGGCCGATGCCGCGACCGATCTGGCGGTGCTGCGGGTCGATGCGAAAGATCTGCCGAAGGCCGACTGGGCCGACAGCGACACCGCCGAGGTGGGCGAAATGGCCTGGGCGATCGGCAATCCGTTCGGTCTCGATCGGACGATCACCTACGGGATTGTCAGTGCCGTGGGTCGGCGGGGCGTGGTGGACAATCCATTCCAGGAGTTCCTGCAGACCGATGCCTCGATCAACCCGGGCAACTCCGGCGGCCCGCTCGTTGACGTGCACGGCCATGTGATGGGGATCACGACGGCGATTATCGGCAAGGGGTTCCGCGGTATTGGCTTCGCCATCCCGAGTAACACGGCCCGGCGGGTCTGCGACGAAATCCGTACGACCGGGCACGTGGAACGCGGCTATCTGGGCATGGCCTTGCGGGAACTGCCGGCGGGCCTCGCCGGCGGGCCGGGGGCCGCCGTGGTCGCCGTGGAGCCCAAGTCCCCGGCCGCGGAGGCTGGGGTGAAGCCGGGGGATGTGGTGCTCAGCTTCGATGGGGAGGAGATTGCCGAACCGGCAACGCTCGTGCTCCTGCTAACGCGGTCGCCCGTCGGGTCGGAGGTGCCTCTGGAGATCATCCGCGACGGCAAGCAGCAGACGATCACCGTGCGAGTCGGCCGCCGCCCCCACGACAAATAAAAGGTGCCAGCCACCAGCTGTGGGGAGTACAAGCAGAAAGGCCGGAGGGTGTCTTTCGATACCCTCCGGCCCTCGAATAGCGTTTCAATCGTGTGGCTTAGTAACGGCGACCGCCGCCGCCGCCACCGTAACCACCGCGACCACCACCGCCACCGCCACCGCTCTCACGCGGCTTGGCCTCGTTGACGGTCAGAGCCCGGCCGCCAAAATCCTTCTCGTGCATGCCGCTGATCGCCCGCTGGGCAGCGTCGTCGGACTGCATCTCGACGAACCCGAAGCCCTTGCTGCGACCGGTGTCGCGATCCTGAATCACCTGAGCGCTGACCACGGTTCCGAATTCAAGGAACATCTGCTCCAGCGACTCGCTCGTCACACTGTACGAAAGGTTTCCGACATAAAGTTTCTTACCCATGACACAAAAACTCCTACCAGTGACCCATTAATGCTTTCGGGGTCACGTCGAAAAGGCCAGAAAGTGGCAGCCCGCCAGAGGGTAAGGGCGAGCTGGAAAGCGGCTGGAGCGGCCGTTTGGCCGGTCTGCAACAGATAGCATCGTCTCAAACCTACCGTCGCACTCTAGGGCAGAACCGCACGAAACGCAACGTCGCTCCCGGACGAGGTTCGACTCGAAGCACCTAGGGGGTAGCGTCGCCGGGGGGCGAGCCCTCGGCGGGCGGGTCGTCGAGGAATTTCGCGAAGTTGAACTCGTCGGCCCCGAAGCCGCCGCCGAGTTTGCCCGTGAAGCCGAAGTCGTCGCCTGGGGTAGCACCCGGCAGCGTCGATTGTGCGGGCGTGGCCGCTCCTCGCGGGGCGGCGAACGGTCGCTCCACCGGCGTGCCCTGAGGCCGGGCCCGCAACGTGGCCGAGACTCCTGCGAGCCACTCGCCCGATGGAAATGCATAGGGACGGAACTTCTCGAGCGTGCCCGTCTCCTCGTGGACAAACAGGGCCCGCTGCGGCCCCAGCTTCACGGCCGCGGGGCTGTCTACCAACTGGCTGGAATCGGAGCCGCTCATCTGGAAGAGCACGCGGAGTTCGAACTCCTTGAGCGCACCACGCTCGAACGTCCGCTGCAGGTTTGTCAGCGAGTCGCACCAGATGAGCACATGAACGCCCACCGGCGGTCCATCCTTGAGCAGGTTCACCAGATTCTGCGCGGGCGTCGCCTTCTGGTCGCCACCGAATGACGAATAGCCGAAGTCGGCCTCGTTCCGCCGCAGTTCTCGGAAGCGGGCCAGATCGCGGATGATGACGTAGACCGACTCGCCGTCGAGCACCTGCTCCTCGATCCGTCGCCGGACCTCGGTGGCGAGGCGTTCCACGGCGTCCCCCACACTGAGTCGGCCCACCACTTCCGTCTCGTGCGGAAGCGCGGTGGCAAGCGTGGCCAACAGGATGTCGGGCTTCTCCTCGGCGATCGCCGGCTCGAAGAGCACGAATCGTCCGGCGCGGCCCAGGCCGCCGCCGGGATGGGGATCATGGGCCGCAGCCAGGCTGACCATCGACATCGCCAGCAGGCTCACGCCAAGATCCTCTCGCTGCCCCACGATGAGCAGATTCGCGCCTCCCTGGCGACGGAAGACAGCCGCCGTCGGATCCTTGATGGCGATCGCATCGCCCAGCCACGCCAGTGGGACCGGCTCGGGCTTGCCGGCCACCGTGCCTTTGTCGAGCAGTTCGGCAAGCAGGGGGTTTCCGGAGGGAGCGGCCGCCTCGTTGCCGTCGAACACGATGCGGGGGAGTGCCGGGATGTCGGTCCGTCGGTCGGCCAGACGTCGCAGCGCGCCGAGATAGCGTTCCCGACGCTCGTCGTTGAGGAACACCACCTGAAACGGATTGTTGCCGGCGACCATGCCGTTGGCGTCGTTGTAGATCGCCTCGCCGGGGCGGGTCAGCAGGCGGGCCGCGGTGTTGTCCTCGCTGAGAATGAGGCTCGAGTCGGCCTCGTTGCATTGCAGTGCGATGCGAACCGCCATCTGCCCCATCGTCGCACGAGGCAGGCTGTAGGAGCCTCCGAGAGTCTGGGAGCCGAGCAGTACGTGCATGCCAAAGGCTCGGCCCTGGCGGACGAGGCGGTCGAGAATCAGGGCGGCATCCTGGGCGATCTTGTCGTCTTCGACGAAGATTTCCTGAAACTCGTCGATGATCAGCAGGATTCGCGGCATCGGGTCGGGGTGGCCCGTCTGGCGGAAGCCGGCGACATCCTGCACGGCGCACTCGCGGAACAGATCACCGCGATGCTTCAGCTCGCGGTCGAGCTGCTCGAGCACCGACAGCCCGAATTCCCGTTCGCTCTCGATGGCGATCACGCGGGCGTGCGGCAGCTTGTAGTGGTCGTAGAGCTTGAACTCGACGCCCTTCTTGAAGTCGATCAGGTAGAACTGGATCTCGCTGGGGCTGTAGTTGAGAGCGAGGCTTGTGATCAGCGCGTGCATGAGCGTGGATTTGCCCGAACCCGTCTTGCCTGCGATCAAGGCATGCTGGCTCGTGCCCTTGCCAAGCTTGATGAACTGGAGCTTCTTGGCGCCGGCCGGGCCCAGCGGCGCGAGCACCTCGCTGGCGGTGCTCCCCGTCCACCACTCCTCCTCCTTCGGCGCCACGCGGTCGAAGGGCACCTCGACCCGCTTGGCCGCCTTGGCCGCCTTGCCGACCCGCTGGATGATCTTGGTGAACACCTCGTCCGACGGAGGCTGCTCGACTGCAAGGGGCCACTTGCAGAACTCCGCGTCGCTCGTCCAGGTGGTGACGCCGTCCTTGAGCGTGAGCACGGTGGCATGCTTCTCGAGGTCGGCGATGCTGAAGTTCGACGGCATGTGCTGCGATGTGTCGATCGAGACGATCGTGTAGACGCCGCAGCGAGCGCCGGAGGCGGCGATGCTGGCCAGACGCCGGGCGCTGTTCTCGGTGAAGTTGGCAGGAAAGTTTGCGACCACGACGAAGCGATAGGGCTCAGGCACCTCGGCGTCGGCGTTGTAGGCGCCAATCGATTCGTATTCGTTTCGGAGGTATTTCTGGATCACAAGTTCGATCTGTTCGGTAATGTCGGCCAGGCATTGCTCGATCTGCGGCGGCTCTGTCCAGATTCGGCTGGTGACCAGAAGTTCGTCGTAATCGGCCAGATGCATGAAGCCGGCGAACTGCTTGCCCAGGCCGAGCGGATCGATGATCGTGAACCTGCTCTGGCCGGCCGGGATGCCGCTGGCGATCCGCAGCATGAACGCCTGCATCATGTCGGAGGCGGGTTCTTTCTGGTCGCCGGTGGCCCGGATCACCAGCGACGCGGCGGAGGGGAACGGCACGATTGCCGGCTGGGTCCAGGCGACCGGACCGAAGGTGTTCAGGTCGGGCTGCGACGACACGCCCCCCGGCACGTTTTCCAGCGAGAGAGCCAGTTGCCCGAACCGTAGGCCCGGCGGCGGCAGCGTCGGCAGCGGGCACTCCTCAGTGGACAGCTCACTCCAGGGATGGAAGGCAGCGGCATCGACGGCGGCGGCATCTTCGTAGATCGCGGCGGTCTCCGTGCGGGCCGTTCGCCAGGCTTCGGTCATCGCCTGCCAGCGTTCGGCCCGACGGCGGCCGGCAGCAGACAGCCGCTCGTCGCGAGCCCGCACCAGTTCTGCCACGGCCTGTCCACGGCCGGCGGTCAACATCTCCAGCCGCGCCGGGTATTTCGCGTCTGCAGCCTCGCGGACCGTGGTGCGTTTCTTGTCGATGGCTTGAACGGCCGTCTCGTACTTCGCCGCCAGGTCGGCAAGGAGCTTGTCGCGTTTCTCCGCAGCCCCGGCGATATCGGCCTCAGCCTTGAGCTTCCGCTGATTGGCTTCCTCCGCGAACGTGGCATCGAGCTTCGCCAGCTGCGCGTCGTGGCGGGCCTTGACGTAGCGGCCGCTCGCCACGAGGCAGTGACGCGTGCGGGCAATGGAGCCGACGAGTTCATCCCGCGCTGCAACTGCCTGGGCGGAGGCTGTCTTTCGCATTCGGCCAATAAACCAGAATCCGATCCCGATCCCGGCCACCGCCACGGCGGCCAACGCCGCAATCGCTGCCGTAGCCCGGGTGTTCAGATCGGCAGCCAACGACTCCGGCACCTGCAGGAAGGTCGCCACGGCGGCCCCGATCCCCAGCAGCAGCGGCAGCATGATGGCTGCCGCCCGCGCGCCGCCAGAAAATGCCCGCGCTACCGACTTCATCCCCAGCACCGCCGCCGACTGGTTGGCCACGGTGGTGCGAAGCTGCTCGAGGTGCGTCAGCAGGGCGGCCCCGGTCGGCAGCGGCTCGGCAGCGGCCGGCGCCGGCGCGGCCGCTTGCGAGGGCGCGGCCGCTTGCGAGGGCGTGTCTGGGGCGGCGTCGTTCGAAGCGGCATCGGTTGCCCCAGCGGCGTCGGCAGCGGTGGGCGTGACTTCTGCGAGGGGTGCCGCCACTATCCGGCGATCGACGAGGAACTTCAGACTGCGGGTGTCGGAGTCGTCGAGCTGGGCGGTGATGTCGGCGAACTGCTTCTCAGCCCGCCGCAGGATCAACGCCGGCTCCTTCCGCTTCTCCTTGAAGACCTCCTTGGCCTGATTCTCCTCGAAACGCGAGTCTTCCTTGAGCTGCGCGTCCTGCTTTTCCCAGTTGCGTCTGTAGGTCGTGGCGTAGTTCTTCTGCTGTGCGTCCAGCTTGGTACGCTCGGCGGCAGCTTCTGCGTCGGCCTTCGCGATCACCTCCGCGTGCTCGCGCCGCGTGGCCTCTGATTCGCGGGCGTGCTTCTTTTCGACGGCGGCGATCGCCGCGTCCGCCTCGCGTTTTGCCGCGGTGGTTTCGGTGTTGTGCTCGGCGGTGATCTCGCGTTCCAGCTGGCTCCGGGTGGAAGCAGCCTGGCGCAGGCGGGTGATCTGCTCTCGCAGCAGTTCGCGGTCGTAGGAGGTGTGGCTCACTGCGGCATGTCCATCTACGGGTGTCTCACTTCTCGTGTCGGGAGTCGCGGTATCGGGCAACGGAGTGTCAGGAATCGTGGTGTCAGGAATCGTTGCCATCGCTCACCTCCCGGCTGGCGCGAGACAATACCTCGGCAAGCCTGCCGATGGCCTCGAGGGTTTCCTTCACCCGTGGAGAAAGCGGCTCGATGTGCTCCTTGTGGAACGCTCTGCTCGTGCCGTCGTCCCAGGTTTCCCGGGCCGATTCCCACTTCAGGTGGAGGTGCTTGAGCGCCAGCGCCATCTTCGACGCCCCGCTGGAAAGATCGGCGTTCATGCCCCGTCTCCCCCGCGACCGGCCGGAGGTGCTGACGGGGCCTGCCCGCCGCCGGTGCTGTGGTTTGCAGCCGGTGCCACGGCGGACGACGGCTCATCCACGGGCCGCGCGACCGATGCCGTCGTGTTGTCCGCCGCTCCGCCAGCTGCGCTGCGAGGCGCCGACGTATGGACATAGTGGTCGAGTGAGACGAGCATCCGTTCCAGCCTCGCCACGGCCTTTGGGCAGTCAACGTCGATCACCTCTCGGAATCGCGTCATGCGGACGCCCGTCTCCTGAAACTGCTGCCGCACCACGGGGGCCCACCGACGCACGGCCTCCGCCTTCTCTTCGGCGCGTGCCAGCTTCTTTCTGGCCTTCTCGAGCGCTTTCTTCTCCTCGATGCAGGAGGGCTCGTTGTTGCCCACCTTCTTGAACGTCCGGCAGTGCTGCAGGTCCTTCATCGCCTGGTTGACGCCATCGGCAGCCCGGCGGACCTCCGTCTTCCAATAGGCGGCCTGTTCGATGCAGATCCAATCCACAATTCGTTGGGCCTGCATTTCGACCTCGGCAAGCGATTGGCCCGTTTCATGGCCAAACGCCACCATTGCCGCCTTCACGAAGGCGAGCGTATCGATCGAGTTGACTTCCGCTTGTGTGGACATGGCTGGCGTGGTGGTTGTCAGCGTTGCTGCTGGTATTGCTCGACCCGCTCGGCCTTGCGAACCAGATAGGGAACGTAATCCTCCGTCGCCTCGACGAAGCGGGCGAAGGTGCTGAGCTGTTGTTCGAACTCCTCGGTGAATTTCTGCTGTTCCGCATCCCGCCACGTGGAGCTGAGTGCCGCCAGCTGCCTTTGCACGCCGTGCATCTGCGACATCACTTCGGTGCTGAAGAAGCGGAGTCGGGCCGCGAACCGACGCAGTTCCTCAGGATCGACGATGACCTGTCCCATGATGTCGGTTCTCCTTCAGGTTGGACGGCCGCATCTCACGAGCGGTCCGCTGTTGGTCATCGTATCGCTTTCACCGCAAAGACGCACACCCCGAGGGGACTGCGGCGACCACCGGAACGGCTGGGAAAGAGAGCGGGTTGTCCGCCGCGCCGCTGTGCGATTGAACGCCCCGGGCGTACACTGTCGCGGATCGTCCAAGCGACCCACGGTTTTCCCCGAGGTTCTCGTTCAGCCCGTCATCTGCACCCCGTGAGGAGATATCGACCGATGGAGCCCACCGCCCCCCACGCCCCAGCGGCGGCCGCCGGACGCCCGGCTGCTGCCCATCCCGGCCAGCACCCCGGCCAGCACGCAGCCCAGCAGCCCAGCAGCGAGGTGTCTACGTCGCCGGCTCAGGGCTGGCATGTGAGTCACCTCTTTTATCGGTTTGACAGGGCCCGGCTGGCCTTGCTCTCGCCGGAGGTGCGTGCCGAGGGGATCAGGCTCTTCTGCGAGGCGCTCGATCCGGCTGGCCCACTGGCGCCCACCCGCCTGCAGACCTGGCTCGTGCCCGGCCACAAAGCCGACTTCGGCGTGATGGCGATGGACCCTTCGCCGCTCAAGGTGGACGACGTGCATCAGCGGTTGTTGGCCAGCCCGCTCGGGCAGGCGCTCGAGGCGACCTATTCCTTCGTGGGCCTCACGGAGGTGAGCGAATACGTGCCGACTGTCGAGCAGTTCGGCGAGCGGCTGATCGTGGAAGGAGAGACCCGCGACAGTCCGACCTGGAAGGCGAAGGTGCAGGGCTACGCAGGCCGCGAAGACCACATGCGGCGGGCGCGGTTGGAGCCCGAACTGCCACCGTGGCCCAACGCCTGCTTCTATCCGATGAACAAGAAGCGGAAGGTGGGGGAGAACTGGTTTTCACTCCCCTTCGCCGAGCGCAGTCGGCTGATGGCCGAGCATGGCCGGACAGGGATGACGTTCGGCGGCCGCGTGACGCAGCTGATCACGGTGAGTGTGGGTCTCGACGACTGGGAGTGGGGCGTGACGCTCTGGGCCCGTCGGCCCGAGTTTCTCAAGGAGATCGTCTACACGATGCGATTCGACGAGGCGAGCGCGCGATATGCGGAGTTCGGCCCGTTCTACACAGGCTACATCAGCACGCCGGCCGAGGTCCTGGCTCATTGCCATGTTGCGTAGGCGAAAACGCGTTTCGGAAGATTCGTGTTCGGCACGTGACGCGCGGGCTTCCCGTGTCCCCTTGCTTGCGTTGCGGGCTTGGATGAAACGGAAATCCCGCGACAGGCCGCCCTCGGGACGGAACGGCTCACTTCTCCTGAGCCGCCGCCGAAAGGATCATCTCGACACTGGTGCCTCTGGGCGGCACGCGGCCCTCGAAGGCGTCGAAGAGGAGCGCCTGGTTGGACTGTGAACTCTCGATCGGCAGGTCGAGCATGGCGGTCGGAAAGTTCGACAGGCAGACGAGGTCGCCGCCATCGGCCTGGTAATAGTCCTTGCCGTCGGAGGGATCGGTCCAGAACGCGCTGCCGGCGAACACCCACTGTTCCTGCATCGGTTTCCCGGTACGGTTGTCGCGGATCCAATCCTGCGCCGGCAGCTCGTGGACGGTGCCATCCTCGTCCTTCCACCGCATCGTGACGCGGACCACCGGCCCGGTGGCGGCCACGTAGTCGGGATCGAATGAGACCGGCTTCCCAGGCACGAGGCCGAGGGCCAGCAACGCGGCATGCACGAGCCGGGCGGTCGATCGCGTGGCCACGATCGACTCATGTTCCTTGGTGCCCTGCGGGCAGGCGAAATATTCGATCGGCCCCTTATCGATCGCGATCTCGCCCCCCACGACCACCCGCTTTCCCTGGGCGTCGATCCAGACCTCCTCTGTCGGGGAGAGCCGTTTCCACTCCGGATGGCGATCGGGGGCCGGCTCCGCCGCGGGGTCGGCTCCACGGGCCGCGGGCGTCAGCACGAGGAATGCCAGCACCGCAGCGGTCGTGATGGCCACGACGCCGCCGATCCGCAGCGGTCTGCGCTTCAGCGGCCGATTTCGACGCAATGACGGCCACATGAGCGATGCGCCTGAGTGGTGGTGGGGTCGTGGATGCCGGGGCACCCGTCGAGTACGATACCGAACCTTCCCGGCCGGTGCGAATCCGAGCTAGGGCTGCACGATCCCCAGGCACGGATGGACCCATGGTCACGAACACGTCACAGACCCGCAACGGCAAGCCCAAGCAATCGGAGAAGCAATCTGGAAGGCAATCAGGGAAGCGGGGGAAGGCTGCCGCCGACGCCATGCCAGAGGCCGCGCCGGCAGAGGCGTATGCACCGCCGGGCGATGCCGACGTGGGCGAAACCGGGGCCTCGGCTGCCGGCACGACTGCTGGGAGATCGAATGTGGCCCGGGTGCCGGCCAAGGTGGGGGCCGGGGCGGCGAGCCGAAAGATTCTTGCGATCGCCGACGTGAGCGAGTCGCTCGACGTCCGTCGCCGCCTGCGACGGCTTGCCAAGCAGATAGAACGTCGCTCGCACGACATGCAACACATGACGCTCATCGAGGGCGCGATCAGCGATTGCCTCGACGACGCTGCCGCGACGACGGCCGACCGCGAACGGTGGCTCATGTGTGAGGCGGCCACCTGGGGGCTGGCCTGGATGGCGCGGACGCGTCGGGCTGGAGGGTCGGCCGGTGGCCTGCTCGAACGGCTCGTGAAGTCCGCCCGGTCGGCGCAGGCTCCGCTCGCGGCGGGCGACACGCGTTCGGCCCGATTCGTGCTGGCGTTGTCACGTCTGTTCTGCGACGTCGAAGCCTGCCGCTGCCTCGACCGCGATGCCGTCGCAGCCCTCGGCGATGAGATCCGCCGGCTGGTCTCGGCCGAGGGAACCGTCAGCCTGCAGGGTTCGGCGGCGATGGTCGAGCGGGTGGTGCGGTGGAGTGCGGTGCGGGACGTCGGGCTGGCGACCGGTTCTCTGCCGTGGAGCGAGCCCACCGAGAAACTCTTCGCGCAGTCGGTGGCCACGACGCTCCGCCTGCTTGGCGGCCAGGGGCGAATGCTGAAGGGGGCGGGGCGGATGCCGGCGGCGTTCGCCGATCCGGTGCTGGCCGTGGCGGCGGAATCTCGCCGCAAGCGGGTGCGACACACCGCCGAAGCGATGCAGGGGCCGGGGCAGTCCCGTGCTGCTGGAGGTCGAAAGAAGAAGGACGAGAAGCACGAGCGGCTGCTGTCGCGTGATCTGCACGATGCGACGGCGGCGATCGCGATCCTCCGGTCAGGATGGGAGCGGAACGCGATCCGCGTGCTGATTGAATACCGCGACGCCGTGCCGCATCTGGAGATCGCGGTTGGCGACCGATTGCTCGTCGATGGCCCGTGGCATTGGCAGGCCTCGAAGGGAGGACGACCGCTCGAGATGGAAGGGCCGTGGAGCGTCTCCTGCTGGGAATCGGACAAGAAAGCGACCTATCTGGAGATCATCGCGCCGCTCGCCGGCGGCATGCAGATCGACCGGCAGATCGTCCTCGTCCCACGTGACCGCATCGTGCTGCTGGCCGACGCCATCACGCTCCAGACCGGGGAACGGGCTGAAGATCAGGGCGGCGACGCTCGTCCCGAACTGCTGTGGAGCCATGCCCACGGCGGGCTGCGGGTGGAGTCGGTGGTGCCGCTGGCCGCCTCACTCGAGGGCGTGCAGGCCGAAGAAACCCGCGAGGTCGTCGTCTCCGACACAAAGCCGCGGCTCATGGCGCTGCCGCTGGCGCTGCCAGAGTGGAAGACCGCCGGCCGTGGCAGTTTTGCGATCACTTCTGATGGGCTTGCGCTCGATCATCAGACTGCCGGCAGCCGCTGCTACTCGCCGCTCTGGCTCGACCTCGAGCCGGCGCGGCAGGGGCGGCCACTCACCTGGCGGCAGCTCACGGTGGCCGACACCCGGCAGAATCTTCCGCCTCATCAGGCCGCCGGATTCCGCGTGCAAGAAGGGCTGGAACAGTGGCTCGTGTACCGCACGCTCGACGAGCCGCGGAATCGCACGGTGATTGGCTGCAATATCGCATGTGGATTTCTCATAGGCCGTATCAAAGAGACGGGCGTCGTCGATCGGGACATCGAGATTCACGAGTAGCTGCTGGCTTGGGAGGCGTCATGGCCGCCGCTGACGATCCCGCCGACCGGTGCCGCCAGAACCTGGCGCAGGTTCGCGATCGCATGGCCGAGGCCTGCCGAGTGGCCGGCCGCAATCCCGGCGACGTGCGGCTGATCGGCGTGACGAAATACGTTTCAGCAGATTCGACCCGCATGCTTCTCGAGGCTGGCTGCCCCGACCTCGGGGAGAGCAGGCCGCAGGCGCTCTGGGCGAAGGCGGCGGCCTTGGCTGATCATGAGGCGGCGGTGCGGTGGCATCTGATCGGTCACCTGCAGCGAAACAAGCTCCGTCGGACGCTGCCGCTTGTGTCGCTGTTGCATTCGCTCGACAGCCTGCGGCTTGTTGATGCGATCGAGGCCGAGGCGGCGGAAGCGGGGATCGTCTGCGAGACGCTCGTCGAAGTGAATCTGGCCGGCGATCCGGGCCGTACCGGTATCATGGAGGGAGATCTGGCCGCTGTCCTCGAGGCCGCGTCCCGCAGTCCGCATCTGCGGGTCCTGGGGCTGATGGGCATGGCGGCCGTGCCGGATGGAGAGAGCGGTGGCGCGGCAGCGCGGCGGCAGTTTGCCCGGCTTCGCGAACTGCGTGACACACTCGTGGGCCGCGTGCCGACGGTGACGGGGCTTCACGAACTGTCGATGGGGATGAGCGGCGACTTCGTCGAGGCGATTCTGGAAGGATCGACGCTGGTGCGGGTCGGCTCGGCGCTTTGGGAGGGGATCGAGGGGTGAGCGTTCGTCCAAGCCCGCAACGCAAGCACGGGCATTCGGCCGGCTGCATCCCACGGGCTGCAAAGCGCCGATTCCCTCGCTCGCGCGTCGGGCTTGCATGGGGGCTGGGCCGCATATCAGGATGCCGGAACCGGTCCTTGTCACCTTCAGGAGTTCATCATGTCGTCGCAGACGCTGCAACTGATCACGTCCCACCGCGGTGCGTCGTTTTTCGGCGTTGATAAGGTCGATGTTTCGATCGGACCGCTGGCCGTCCGCTCGCGACGGCTCGCCGGCGGCCGCCGCGATGGCGTGCTGCTGGTGGAACTCGTGGCGGGTTCGACGAAGGTCTTCGTGCTGCCCGATCGCGGCCTCGGCATCTGGAAGATCATGGCCGGCGAGTTCGAACTCGGCTGGCAGTCGCCGGTGCATGGACCGGTGCATCCGCGGTTCGTGCCGCTCGCCGAGCCGTCGGGGCTGGGCTGGCTCGACGGCTTCGACGAGCTTGTGGCCCGCTGTGGCCTGGTGAGCAACGGGGCCCCCGACTTCGACGCGGCGGGCCGGCTCCTCCACCCGTTGCACGGCCGTATCGCCAACCTGCCGGCACACCACCTCGATGTCACGCTCGACGATGCCGCTGGCACGATCACGCTCACCGGAGCCGTCGACGAGACACGGTTCCACTTTCATGCGTTGCGGATGACGACCTCGCTCACGCTGCATGCCGACCGGCAGCGGGTTTCGTGGACCGACACCGTGAAAAATATCTCCGACCGCCCGGCCACGATGCAGATGCTCTACCACGTCAACTTCGGGCCACCGCTGCTTGGGCCCGGGGCGGAACTGGTGGCCGCCGTCGAGGAATTGGCTCCCCGCGACCAGGGAGCTGCGGGCGATGTGGGCACATGGAATCGCTTCGACCCGCCGCGGGCCGGCCGCGGCGAGGAGTGCCACTTCATGCGGCACAGGCCCGATGAGAATGGGATGGCGACCGCGATGCTCGTGGCCCCAGAGGGCCGGCATGCCGCCTGCCTTTCGTGGCGGAGCGACACGCTCCCGTGCTTCACGCTCTGGAAGAACCAGACGGGCCTGGCGGATGGCTACGTGACCGGCTTGGAGCCGGGCACCAACTTCCCCAACCCGCGTTCGTACGAGGAGTCGCAGAGCCGCGTGGTGCCGCTGGCACCCAACGCGAGCGTGCGATTCGATCTGGCCATCGAGCACGTCACGGGGTCGGCGGTCGAGGCGACGCGGTCCCGGCTGGCGGCGGTCTCCGCGGTCGCGGCGCCGATCGTGCACGCGCAGCCGAAGCCGGGCTGGAGCAG
>CAMCQY010000005.1 GCA_945877135.1 Candidatus Kuenenia stuttgartensis
GCCTGCACCGCCCGGTCGAGCGTACACATGCTGTGCACCGGCGGCGGACAGAGCAGCAGTTTGAGCCGCGTGCCGGGCAGGAAGACGCGCTTCGCCACGTCGCCCAAGTGAGCGCGATCGTAGATCAACGCGAACCGCAGCACGCACAGGCTGCGGAAGGACTCGGCGAGAAGCAGTTGCTCGGCTTGAAGCTTCGAGGCGGCATAGGCCGCTTCTTCAGCCGGAATCGCATGCTTCTGGTCGAGCAACTCGTAGACCGCGACCGACGATGCGTGAACGAACCGGACCGCCTCGCTCCGCCCCTCGGCCCGCAACGCCGCGATGAGGTTGCGGGTCGTGGTGGTGTTGGCCAGCAGCAATTCGTCGAGTGTGAGGCCGCGGAAGTCGTGGGCCCGGGCCGCGAGGTGCACGACGGTGTCGACGTCGCCGACCGTGCGCACGGCATTGTGCGTGGCTTCCGCGTCGGTGAGATCGCAGACGGCAGTGTCCAAGTCCGGATGCCGGCCTATCGTCACAACTTCGTGACCACGAGCGCGCAGTGCCGCCACAGCCGCTGTGCCGAGATACCCGGATCCACCCGTGACGAGAATCCTCACGCCTTTACCACCGACTGCTCGCACAGGTCGCGAAACGTCACGAACGAAAACCCGTCGTCCTTCAGGAGCCTCACGAGCCGATCCAGCTTCTTCGCCACACCGGCCCGCCCCAGCCCAAACCGCAATCGCTGCGGGTAGGAGAGCTTCGCCGCGGCGGCGGGCAGCGGACATGGTGACAGTTCGAAGGGATGGATGTAGAGGACATACAGCGGGCTGCCTCGCACGTAGGCTTGGATCAGCGGCCGCATGATCGCCCATGGCGCGATCCGCAGGTAGCCACCACCCGAGACGGGCAACCGCTTCCCGAGCACGGGCAACGTGCTCACCTCAAATTCGTGAAAGCCATGCCGCATGGAATGCCCTGGGGAGACAACATCGAAGTCTTTGACATCCAGGCTGCCGTAGAGGGGATGCCCAGTGAAGTCGATGCGGCTCGAGTCATACGTGTAGCCCGCTCTCCACACCTCTTCCAGCCTCGTGCGATCCAGGCTGAAGCATGGCGCCCGGAATCCCTCCACGCTTCGCTGCACGACATGTTCGAGCGTGGCCTTACTCTGCCTAAGATCGTCGGCGAACTCCCCGACGGTCATCTTCAGGGGCCGCTTGTGCGCTACGCCGTGCGAGGCGATTTCGTGCCCCGCCGCCGCCATCGCCCGGAGCGTGCCTCCCAGGCGTTCCGCCAGCTCGCCCAGGACGAAGAAAGTCGTACGGATCGAATGGCGCTCGAGGAGAGACAGGTAGACGTCGAGTCCGTCCAGCATGCTCGACGAGCGATCCGTCTTCAGACCGGAAAAATAGTCGAGGTGGTACCAGTCCTCGACGTCCATGCTGAGCACCGCGTATCGCTTCACGGCATTCTGCTCCACGAATCCACCATCACGACACGTTTCACGGTCGATCCGCCTCGTCATCCGCCGCCGATCCACGTTCCTGTCCGGACTCCGGCCCGGGCTCCCGGTCGAATGGAGGCAACGCGAAGACCCGCAAAGCGTATCCATACCGCCCGTTCCCCGGAAGTTCCACCGGCACCTCGCGGGCCGACCTGATGATAGGGCAGCGATTGGGATCACCCCACACGGCCAGATAGGCGATGTCGTGCTTGCGCAATTGTCGTTCCTGCTCCTCCGCCGGCGCGTCCGGGGGGAGCATGCCGTAATACCGTGCGTCGAGGTAATAGGCAATGCTGCCGGTGATGCCCCACTCCAGATCGGAGGCGATCCGCGCTCCGGAAGGGATCGTGGGCCTGAGTTGCTCCGCCACCGCAGGCGTCACCTCCAGGACATGGTCCCACAGACGCACAAGAATCCAGACAGGCCAGAGCGAAAAGGAAATCAAAGCCACGACGGCCCAGACCGATCGCCAGGGATCGCGGCGCAGGACTGGCAGGGTGGTGGAAAGCAGGCCCGCTGAGACCGCCAGCAGGAATGTCATCAGCCAGAAGTATCGCTCCACGATGAAAATCACGAGGTAGCCAGATGGGTAGAGCAGCAGCGTGCCCAGCAGGATCGTGCAGCGATCACGCGCGGGGCCACGCGGCACGAACCAATACGACGCCAGCAAAGCGAGCAGAATGAACGGCGACAGAAAACAAAATCGGACAAGGGTCCAGAGCAGCCGCACGAGGTTGTGCGAGAAGTGGGCCAAGGACTCGCGGCAACGATCCCAGACGCCCGGGGATCGCTGAACGGTCGCTTTCACCGCGTTCCGGGCGGGCGGGGCTGGTGAACTGACTACCGCGTTGGGAGACGACTTGCCGCCCTGCTCGGCTTGAGGCTTCGATCGCGTTTTTTTCCGCACCACGCGGTCCGGAGTGCGCAAGTCGGTGGGGTCTTCCCAGGCGGTGATGGCAGTGGCGTTGGACGGGGAAAACAACCCACCGCCCCGGAAGAGACCGCCCCCGCCCCCTTTGAAGAGGCTGAACTGATAGGAACCCGTTGTGCCGATCGTGATTCGGGAATATTTGTGGCTCAGCAGGCCCGCCCAACTGCCCGCGATCAGCGCGAAGACAAGCAAGCCCATCGCGGTGGCTGCCACCAGTCGTCGCACCTCCTCCCCACTTGAGCGTCTTCGCAGCAGCAGGTAGCCCGAGACCGCGAGGAAGTGCGCCAGGAAGAAGGGAAACGCATAGGCCTTGGCCAGGTACGCAAGCGCCCCCAGCAGACCGCACGCAGCACCCTGCCAGAGCGAGCGCGGGTAGTCGGCCCCGATCACGACACCAAGGTAGACCACGAGGATCACTGCCACGAGCAGGTCCGGTGTCGTATCGGTCAGGGTATACATGGCAACCGCCGGCACGACGCAGAGCGTCGTCCAAGTGCAAACCGACTCGGGAAGCTCCAACCGCTTTCCAAGCCGCCATACGGCCGCCAACGCGGCCACGCCAATCGCGATCATCAGACACTTGGCGGTGACCTCCGTCGGTGCTCCCAGGCAGAGCAGCGGCGCGAGGATCCAGGAAAACAACGGGCTCCAGTAGCCGTTGATCGCCTGCGCAAAATCCCACGCCCGATACTTTCTCGCGATCGTCAGATAGGAGACGGTATCGGGCGCAACCCGGTGGAGATGCCAAGGAAGGGAGACGACGCAGACAAGAAGATAGCCCAGCACGATCCTCACCAACGGATGTCCGAACAGAATGCGTGTCGGGCGTTGCATGTTCATGGGAGAACGAACCCGCGGCAGCCGTTCGTCACTCGACGATCATCTGCAGTCACAACTCCACCTTTCACGGTTTTCAACAGCATGCTCACGACTTCGACGCTTCGAGGATACACCGGGGTTACCGGGACCACGTTCTAGCAGACCGCATGAATCGCAGCAGCCCACTCAGCGGCGATCCGATCGTACGCAAACTGACGGCGAGCAAATTCCCGGACCCTGGCCCCCTCGCGAATGGCCTCGTCGCGCGATGAGAGCACCCGCACGAGGGTGTCGATCCACTGCTGGACATCGTTGTCCCCGACGAGAAACCCGGCCCCCGCGGCATGGAGCACCTGCCCGGCGTGGCCAATGTCCGTCACGACGGGTACAGTGCCCGCCGCCATGTAGGTCTTGGTTTTGTAACAGCCCTTCGCGGAACCGTAGGCATCGGTCTCCAAGCGGCAGAAGCCCGCCCAGGCACGCGGAATGAACTCCTGTTCGTTGGCAGGGGAAAAGGGCACCCACCTCCACGGCATCGGTAGCGACAGGGCCGGCTTCCGATATCCGGACAGGACAACGAGGTCGAACGGACATGCGCGATGCACGGCGGCGAGGATGTCCCGCATCTGCACCAATTCGGTCTGGCTGAATGGTCCCCCGGCCCATACCAGCGTGGCCACCTCGGCCTTCTCCGTTGCGCTGCTGTCGAAACGGTCGCAGTCCACCGGCTCCTCGATAGCGAACACCGGTTTCCCCGGATACGACTCCTCGCACAGTTCCTTCAGCCGCAGGGTGGGCACGATGATGGCATCGGCGAGATCGCACCGCGACCTGGCCCGAAGGGCCAAATCGGGCATGGCGAACCAGTTGTCGAAGTAATTGTAGATGTAGGTGTTCCGCCTCGCGATCTCTCGCTCAAATGCCGCGGTCGCGTCTCCACGCCACAATTCGTCGCGCACACAGACCACGCCGTCCGGAGCGAGCCGTCGCACGGCAGCGCCGATCATCGCAGGCCGCACGGTGCGGTTGTAGATCCCGTGGCGAAACGGAACGAGTGATATCGGAAACGCGTCGAGCAGGTCGTCGTGCCAGTGAGGCGTGATGTCGGACAGGCTTACGGGTGAGAAGTATGGGGTCATGGCTTCCGCGAACACCTGCGAAAAGATGTCGTCGCCGCTGCGGTAGCGACGGGGGGCCCGGAACAATGAGAGCGATTTCATCGCGAATCCCGACTTGCCTCGTCGAGGATGTCGCAGAAGCGACCGAGGAGCCCGATGCTCGAAAAAGATTCGGAGACGAGCCCGGTGGCCCGACGGCCCATCGCCTCACGACCGTCTTGCCCCATCGAAACCAGCTCACGGATCGCCGCGACCGCCGCCTGAACATCGCCATGGGCGACGATCCTACCAATGTCGCCGTCGCGAAAAATGTCGCCCACATGCGATGCTTCCGGCCCGAAGAACAGCACCGGCCGGCCGATGGCCATCGCGCCGTAGATCTTGCAGGGATGGATCACGCCCACAGCACTGTCGGCCAGGCTCACGACATGGACATCCGCCGCCGACAGGCTCGTTCCGAGCCGGGAAAGCGGTTGAAATGGCAGCGAGCGGATGTTTTTGGCCCCCTCCGCGATCCGACGATCAACGTCGTGTTTGCCGACGCCGCCGCCAATGAACACGAACAGCAAGTCTTGCCGCTCCTCGAGTAAGCGGGCAGCTTCGAGAAGGGTCTCCAGCGGTGTCTGGATACCGTGGTTGCCGGAATACATCACGACGAATCTGTCGCCAAAGCCATGCTCATCGCGAAATGCATTCGGCCTGCTCGGCACGGCCTTCAGCACATCCTCATGCGGCCACGGCGGCAGGACGTGTATCTTCTCGGACACATTGAGCTTTGCAATCACACGCTCCCGCATGAACCGGTCCATGACCACGACCGCCCGCGACCGCCGAAGCGTGACACGATTCATCCAGTCGAAGGCTCGGGTGACCAGGGACCGTGGCGACAGTTTTCCCGACACGACCATCTGGTCGGGATTCAGGTCCATGACCCACCACATAAGAGGCACACGACGCAGCCAGGAGAGCACCGTCCCGCCGATCCCCGCAAACGGCGGGCTGGTGCTCACCAGCACAAGCCTGAGCCTACGAGTGAACAATCCCAGGGCGATTGCCTGCACCATGAAGCATGCCTGGCCGAGCAGTCGGATCGGGATCGAACGCTTCCCGAAACTCGACAGTGGCAGCCGTCGGACATCGACACCGTCGAGGCATTCGCGGCTCGGATACCGCTTGCTCGGGTCGTCGTAGCCGCGTGCCGACGTGTAGACCACCACCCGCCAACCACGCCGCACCATCTCCTTGGCGACGTCGGCGATGTGCTGACCCACCGACGCTGGGTCTGGCACATAGACCTGCGTGATGATCAACAGCGTCTTTGGTTTGCCGGACATGGTCAGAATACCGAATCGATCACCATCCAGGCCGGATTGGGTTCAGCCTGGCACGCCGTAACCGAGCGGAATGCCCTGCCGCCAAGTGTCCATGTGCTTCGACTCGGCAACGTAGCCATCCCCGGGGATTGGCTTCGATCCGTGGCTGTACCCACTGGTGGCCAGGCTCTTCGCGTCGGCGGCGTTGCATTCCTTGCGGAACTCTTCCTCGATCCAACGGTAGGTCGCCGCGATGCCCTGCTTCAACGAAATCGAAGGCTCCCAGCCGAGGTAGGACTTGATCTTCGTGTTGTCGCTGTTGCGGCCCGCCACGCCGCGGGGCGCGTCGAGCTTGTAGTGCCGCTTCAGCTTGATGCCCGCGATCTCCTCGGCGATGTCGACCAATTGGTTGATGGTCACCAGTTCGCTTGAGCCCAGATTGATCGGTTCATAGATCTGCGAATCGATAATCTTGCCGATGCCTTCGACGCAGTCATCGATGTACATGAACGAACGCGTCTGCGTGCCGTCGCCCCAAATCTCGATCGAGTGGTCGCCCGACGCCTTGGCAGCGATCACCTTGCGACAGACGGCGGCGGGAGCCTTTTCGCGGCCGCCCCGCCATGTGCCATTCGGCCCATAGACGTTGTGAAACCTCGCAACACGCGTCTGGATGCCGAAGTCCTCGCGGAAGTGCCGGCACATCCGCTCGCTGAACAGCTTTTCCCAGCCGTACCCGTCTTCCGGCAGGCCGGGATAGGCGTCTGCCTCCGCCAGAGCCGTCACATGGGGATTGACCTGCTTGTCGGCGTTGTAGACACACGCGGACGAGCTGAAGAAGAACCGCTTCACGCCTGCTTCCTGCGACGCCAGGAGCATGTGGGTATTGGTGAGCACGCTGAGCATGCAGAGGGCCTTGTTGTTCTCGATGAACCCCATGCCTCCCATGTCGGCCGCCAACTGGTAGACGTCGCTGGCACCGCGGCATACCGTGCGGCAGACGCGAAAGTCGCGGGCGTCGCCATCGGCAGGTCCGGCGAAGTTCTCCGCGGCCGGCGACACCTGATACCAGTCTTCGAGCGGCTTGATGTCGACCGCCCGCACGTGGCAGGTGCCGAGATCGAGCAGCTTCTTGACGAGATGGCCACCGATGAATCCGCCACCGCCTGCCACCACCACGACCCGCTTGTTCACTTGCAATCTCCTTTGTTGAACGGCGACGCCTCTGCGACCTTTGCCTCGTACGTACAAACTTTCATGCCGACATACCGAAAAAGGAAAACCAGAAAAGGACTATCCCATGGTACTTCGTTTTTGCCGCCACGTGCGCGTCGGCCCACTTGCCTCCCCCTTCGCAAGCCGGAGAACACGCTGCCTGGGCGCCTCCCATGTGGAATAATCGTTGCGACTGGAGGACGTTTCCCGCATTCCTTCGAAAACCAGGCGTCCCATGGAAATCGGCCTGCCCGTGGACGTCACGACACGGTTGCGTGGCCCTGCTCGCTTCGGACGTCCCCGAGGACCGATAGGTATTGGTCCGCCACCGTGGCGAGCGTGAACTTCGAGAACGCTCGTTCGTAGCCATCGCGGGCATACCGCTCCCGAAGATCCGTGTCGTTCATCATGGTTTCCATGCCGCTCCGGAGCGATTCCGGCGATGTGACGTCGACCAGCATGCCGGCGCGTCCGTCGTCGAGGATCCAGGGGACAGCCCCGGAATCGACGCCAGCGATCACCGGCACCCGCTGCGACATGGCCTCGAGGATGGACGACCCGAACGATTCCTCCAGGGTCGGATGCACAAAGGCGTCGGTGTGTTCACGGAGCTGACGCAGCACGTCGGCGTGCGACAGGTGACCTAAAAATCGCACGCCTGCGGAGAAACCCCTGCCAGTGGCCCATTTCGCCGCCGGACCGCCGGGCTCGAAGCCGCGACCAATCAAGTGCAGTCGACAATCGGGGTGCCGCCTCAACAGCTCCGCAAACCCGGCGAGCAGTGGCTCGGGATTCTTGCGGGGATCCCAGCCGGCCACGGTGGTGAAAGTGAACGGCCGCACGGGACGAGCCGACTTGGCGTTGGCAAAGATCTCGGGCCGGATGCCGTTGGGAATGACCACCGGGGATGACTTTAACACGTAGGAGTCAAGCAACTCCTGGCGCATGTAGGGCGACACGGCCGTGAGGCGGGGAATCCGCGGAATCAGCCAGTCGGCGTAGAATTTATTGTAGAGTCTGTACGGCGACGGAGAGTGCCTGAGAATCTGGCGGGGCGAGTCCCGAGCGGTCACCAGGCAGGGACAGCCGCTGCCGAGGGCGGCGTGGGCGAATTCGTAGGTCCACTGTGCGTGGATCACGTCCGGCTTCCGGCGGGAGAGTGCCGCAATCATCTGCCGTCGTTCTCTTCGGAAGGCGTCGATGCAGAAGAGGTAGGCCCGCCGGGTGGGAACGGCATCAATGCTGAGCCGGTCGTTCGACCACGAGTACGGTGATGGCAGGCGGTGGATCGTGGTCATGATAGAGACCTCGTGGCCGCGACGCAGGTACTCACGGACGAGATACGCACCAAACGCATACTGAAAGCCGACGGGGGTGGTAGTCACATCCACACCCTCTTCCTGCAGGAGATGCAGGGAAATCGGGCCCATGTAGGCGATCCTCATCTCAGCCAGACCTCTCCGCCGGGGCTTCATTGTCGAAGGCGACGAAATCCGGTCGCCGCGGCTGCCTGCCAAGCAGCCAGTCATACGTCTGCATGAGCAATCGTGACTCGGCCTCCCATGTGTATTCAGCGTCGATCCACGCCGCCCCGCGTTCGCCTCTGGCGACCAACTCTGCTCGCGGCAACGGCAGAGCGGCTCGAAGCGTATCGAGAAGCGCCTTTTGTGACGGATCGATCCACCAGCCGCATCCATGATCGATGATGCCCGACCAGGGGGCGCCGGTCGTCGTGATGACCGGAAGACCGTGCGATAACGCCTCCCCAATCACGAGGCCAAAATTCTCGCTGATCGTGGGAAGGACGAAGAGTTCGCTTGCGAGATAGGCAGCCGTCTTGCGCTCCGCGTACAGCGGACCGGTGATGGTGGTGCGGTCGAGGACGCCGCCGTCCCTGAGAATCGCCACCACTTCCCTCAGATGCGATCGTTCATCTGGCCCGACCACCACGAGATGCCAGTCGGGATACTGTCGGGCGCATTCGACCCAGGCACGCGCGAGTGTTGTCACACCCTTGATCGGCTCGATGCGGGACAGAAACAGCAACAGCCGCCGCCCCTGCGTCTCGGGAAAATCGCGGCGAAATGCGGCCTCGAGCATGGCGGCACGGTCGGGACCGACCCGTTTGGCGGGTGTGATGCCATTGGGAATCATGGCGATCGGGCCACGGTAGCCGAACAGCCGAAACGCATCTGCCTCGTCGGGGGCTGTCGCATGGAGGCAGCTTGCCTGGTTCAGCATGGCGCGGTCTGCAAATAAGGTGGCCACGCGTTTCTTCAGGCTGCTCTTCTTCAGGCGGGCCGGCTGCAACAAGCCGTGCGGCGAGATTACGTAGGGAATGCCCGCCCTGCGGGCGGCGGTGGCGGCCACCCAGTCGGGAAACTGCCAAATCCCGTGGATGTGCACGACGTCGTGCTCGGACGCGAGGTGCTCGATGTGGCGGTGCATTTCACGGCTGTACCAGATCGTGTGCCGAAACGTCGGAGGGTACTTCAATACGCACACCCCATGCGCCTCGGCATCATCGACCGACTGAGCGGAATCGCCGGCGAGTGTCGCCAAGGTCACGTCTACACCTGCATCGACCATGGCGGTGCAAATCGCAGGAATGACCTCGGCGGGTCCCCCGGTGTTTTTCCAGAGCCCGGTGATGACGTGGAGCACACGCATGGAGGCTAGGCCCGGAGGCCGGCTCCGTTCCCAGCCGCGTCGTGGGAATGGCCGGCCTGCGGTGTCTCTCTGGCCGTCAGCCGCACGCCGGTGAGATCCGTCACAAATCCTGCGACCTCCCGTGCGAAACGTTCTGGCCCGAAGTCACAAGCCCGGGCGTGTGCCGAATCGGCGAGCGCATCAACCGCTTCGTCAGACAGTTCGCTCACGTGCGCCAAAGCATCTCGTATGGCCGCAGCACTGCCCGGGGCGAACTTCAGCGGGGAATCCTCCGGCATCAGTTCGTACGTCGCGCCGACCGTGCTGGAGGCCGCCAACACGCAGCGGCCGAGGGCGGCCTCATGGAGCGCCACCCCCCAGTTGTCGTTGCGGCTGGGCAGGATGAAGACCCGCGCCTCGGCCAGATGCCGGGCCACCGTCTCCGAATCGCAAAACGGTAGGTACTCACATCCGGGTGTCGCGGCGGCCACCGCCGCCAGCGGCCCATCCCCGATGCAACGCAGACGCCAGCCACGCGCCAGCAGTCCCGATGCCTGAAAGCCCTCGAGGAGCACGTCCACGCCCTTGCGATGAACCATTTGCCCTACGAAGAGAATGATCTTGGGCCGCCGAGATGCCGCCGACGAGGCGTTGAACAGTGCCGGATCGGCACCATACAAGCCCTCCCGCACATGAGCATCCGGCACGCCGAAGAATCGCATCAGGCTGCGGGCTCCGTGACCAGGCACGAAAAACCGGTCGAACTGAGCACGCAGTCCGAGCCTGAAGCGGATCGCTCCCAGCAACTGCCGGACTGTGTGCCGCCGGCGATTGTCGGCCATACAGACGACTGCGTGCCCCTGCTGCTTGGCCTCCGCGGCGAGCCTCGTGCACAGCGGGAAAGCCCAGCCGGTGGCAAACACGACGTCGGGAATGCGAGCCGTCACGTCGCCCCACGATGGGGTGTCGGTCCCGCCGTCGTACCAGTGAATGGGAAAGGCGATCGTCCGATCGATTTCAGTTGTCGGGAACGGCGGCCTGCTGCCGACGACCGTGACAGCAAGATCCTCGATGGATCTCAACGCACTGATCTGGCGGGCGGCATACAACGGGAGACCTTCCCAGACGAAGCCGACCGAGACACCGGAAGAACGCATGGTGCGGATCGGTGGCATGGACTACGCAGCGGGCACAACCGGCGGATGTCGAGTGAGCTGCGAACTGGCCAGCGGCACGTGCTTCTGCCCAGCCCCCCTACGAAAGCCATACACGGCAAGGAGACCGGCCACCATGTGCATGGCTTCTGCAGAGCGTTCATGGAGCATGTAGGGAAGAGTCGCACCTCCCAACACGTTGTTGCTGATAACGGCGAGCCCCAGTACCGCCACGGCAACGTCGGTCTCCCGCGCGATGGCAGTCCTAGCGATCAGCACGGAGTGGCCCAAGACCAGGATGAGAATAGGTCCCGCCACCAGTCCATACCGCAACAGTGGATCGAGGAGAATGCTGTGCGTGCTGTATGGCCAGATCTGCTCCTTGCCGAGGGAACGGATCGCGAACTCCGGCGCCGGGTTGCCGCATAGCGTTGGGTTCTCTGCCAATGCCCGCATGGCACCCCACCAGATCGGACCACGATCCGAGAGAAGCTTGAACCTCATCCTATCGAAGGTTGTGCCTTGCCCTCCCCGGACCGTTTCGAACACATCTCGAGTCGGGTCGTGACACAATGCTGCATAAAAGAGCATGCTCAGCGCCACGGCGAGAAGTGCACAAGTCAAACCTGTCACGACCGCCCATCGAAGGCTATTCCGTCCGAACAGGCCGAGACACATGCCTGCGATCGTATTCCAGGCCCAGAGTACGAGCAGCGTGAACGTCGCCTTCGCCGCGAAGGCAAAACCTACCAAGGAATAGGATGCCGCCCAAAGACACATCGGTATCCGGCCGCCCCCGAGAATCAGCAACGGCGCAAAGCTCCCGGCAATCGGCATGAGCACCCAGAGTTGCCGATTGTTGTACCGTATCGCTATCCCCGCCAACATCGTGAGCGTGCCCACCACCACGAATCCCTTGACCAACTGCATGAGCTGTCTTTTGGAGCATGCTGGCATCAGGAGTCCGTAGAAATACAGCCCAACGACACAGTATTCGCGTAGGGCACCGGTCCAGCCCCGCGACCCGTAGGCCGATGCCGCCGCAGCAACCACCAACAACATTCCGAGGAGGTAGAGGTTGTAAAGCCAGAACGGAAACTGCGCCCGTCTCGTCACCCGCACAGACCACGCCGCGAAGAAGGTGCGGACAGCGTACAGGATGCAGGGGATGATGAACGCATATTGTTCGAATCCCGTCATCTGCTGCGTTAAGTCATGGACATCGTCGAAGCCGCCGCCCCCACCCAGTTCAATCCGCAACTGCACGCACGACAACACGAATGGGATGATAATGTCGGGCTTCATCCGCCAGATCAGGTAACACGCAAACAGGCTCCGTACCCAGATTGACGACGGCAGATGCACCCACGACCACAAAACGTAAATGATTCCCAACGCGATCAGGTAGGGATTGAAGACGGATCCGTTGCCATCGACCGCCGTGGCAGGTCGATCGGGCCAGGAAGCCTGCCCCGCAAGTGACGGCAGTTGGAGGTGCACGGCGTCGGATGTCATCGGAGGCAGACTCGCAAGATTACGACCGCACCCCACTCACCCCCGGCGGCAATACCTGGCGCACCGCAGCCGGCAGAACGGCGTGGGCCACCTCGAGGAGCATCTGCCGCAGTGGCGGCGACCGCAGTGTGAGCACGAGGAGCGTGACACCTCCACAGACCGCGGCGACGAGCGGAATCTGCCATACATGAAGTGGAATCTCAGGCAGCATGCTAGCCGCGGTGAGACCGGCGATGATCAACGTGATGTCGACGACGAGCGCCAGCCACTCGGCGGTACGGATTGTGACTCCGGTAAATCTGGCCATGCCCACCAAGAGCAGAATCGTCGCGACGAGGGGCGTGGGCGTGGCAGCCACCGCCAGCCCCAGGCTGCCAAAGAGCGAGGCACCACACGCCATCAGGGCGATACGGACCACTCCCTCGACACACATGAATCCGTGCGACTGGACGAGTTTGCCCGTGGAGCCAAACATGTACGACGCGAAGGCCAGGGCCGTGCTGGCGATGGCGGCCGTCGCGATTGCCAGCGTGAGCGGAGTGGGTAGGATGAAGTGTGCGCCCACCCAGGCCGCGAGAAACTGTCGCCGGACGCTCACGAAACTGATCGCCAGCGCCCCTGCCATGATGACGGTCAGACGCAGCGAGTTGAGGAACAGCCGGAACGCCGGCGGCCCCTGTTCGCGGGCCAGGAACCGCGTAAAGGCTGGCAGAAGCGCTCCACCAAAGGCGTTGGCGAGGCTCGTCGCCATCCCGGCCGGCCGTGCGGTGTTGGCATAGAGCGTGGCCGCACCGGGCCCCTGGTTCGTGCTTATACAGAGAACGTCGAACCCCGAAAGGACGGACTGCACCCACCGCACCGCCAGACTCGTGGTCCCGAGCATGGCGAAGGATCGACAGCGACCAAGATCCAGCATCGCCGTCTCACTCCCGACGGATTGGGCCAGAAAGGCGGCATTGTAGATGCCGAGGGGAACGAATGCCACGATCGCGCGGATGACCAGGCCGGCGGCCAAACCAACCATGCCGAACCGCGGGACGAGCAGCCAGGTCGAGATAAGCCATGCCATAGGCGTGGCGATCCCGATGAGCCCATTGACGATCGGCCGTAGTTGCGAGGTCGGCAGGGCGGTGAGGCTGACCGAGAATTGTGAAAGAATCGATGTACCGGCGATCGCTGCGGCCATGACAAGCTCGTGGCTCGAAGCCGCAAAGCTCTGCGGCGAGAGCTTCCCGGCGCCCAGCACGGTGCATAGAACGAGGAGGCCGCCCACGACAGACGACACCGCCGCCACGGCCAGACCATTAAGAAGTTCCGCCTTCGCTTCTCCATTCCGCGCATGCTCAAGAGCGCGGCTGAGCCGAACGACCAACACCCCGCTCACGCCCATGTCGGCAAAGCCGCCGACAGCCGCCAGCGCCGTCAGCCCCAGCCAAGTGCCGTAACCATCATCGCCGAGGTGTCGGATCGCGATCGGCACGACCGCCAGACCACAAACGATCTGGCAGGCCGTCGCCAAATAGTTGCATGCCAACGACGCGATGACGCTGACGTGCCGCGACATCAGGAATCCACCCGGGCGAGCGATGTCAGCGGGAGCCCCGCACCGGTCAGGAGGCTTTCGAACCGGGCCGCAGCCCACGTCGCCGACATCTGCGCGGAGGCATCAGCATTGATGGCGGCTCGGTCCTGCGGCTGGGCAGGACCTCTTGCGATCGCGTGTGCCAGCGCCGCACTGAGCGCCGCCGCACGGTCCGGCTGCACCACGCTGCCAAGCCGTGCGGACGACACGAGCACCGCCGCGCCGCACGCCGCCGTGCAAATCACCGGCGTGCCAGCCGCCAGAGACTCGTTGACGAGCGTTCCCCAGCCATCGAACCGGCTCGGCAGGACAGCACAGTCGGCCTGGCCCAGTGCCGACCGCACGGTGTCGTTGGAGACCACGCCATAAAAGGCGACCCGGTCGGCAAGCCCAAGGGTGCGGACCACCTGCTCAAGTCGCGGCCGCTCCGGCCCGTCGCCGTAGCAATCGAGACGCCAGCCGGTCGCGGGGAGTTCGCCGCAGGCCCGCAGGAGCAGGTCGATCCCCTTGCGATGAATGAGCTGACCGGCCGACACGAAGCGGACAATGCCATCGCTCGCACGATCCGATGCCGCTGCAGCGAGCGGTGGAACGTCAAGAAAATAGCCAAATGGCACGATCTTCTCTCTCGGAAAGCCGATCCGGCTGAAGAACTCGCAGCCCACTCCCCCGATCGCCAGCACGAATGCAAAACGGCGGGCCCAGCGGGCCGCGTGCACCCTGCCCCGGAGCCGCTTGAGCCAGCCGGTCTGCCACGGCTGCTCGGGAGCCTCTGAAAAGATCGCCAGCCGGGCGGGAGTCCGAGCGAGTCTGCGGAAGCCGGCCCAGACCAGCGGATGTGAGAAGAAACCGGAAAACACGTGGAGCGATGCGGCGGTCGCATGTGCCGCCAAGGTTGCGTGATTGGCCGGTACGGATATGTCGACGACCTTCAAGTGCTTGTGGCTGGGCCTCTGCCAGCCCTGTGCTGATCGCTCCGGCGGCAGATCCCGCTCGACGCCGAGGATCACTTCCACTCCATAGTCAGCAGCGCACCGCTCAGCGACCGCTTCCAGAAACGCTTCCTGGTGCGGACTGGCGATCGGCTGCCAGAAGATGATGGTCGATCTCGGTTCCAAGAATGATTCGTCCGCATCAGCGGATCAGCGGGCCCACGCGGCCCGGAGCGCCGTAGATGATCGACTCCGTCGGGGCGTCGGACAACGCACACGAATTGGCGCTCACCTTGCTGCGGGCTCCGATCCTCCTGCCCGGCCCGACCGAGGCGTGCAGCCCCATGAAGACGTCTTCGCCGATGTGAGCATTGCCGCCAAGCGTGGCATACGGGGAGAGCACTGCATAGTCGCAAGCCGACGCATCGTGGCCGAGAGAGGAGTGGTAGTTCATCAGAACGAACGCCCCGACCCGGGCCGAATCGCTCACGATTGCATAGGGACAGATGATGGCACCCTCGCCGATCGCCGCCGTGGGAGCCACGATGGCCGTCGGGTGAACCAGCTTCAGGAACTTCGCCTCTCGCGACATCAACGACTCCGCGACCTGCCGGCGCACGATCGGAATGCCGATGGCGAGCAACAAGGCGTCGCCGGCCTGTGGTTCGTAGCGGTCCGGGTCGCCAATGATCTCGAGACTACCGTCATGACCTATGAGTCGATCGCGTTCTGCGGACAGAAAGCCGGCGATCCGCGACGCGTGCTCGGGCCAGACGTCGCGGGCCCACTGCAGGACTTCGCGACCAAAGCCCCCGGCGCCGACGATGATGATCCGAGAGACCGCCGCCAGTTCACTCCTCTGCTCAGACCGACGCGAGGTCACGACACCAGCCTCCTCCGCCGGGCAGTCGCCGTGGAACGGCGCAGACTCCGTTCCTCTGGGTGACACCATGAGCTACTGATTTTTTGCTGTTTTTCCGGCACTCAAACCGAGCATACCCAGCTTTTCGCAAACGCACCCCCGGCGAGAACGACCAGTCCCTGCGGTGCACGGGCGAATAGCAACCGGTTATGCCGATTATCCGGTGATGGAATCGCGATCGGCCGCGCTGACGTGCCAGGACTGGGAGAAACCGTTGGTCATGCCGCAGAGCCACCGTCTACGGTCACCACCTGGCCGGTGATGAAGGCTGACCTCGGCCCGGTCAGAAACTCGATCGCGCCCACGACGTCAGCCGGCACACCCAATCGCCCCAGCGGTGTGCGACGGACAATTCGGGCTCGATTTGCCTCCGACAGCGATGAAGAGAGGTCGGTTTCGAGAAATCCCGGCGCGACCGCGTTGACGCGAATGCCGCGGGGCCCCAGTTCGCGGGCCAGACTGCGGGCAAAGCCCTCGAGTCCGGCCTTCGTGGCCGCGTAGACCGCCAGACCGGGCGAGCCTCGCGACGCCACCACCGACGATACGACCACCACCGACGGCCCAACGGCCGCGGCCCGCTCGTTGCCGACCGGGCGAACGAGCATCTGCCTGACACACTCGCGGACAAGCACGATCGATCCCCGCAGATTCACATCGAGCATCGCGTCGATCTCATCATCGCGGACGGTGGCGACCACGCCCTCGTGGGCCATGGCCGCATTGGCGATGCAATGATCGACCCCGCCGAAGCGAATGGCGGCACGCGCGACGAATCCCCTGATGGCTTCGGCATCGGCGGCATCGATCTGCTCGGCATGGAGCCGATCGGGATGGATCGCGGCAAGCGACTCGAGCGCCACCGAGCCCGACCGGGAAAACGTGGCCACGCAGTCGCCCCGCTCGAGCAATCGCTCGACGACCGCCAGACCCAGCCCCCGCGAGCCGCCAGAAATGATCGTGGTGGGAGGCATGTTTGCCGCGGTCACGCCGGGCGGCGAGGCACCTTGCCCGCGGGATTCGTCGCGATCTTGCGCACGATGTCGAGAATGCGAGGAACGCTCTGCGGCTCGAGGCCGCTGCGGCAGGCCGTAAGCGCCGCGGCCCGGATGCTCTCGGGCGACGACTGTGCTGGCAGTGGATCAACCAGCACGGCCTCCGCAGCGACGAGTTCACCGGTGATGGCACTGGGCATCCCGTAGACGCGGGCATCGGCGATCCCAGGCACGCCGCGGAGCAATTCCTCGACCCGCCGCGGAAACACCTTCGCCCCACCCACCACGATCACGTCGCTGCGACGGCCGGTGAACTCGTACCGATCGCCCCGCTTTTCCACGAGGTCGCCCGTCGCCACTTCAGCCGTATCCCGAGACAGCTGCACGAGCAGTTCGCCATCGCGACGCATTCCAAGCCGGGCGCCGCCCGCCAGGGAACGGCCCAGCCAATTGGACGGAAATCCGGCGAGTCCATCGGTCACGCGAAACACCTCGCCCAGTTCCGTCGTCGCATACACCTGCGTGATCTTGGCACCCGGAAATGCCGCGCGGGCCTGTTCGAGCAGCGGGCCTTCCGCCGCCTCGCCGCCGAGCGTGATCCGGTCGAGGCGTGCCTGCGCGAGGAGCGAGCGATCGCCCGATGTCAGCAGCCGTCGCAACAGCGTGGGTGTCGCGGGCAGGACCGTGGCCTGCTCATCGAGGATCGCCCGGAGCACCGCATCGGGATCGCGTGACGCCGGCACGACCAGCCGGCCGCCCGTGAGCAGCGACTGCAGCCAGACCTGGATCCCTGCCCAGCGCGTGGAGTCATACACCAGAATCCAGCCCAGCCCGTGCCATTGCTCGGCCAGCCGCGCGGCGGCGAGGAGCGAATCCCAGGAATGCTCGACCAGCTTCGGCGGACCACTCGTGCCGGAGGTCGCAACCACCACGTGCGTGGCCACCGCCTCAAACTCCCGCCGCTGGGCACCAGGCTCCGCGGCGATCGACAGGGAGTCGTCGATCGTGACCCAGTCGCGGAGTTCACCGCTCAGGTCGCGAGAGTCCTCTGCCAGAAACGCCACGGGCACATGCTGCCGGCCACAGGCGGCGGCGATGACGACGAGCGACTCGACTCGCTTGGCCCGCGCGACGATGCCCACGGGCCGTACGGTGTCGAGCGTTGCTTCGAGCTTCGTGATCGCGGCAGTGAGGGTGGCGTAGTCGATCGTACGGCTCGAATCACCTCCGGCTCCGGCCACGATCGCGGTGCGATCCGGAAACTGGCGTGCGACCTCGGAGATCGCGAACGCGAGCCGGTCTTCAGCCGGCGCGTCGGCGAGATGGCTGGGGGAGGTTTGCGTGTTTGTGTTCATCTGAAACTGGGTTCCTCAAAGGTTCCGCCGGCTTCAATAATAAGAAATGATGTGGAGAAAGACACGTTCAGGGTTGGCCTGGCGAGGGCTGGAAAGGGGCGTATTGACGATAAATGCCCACCAGATCAGCCACCGTGCGGATCGCAGGGCGTGCCGTGCCCTTATTGGGGGCCTGGGCCGGGGCCCGGAAGGGATCCACCCCGAGGGATCGCTCCAGCAGCACGATGGTCTGAGCCAGGTCGAGCGAATCGAGACCGATGTCGGCAGCGAGTAGCATGCCCGGCTCCACGGCGGCCGGCTCCCGGCCGGTGTCATGGAGAACCTGACGGATGGCGGCAACGACGGCAGACATGACCGTATCGGACGCGGACGTCATGGGCGAAACTCCTGCATCGTGGCGGACCCCGGTGCCGATACCCCCCGGCCGGAGACCGCCTGCCAGACGACTTGAAACGCCGTGGACACGATGATCCAGAGGTCCACCAGCGGCCAGTACCAGTGGCTCAACATATCGACGTAGTGCGCGTCGTACTCCAGCCGCTCGGGCCAATCCACCCCATTCCGACCATGGATCTGCGCCCACCCCGTCAGGCCCGGCCGCACCCGCAACCGCATGCCCTGCCGCGGCGAATACCGCGGCACGTAGGCAAGCGGCAATGGCCGGGGCCCCACCACACTCATGTCGCCCACCAACACGCTGACCAACTGCGGAAGTTCGTCGAGGCTCGAACGCCGCAGGAACTTCCCGAAGGCCCCGAGCCGTTCGGCATCGGGCAGTGGCCTCCCTGCGGCATCGACGGCCTGCCGCATCGACCGGAACTTGAGGATGCGGATCGGCCGCCCATCCTTGCCTGCCCGCAGGTCTTGGAAGAACACCGGCCGTCCCATCACCAGCCTCACGGTGATCCACACCGCGGCCAGCACCGGCACGAGCAGGACCAGCGCCGTCGCTGCGATCACGACATCTCCCAACCGCTTAAGCCATGGAAAACAGATCATGTGGCCACCCGGGCGGCGCGTCGTTCCGCGACCATCACGAGCCCGACCAACACGGCTGCCATCACCAGTGGAGTGACCGCGGCAACCTGATCGGCAGCCCGTCGCACCGTGGGATCGACCAGCGGCACCACGGCCAGTGTCGCGCCAAACGCCGCCATCCCGCCATAGAGGCTCGCCACGGCGCGGTGCGACCAGCCGGCGATGAGGAGCCGCTGATAGAGATGGCTGCGATGCGCCTGAAAAATGTTCTCGCCCGCCCAGAGCCGCCGCAGCAGCGTCAGCGAGGTGTCGAAGAGGAACGGCCAGAGAGCGAGGGCCGCCACCGGCAGGACCTCGGGCACGGCGTCAGCCCGCACCGCCAGTGGCAACACCGCCAGCAGAAACCCACAGAAGGCGCTCCCCACGTCGCCCATGAAAATGCGGGCCGGATGCCAGTTGCTCGCGAGAAATCCAAGCGCAGCACCCGCGAAGGCCGCCGCGATCACCGCCACCGGCCCCGCGCCGCAGGCTGCCGCCGCGACCGCAATCCCGCCCGCCACCGCGGCCGCCGTGATTCCCGCGATGCCGTCGCTGCCATCCATGAAGTTGAAGGCATTGGTCAGGCCCACGATCCAGAGCAGCGTCAGCGGCCATGCCAGTGGCCCGAAGCGGATCATGCCCAGCGAGCCGAGATCGACTCGTGTCACCGGCCCGAGCACCGCCACAGCCGCCATGGCCGCCGCCAGATGCACGGCGAACCGGGTGCGGTTTCGCAGCGACTGCACATCGTCGAGCCAGCTTACGGCAGCGATCGCCAGAGCCGGCACGACGGCGCCGCCGACGCGCAGGAGTTCCTCCGGCCTCATGACTCCGATCACCCCAGCCACCGCGACGACGACCGCGACGATCGCCAGGCCACCCCCTCGCGGCGTGCTCCGCGTGTGACTGCTGCGGGCATTGGGCGTATCGATGATGCCCTTCGCGGTCGTCCATTCGATCAGACCACGGGTCAGCACCGCCGCTGCCGCGACCGCGGCGATGCACCACGCGATCCAGAGACCGATCGTTGTCATCGTTCGCTTGTCACCTGCGGTGGCCTCGTGACGGTCACCGATTCTTCGCGTTGGCCACCGCCTCGCAGACGTCGTCCACCACGGCCTCGTCCACGTGGGCCCCGATCGGCAGGGAGAGGCTGCGGGCCGACAAGAGTTCGGTGCCGGGGAGCGGCCGCGTGCGGTCGTAGAAGTGTTCGAAGGCGGTCTGCCGGTGGCAGGGTGGATCGTAGTAGGTTCGTGTCTCGATACCGCGGGCCGCGAGTGCCCGCCGGACTGAGTCGCGGGTCATCCCAAACCGTGCGGGGTCGATCGTGATCGAGAAATCCTTGTGGCACGACAGACTGCCCGCCGCCGATTCGACGAATCCGATCCCTGGCAACTGCTCCAGTTCATGGCGGTAGCGGGCCGCAATCTGCCGCCGCCGATTGGCGACGTCATCGAGCATCGCCAGCGACGAGAGGGCTACGGCAGCGCTCAGTTCCGGCATCCGGCCGTTGACGCCGGCGAACAAGGCGTCATACGAGCCGTCGTTGCCATACTCGCGGCCCAATCGCACGAAATGCGCGAGGCAGTCGCAATCGGTGGCGATGATTCCCCCCTCGCCTGCGACGAGCAGCTTCGTGGGCGACAGGCTGAACACCTGCGCCGTCGCGCCCGCCCCCACCGCCCGGCCGTGCGTGGTCGCCCCGAAGCCGTGGGCGGCATCGATGATCAGCGGCAGACCGTGCTCGGCGGCCACCGCCGCCAGCGCCGGCACATCGCACGGATTGCCGAAGTTGTGGCAGGCCGAGATGGCGACCGTCCGCGGCGTGATGGCCGCCGCCACGGCCTGCGGAGTGACATTCGTCGTACGGGGATCGACGTCGATGAACACGGGTCGCAGATTGTTCCAGATGATCGCGGCGGGCCCCGCAAGAAACGTGAAGCTGGGAACGATGACTTCGCCGAGCGGCTCGCTGCGAACGCCGCTGCGGACCGTACCAAACCGCGTGAGCGGCTCCATCGAACCGACGGCACACCCGCTTCCCGCGGCCCGTCGGCTGCGACAACCGCCTGCCGACAGATCGAGGCCTTTGTAAACGAGCATCAGCCCGACCGTGCAGCTGCTTACCGCGACCGCGTGACGCACGCCCAGCCGCGCCGCGATCGCTTTCTCCAGGCGGTCCACGAACGGCCCTTTCGTGAGCCTGCCGCTGGCGAGAATCTCGGCCGCCGCCGGCCCGAACGCCTCCCAAGACGGCAGCGCCGGCCGGACAAACGGCACGCGGATCTCCGCAGCCGCCGAATCGGCGGCTGAGTGCACCTCGGGAATGACGGGAAATCGACTACTTGGCATGGGCTTTGCGGGGTGGTTCCACATCGGGCCCATCGGCAGCGTGACTGCCGTACTCGACGACCATATCGCGCAGCAGAGACTTTACCACCTCGGGCGGTTCGTCAGTCACATCGGCAAGCTCGTCGATCACCCTCTCCGCCGCTTCCAGGGCGGTGGGCCGATGCAGCGCACAAAACACCTTGGGATGGCTCGTGGGCACCCGCTGCTCGTCGTCGAAGTAGAGCTCCTCGTAGAGCTTTTCGCCGGGCCGCAAACCGGTAAACACGATCTCGATGTCGTCTTCGCCGAGCCCCGATAGGGCGATCAGGTCGCGGGCCAGATCGACGATCTTCACGCTCTCGCCCATGTCGAGCACGAAGATCTCGCCGCCATTGCCCATCGCCGCAGCCTGCAGGACGAGTTGCGACGCTTCAGGAATCATCATGAAGTAGCGGGCAATGTCGGGGTGCGTGATCGTGATCGGGCCGCCGAGGCGGATCTGCTCCTGAAAGATCGGCACCACGCTGCCGTTGCTGGCGAGCACGTTGCCGAACCGGACGACGCAGAATTTCGTCTTCGACTCGGTCGATAGGGCCTGCACGAAACGCTCCGCAATCAGCTTCGAGCAGCCCATCACGCTCGTCGGATTGACCGCCTTGTCGGTCGAGATCATGACGAACTCACGAACGCCATGCCTGTCGGCCAACCGGGCGAGGATCTGCGTGCCGACGCAATTGTTCTTGATCGCCTCGGCGGGATTCCACTCCATCATCGGCACGTGCTTGTGGGCCGCCGCGTGGAAGATCACCTCCGGCCGGTGGGTGGTCATGATCTGATCGATCCTGGCCGAGTCGGTGATGTCGGCGATGAGCGGCTCGAACGGTGGCCGCGGCTCGTGTCGGCAAAGCTCCTGCTCGAGGAGAAACAGGGAGTTCTCGCCACGTTCGACCAGCAGCAGTCTCTTGGGATTGAATCGGAGCACCTGCCGGCAGATCTCCGAGCCGATCGACCCACCTGCGCCGGTGACCATGACCGTGCTGCCTTCGATAAGCTGCCGCACAGCGGCGTTGTCGAGCTCGACCGGCTCGCGTCGCAGGAGGTCCTTGATCTCGACCGACCGGGGCTTCACATGCAGGTTCGTGTCGTGGCCGGCGAGCAGTTCATCGATGGCGGGCATCACCTTGACCTGCGATCCGGCCGATGTGCAGGTGTCGAGCAGCTTCCGAAACCGCCGGCCCGTGAGGCTGCCCGACCGCACCATCACCTCGTCAACCCGCCGCCTCTCCACCTCCCGACCGACGCTGTCGATGGTGCCGAGTACTTCCAGCCCCGCCACGCGGTTGTGGAGCATGCCGGGATCGTCGTCGAGGAAGCCGACCACGAAATACTGCATGTGCTTCGCCGACATGAGCGTGCGGGCGAGCAACTCGCCGGACTCATCCGCACCGATGATCAGTGCCGTCCGAACCGGCTTGCTCGTGAAGATCGGCCGCAACTCTTCACGAATGCTCCGCCACAGGGCCCTGATGCCACCGATCGCGAGCACCGTGCCAGCCCAGTCGAGCACGAAGACGCTCCGCGGCACCCGCTGGAACTCACCGAATCGCCCCGAGGTGAGGAGCAGCGATTCCACCGACGTGAGCACGAGCATCGAGAGCGTCGCGGCCCAGACGAGGCTGGTGAGGTCGTTGAACGACACCCGCCGCCACGACACGTGGCAGTGGCCGAGGGCGTAGAAGATGCAGGTCTTGATCACCACGACGCCAATCAGCGTGCGCGGAGAAAGCCACGTCCACGTCGAGCCGACGCTGAAGTCACTGCGGATGAAGAATGCGAAGCAGAAGATCGCCGCGAACAGGAGGGCGTGGAGGCACAGCAGCACCAGAGCCTTCTTGTTGACTGGCCGCAAGGAACCGGGATGGGACGTGAGTGTGTTCATCGTGATGGCATACCTACGATAACGAAGCAGCCGTTGCTGGCTGGTCACCACGGCTGGTCACAGCCGTTCGAGGTCGATGTCCTCCAGTTCGATCGAGGCACCTTGGTTGAGGAAACGGACCGCCACGACGAGCCGCTGTTCGTTTCGCCGCTTGACCACCATCCCCTCGAGCCCCAGAAGCGGCCCGCTCCGCACCCGCACGGGCTGGCCCTCTTCGAGCCGAGCCTCGGGCGTAAGCGGCTGATCGGTGTCGATGAGACGCTTGATGTTTCGCAGATCGGCGATGAACGCAGTCGCATCACCGATCGGTAGCCAGCGGGCAACCGTGTTGGTGGCGAGCGCGGCCCGCCGCTGCTCGTCATCGACCCGGGAAAATACGTAGCCCGGGAAGAGTGGTACGTAGGAGACCCGCGTTCGCCCGCCCGGCGATCGCAGCCGCCGCTTGACCAGCGGCGCGTAGAAAGGAACGGTCGCCGCCTCGAGCTTCCGCATCAAGTCCTTCTCGCGGCGCGAGAGCGTATAGAAAGCAATCCACCCCGCGGCGTCGGCCACCTCCTGCTCATCGAGCAATTCAGCGGGAAAGATGTCGCGCTGTTTGGGGAGGATTGGCATGCTTGGAAGTCTGGGTGAGACGCATCCGCGGCCAGCATTGTGAGACGGCGCACTCCGTTCTCGTGGGTGGTTATGACCCGCCCGAATAAGAGCGTCGTTTCGCGAATCAATAGCTCCACTTATCTTACGCCGGGGGGCAACCCCTGTCGCCATTTTAAGAGCGGTCCTGACAAACGGGGCAAAGTTTTCCGCGCGAGTCTGTCGAAGAAGACGATTGGAGCGATTGTGCCGGTCGCAGGGACTTTGCATGCACGCCGCGAATCTCACTCAAAAATGTCGTCAAAGGATCGCCAGCGGGCGGTTCGGACGGCGGTTGCACACCGCCTGCGTGGCACTGTTGATCGCTTCGACGATCCTTTCCAGCGGTTGCAGCATCTACGGCCGGCCCCAACGAACCGCCACCCGCCAGGCGACGCTCGACGCCAACTGCCCACCCGAATCGGGCCGCATGCCTGCCAAGGAACTGGCAAAGGTGACCCTCCCGCCCTATGTGATCGAGCCCCCGGACATCCTGCTCATCGACGCGCTCCGCGTCGTGCCAAAGCCGCCGTTCCGTATCCAATCGTTCGACACGCTTCAAGTCATCGTGGAGGGCACCCTCCTCGAACAGCCGATTAGCGGACTCTACGTGGTGGAGCCCGGCGGCATGCTCGACCTGGGGCCCTCATACGGCAAAGTGATGGTTGGTGGGCAGTCTCTCGAGGAAGCACAGGACGCCGTGTTTCGCCACCTGAAGCGAATCCTTCGCGAGCCGCAGGTGTCGCTGACGCTGGCCCAAGCGGCAGGCCAGCAGCAGATCGCCGGGGAACACCTGGTAGGCCCCGACGGCACCATCAATCTGGGCACTTATGGAAATGTCTACATCACGGGCATGACGCTCGCCGAAGCCAAGGCGGCCATCGAGGCACAACTCTCGAAATTCCTCGACGCGCCGCTCGTGAGCGTGGACGTGTTCAGCTACAACTCCAAGGTCTACTACGTCATCACGGAGGGTGCCGGCTTCGGCGACAACGTGGCTCGGTTCCCCGTGACCGGCAATGAAACGGTGCTCGACGCGATCGCCGGCATCAACGGCCTCTCGCGGCTGTCGAGCAAAGACATCTGGATCGCCAGGCCCGCTCCCTCGGGCGTGGGCTGTGACCAGGTGCTGCCGGTGGACATCGAGGCGATCATGAAGGGGGGCTCCACGGCCACCAACTACCAACTCCTGCCGGGCGATCGGGTGTTCATCGCCCAGGATCCCTGGATCGCCTTCGATAGCATCGTCGACAAGGTCACCGGGCCTTTCGAACGGATCTTTGGGTTCAGTCTCCTCGGCGTGCAGACCGTCCAAACGTTCAACCGGCTGCCGTTCGGCTTCAATCCCAACAACGGCTTCTGCTGGGTGGCACGCGAGGTCTATGGCGACCAGAACCCGAAGTGGCTGCTGTTCAGGGCCTGGCTGCTGACGGAAGCCCCGACCTGGCTGCGTGACCTCTACGCGGAACATGGCGAGGAATTCGCCGCCTGGATCCACGACAAGCCGATCGTGAAGGCGGCCGTGAAGGCCCTCATGGATCGGGCCATCGCAGGATATGGCCTGTCGGAGTGAGGCTCGCCGCCACCGCCGAGTGGTATCAGCGAACAGCCGGTGGTATAGAAGATGAAGTGTCTCCTCCAGGAGAAGCCTGAGATGAAAATGCTTTGCCAACTTGGAACGATGACGTCGACCATTGCAGGGACGCTGGCACGGACGTTGTCTGCGACGTCTGCCCTCGGCATCCTGCTGTCGGCCGTGGCCACCGCACAGGGGCCGGGCGGGATGCAGGGTGGCGGCAACGCGCCGTTTTCCAACATCACCCGCCGGCCTTCTATCAGTCCCTATATGGGGCTGGCCTTCCAGGGAAACAACCCCGAGACGGGCGGAACCCTCGGTGCCATGCAGGGCCTCGTGCGACCCCAGCAGCAGCAGTTTGCCCAACAGCAACAGGCCGCCCGCCAGTCGCGGCAACTCAGCCAGCTTCAGGGGCAGGTGCGAAAGATCCAGCGGCCGACGGGTGGCACCGAAATCCAGACGATTCGCGCCACGGGCCATGCCTCGACATTCATGGAAATGTCCCACTTCTACCCGTCGGCTCGCTAGCAGACTGTGGCATACGTTCGCTCCATCACTCGTGCGGCCGTCGTTGCCGTGTCGGTGTGGACAGGGTTCTGTGCCGCCGACGACACAGGCGTGCGGCCCGCGTTGACGGAGACGGCCGCGGCCCGTCCGACGATGCAACAACTGGGCCCGGCCGAAGTCCTTGGCAAGCCGCCATCATCCCGCGAACTGGCCTCGAGCCGGGCCGAAGTGCACCGGCGTTTTCGTGAGCCACTTTCCCATACGAATACCGCGGCGGGGGCGCGGCTGGCCGCGGAGACCCTGCTCACGGCCGCCATCACCGAGAACGACCGGTCTCTCAAATGGCTGATGCTCGATGAGGCGCGTCGGCTGGGCGAGGCGTCCGGTCAGGCCAGCCTCGTGAGCCGCGCGATCACGATGGCGGCGGCGGTCTACGATTTCGACGCGATCGAGATGGAGTTGCGCTGCCTCAAGCAGATTCCGCTCCGCGGCCTCGATTCCCAGCGGGCGTCCAGCCTGGCGTCGGCCGCGGAAAACATCGCCACCCGTGCCGAAGCCGATCAGCGGCTCGACAAGGCTGTCTCCGCGACCCTGCTCGCCTATCGCGCCTGGCAACGAGCAGGCAACAAAGAGGCCGCCCATCGCGCCGCCACGCGGCATGACACGCTGGTTCAAGGGAAGTGACGAAAAGATCGTGTGGACGCAACGTTTGACGCGAATCAATCAAACGGCCTGCGCTTCTTTCTCGGAGTGGCGGGCTCCTGCGGCTTCGCGGCTTTTTCGGCGGTCGGCTCATCATCGTCCCGATCGGCACCGCGATCTTCATCCAGCGGCTGATCCTCCTGTTCCTGCCTTTCCCGCCACGGCTTCTCTGCCTCGTAGCTCGCCAGCTCACCCGCCAGCTGTGTTTTCACTTCGGGAGAACTCCCTTCCGACTCGACCGCCTGCTTGCTGTATTTCCGCGCTTCGGCGAAATCACCCGTCTCGGCGTAGCCGGCAGCCAATGTGCTGATGATGTGCGGCTGCTTCCAGGTCGTGCCCTCGCAGGCCTTCTTCGCCAGTTCGATCGCCCGCTTGCCATCCCGCAGTGACTCGTCAGGCGATGTGGCCAGCAGCCACGCCAGGTTGTTGAGAACGCCCGAGTCGTCAGGCTCGAGCTCCAGTGCCTTCTCCAGGTCGGCCCGCGCCGCCTTGTGGTCGCCGATCGAAATTTCTGCATCGCTGCGGCTCCGCCAGCTTGCGAAGTTCTTGTCGTCGAGTTCGATCGATCGTGTGAAACGCTTGATCGCCTGACGGGGCTGCTTCGCCGCCAGGTAGAGCATGCCAAGCTGCCCCATGAGCACGGCGTCGTCGGGCTTCTGCGCCACCAGTTTTCGGAAATCGCGGATCGCAGCCGGGTAGTCGTTGCGCTCGGCGGCGATCAGGCCACGCAATTCGATGGCCGCCGGATGATCTGGGTGCTTCGCGAGTACCCGTTCGAGATCCGCTCCAGCCCGCTCCGAATCGCCCGCCTGCTGATGGATTCGGGCGCGGAGCACGAGCGGCAAGGCCTCGTCGGGGGCGATCCGGATGGCCTTGTCGAGGTCGGCGATCGCCTCGGGCCGATCGCCACGCATGGCCCGTACGCGGGCCCTCTGCAGGAGCGCGGCGGAGGAGTCCGGGGCGAGCTTGATGGCCCGGTCAAATGCCTGCTCCGCGGCCTCGAGCTTGTCGCCCATCATCAGCGACAGACCGAGCGCCTCCTGCAGCGAGGCGTCTTCGGGGTCGGCTTCGATGGCGGCCTCCAGGTCGCCGCGGGCCTTCTCGAACTCATCCGTGAGTAGGTAAAACAGACCACGGGTGCGGCGGATGTCCTTGTCACGTGGCGCGAGTTCGACCGCCTTGTCGTAGTGCGAGCCGCGCTCCGCACGGGCCTCCGCGTCGGTGGTATTGCCGAGCACGATGTGAGCCTGGGCCGTCTGCAGCTTGTCGTCGGAGAGCAGCTCAATCGCCTTCGTGGCCGCCGTGCGGGCCCGCTCCCGATTACCGCCAGGCAGGCTTTCCAGCTGCGCGATCATGAGTTGCGCGTCGCCGAGATTCGGATTCCGCTCGATGACTTCGTTGAGGTCGCGCATCGCAAACGAACGCAGCCGCGGCCACTGCGGATCGGGGGCCTCGACCTCGTAGATCGCCTGCACGATCCGGCCGGCGCGATACATCAGCGTGTCGGTGTAGAGATCTTCCGCAAACTGCTGCTGGTCGGCGGCGAGCCCCTTCTTGATGGCCCGCTTGCAGAGGTCGAGCACATTGGCGAAGTCGTCGATGCTCTGCGCGGAAAGCTTCGCATCGACCGCTGCATCGAGGTCGTCCTGACCGGGCGACTCAGCCGTGGCGGGCGACTCCGTCGCGGCCTGCTCGGTCGCGGCACCCGTCGGCTCCGCGGCCGCAGCAGTCGCGGCAGCGGCAAGCAGGGCAGACACGAGCAACAGGCGATGGCTGAAAGAAATCTTCATGGGGTCGATGCTTCCTGTGGACCTGGCCCAAACGGGGGCCATCTTGCTTATCCGGCAATAGCCTCATCCAACACGAATAGTATGGGGCAAGCGGTCGCTTTCCTGCCATGCTGGCTTTTTTCGCGCATGCGGGCCCCAGACAACACGCTCCAGCCGCCAGGCTACAGCGGTGCAGGGAGGTCGCGTCTGGCGAACACAAAGGCCCCGATCACATAGGCAGCCACGCCAACGCCCACGAGCACGCTGTCGTAGACCGCAAGCAGCCGCCACGATTCGGCGGCATCCCCGACCAGTCGCTGCGGCTCATAGGCATTCAGGATTGACAGGTAGCCGACCCAGCCGAGTGGCGTGCTGAGCCGCCCCACCAGTTTGGCAAGGATCGAAAACACGTAGAAGCCGCAGAGAATCCCGATGGTTCGCCAGCGGTAGCTATCGGCAGCGGAGACGCCGGCCGTAATGCCGGCCATGCAGACCATCAGACCAAACACATTCGCTGCCGCAGGCAGGAAGCGAAACGGGTCAACCTTGCCGGCCCAGGGGCCCAGGGCAATCGCACCCCAGACCGCTGCAAACAGCACGACGCAGAGGAGGGCCGCAGCGGCCGTGGTCGCCAACGCTTGCGTGACGAACACAGCCACCCGCCGCACGGGGGCCGCCAGCACCATCTCCATCGTGCCGCGTTCAAGCTGACCGGAGACGGCATCACTGCCTCGCGTAATGCCCCACACCGTGGCGGCCAGCACGACTACCGGATCGACGAAGGCGAGGGCGATGCGGCCGGCATGCGTGGCCACCTCTGTGAACGGCACGCCCGAGAGCCGCTGCCAGTCCTTCGGAATGGCCCGCAGGAGCACGTCCTGAAAAGCCGGCATCGGAATCTGCGCGGAAAGCCAGATGTAGATCCAGGGAAACGCGGTCCACAGAGCCAGGAGCGACAGCACCAGCACCCGCTGGTCACCCCACGTTTTTTTCCAGATGGCGGTATTCCACATGACGGCATCCTAGCGGTGAAAACGGTCGTAGACAGCGGCCAGCCCCACAGGCTCGATCCGCACCTCTTCCAGCGGGAGCGTCGCCAGCCAGCCCAGCAGCGGCGCCAGCGAGTCACCTGCCTCGAGGACCACCGTGCCGTCGCGTTGCTCCGCGATCGTCACGCTCTCGGCCAATTCCGGAGGAATCGTCCCGAGCGGTCCGGTGAGCTGGGCACGGATGCGATGGCAGCGGCGGAGATGCTCGAGCGACTGTTCGTGGACGACACGCCCGGCCCGCACGATGGCGACATTGTCGCAGGTGTCTTCCACCTCGGAGAGCACGTGCGACGAAAAGATGACCGTGCGGCCGGCGGCGCGGGCCTCGAGCACGAGTTCCAGCACCTCGGCCCGGGCCGTCGGGTCGAGATTCGCTGTCGGCTCGTCGAGGATCACCAGCGGTGTCTCCATCGCAAGCACCACCGCCAGCGCCAGTTTCTGTCGCATCCCTGTACTCATGCGGGCCACCTGACGCGAGCAATCGAGATCGAGCCGCCGGGCCACACCGGCTGCCACGTCGCGGCGGCATCCGGGCCGCAGGCTGGCGAAGAAGTCGAGCACGCGATGGCCGTCCATGCGGCGAAAGAGCCTGGCCTCGCCGGGCAGGTAGGCCGTACGGGCCCGCACCTCAAGCGATTCCCTGACGCAGTCGAAGCCGGCCACCGTCGCGGTGCCCGACGTGGGCGTGATGTAGCCCATCAGGAGTCGCAGCAGCGTCGTCTTGCCGGCACCGTTGGGCCCGAGCAGCCCAAAGATCGCACCGTCCGGTACCGACAGCGAACAGCCGTCGAGCGCGGTGAAACTGCCGTAGCGTTTCGTGAGGTGTGCGGTGCGAACGATCATTGAAGAGTCACTCCCAAAAGGTGCCAGCCACCAAAACTGGAGACGATGTCACATTGCCCAAATTTGGTGGCTGGCACCATTTTCCTTTTTTCAGGCAGGTCGGAAATAATAGGCGGCCAACGCGAATCCGATGAGGGCCACGCAGCGGCGCACGAACGGGGCCGGCAGGCGACGGACAACGCTCGCGCCGGCGATGCTGCCAAGCACCGCAGTCACCGCCATGGTAGCGGCATGCCCCCACGACACATCATGCGATCCAAAGAACGAGCCCACCGCAAAGAGTGCGGCCGCGGTCCCGTTGATCGCCGTTGCAAGTACATTTTTCACCGCATTGAGCCTGTGAATGTCCCCGAGCCCGAGCACCCCCAGCACGGCCAGCATCAGGATGCCGATCCCAGCGCCAAAATAGCCACCATAGACCGCCACGAAGAACTGAAGGACGCAGGTGAGCAGGAGCCGCGACGCGGCCGGAGCCACTCCGGCGTCGCCTGTGGGCAATGATGACGCCATGGTGGCTGACGCACGCGAGGCACGCATGCCAAGCCGTGAGAGTTGTGGCTGCAGGGCGAAGACGATCGCCGCCGTGAGAATCAGCCAGGGCACGCAGGCGGCGAACCACTGTGGCGGAAGCACCTGCACGAGGACCGCCCCCACCGCAGCCCCCGCCACGCTGGGCACCAGCAGCCACACCGCCCACGGCGGCTGGCCGACGCGTTCTCCCCGATAGATCCACGCCGCCGCGAGCGAGCCCGGCCAGAGTCCGATCGTGCTGGTGGCGTTGGCGATCACCAGCCGCGCCGGGCCTGCCGGCAGGATCGCCCCCAGCACGGGAAACGTGAGGATGGTGCCACCGCCTGCGACGGCATTCACCGCGCCAGCCACGAACGATACGGCAGCCAGAGCGGCAAGGCCCGGCCACGGGCCGGAGGTGAGGATGTCGTTCATGGCATCAAGGAGATAGGGTCACGGAGCGGAGCAGGTTTTCCGGTGCCGGTCTATTTGGGACGAGGCAATGCCGGATTGAGAGGGCCACGAGCCTGCGGCGCCGGCGCAGCAGGCGGTGCCGCGTCAGGCCGAGGCCCGGCCGCGGGCGGCGCAGCTGGTTGATTGGCCACTCCGGGCGGCTGGGCCGGCTTCGCCTGCTGAGCCGGACCCGCTGGTGGTGGATCGTCGTAGTGGCCCGCGCCGCAATCGACGAGCAGATAACCGGCCCAGAGAAAAGGATGCCGCGCATCGGGCAGCACGGCCTGGGGCGACTGCTTCAGTCGCGGTTCGCGGCCCACATCTGGCTGTTCCGCCGTGGCCACCTCGACCGCCCGCCGCCAACTCTCCGCCGCGGGCGGACCTGCGTCTTCGGCTTCGGCTTCTAAGGCGGAGCGATCCCGGAGAAATTCCTCCACGAGATCGACGCTGGTTTTCCCACCCATCCGCCAGCGGCTCACCAGCGCCGTGCGGCCGCCAGCCGCCACCAGATCGGTGACGGCCAGAAAAACCTCCTCGCCCGGCCGCGTTGGCGGTTTTGACAATCCTCCGGTCATGGCCGATTGGAATCCTGGCAGCACGATGCACCGCGGCCGCTTACTGGGAGAACCGAGCCAGTCGCCAAAAGTCATGGCCGCCCTGCCACCCTGCATGGAAAACAGAGGCCGCGCAGCCAACGGGCCATCCCCCGACAATTCGTCAACGACGACGAGCGTGTCGAGGAGCGATGCCACCAGCGGCATCGGCGCTGCTGGCCCGGGGGCCGGCAGCATGACCGCGCGCTCGATCGAGCCAGTGAGCTGCTGGCCCCACTCCTGCGCGACCGCGGGCTTGTCGCCGCGAGACAGTCGGCCGGCGTAGATCCCCACGGGACCGCCTGTCCGCGGAGTCTCGAACCGCAGCACCGCCAGGCTCCGCGTCGGACAGTATCGGATGCGACAGACATCGCGAAGACGCTGCGACTCCGGCTGCTCGTCGTCAGGGCGTGCCGACCCCACAGGCAGGAGTTCGAACGGCAGATACCAGAGCATGCCGTCGGGCACGATCACGAGTTCGTCGATACCTTCGGCCAGTTCGACCTTCGAGTTTTCGAAGAGCAGCCGTTCGATCCGCTCGGCAGGTGCCTGCCAGTCGCTCGCCAGCAGCCGATCGGTCGGCACCGGAGCGATCGGATCAAAGAGGCACAGGCTTTTGGCGAGCGCGGCAATCTCCTTGGCGACCGCCGCCGGCTGCCGCACCTGCCACGTGGCGACGCGATCGTGCGATTCCAAGGCCGCCTGGAGTCCGACGGAGTTCCAGTGAAACGACAGAATCAACTGTTTTGGAGCGAGACGTCGCCGGATCTCCGTCGCTTGCGTGAGGGGAGGCATGTCGAGTGGCGGAGCCTCACGGCCCGCGGAAATCTTTGCGACCAATTGTCGGCCGCGGTCTGCGAGCCGCTGGTATTCCCGCCACGCTGCCGCGTCGCCGGGCAACTGCTGGCGTGGCCCGGCTTCGTCTGCAATGCCCGCCTGTTGGCCGGCGACCGCCAGCAGGCTGGCCGTGAGCGGCGTCCGCACCTTGGTGATCGAGTCGAGCACGGCTGAGAGTTCGGGCTGCCGGGCCAGCATGGCCGCCCGTCGTGCCGCTTCGGCCCGCGGCAGCCGCTCCGGGTCTGAGCCGAGCAGAAATTCGACCGCTGACCGGCGGCCCCCGAACGGTTGGTTGACCAGCCAGCGACTGCGAACGGCGGCCTCGGCCGCATTGAGCACGGCGTCGCTCCCACGGCGCGACGCCGCAACACTCCATGCCTCGAAGGCTTCGGTTCGCGGCGAACTGAGCCTGGCGAGCGCACCGAGTGGATCGACGGCGGTATCACGCGGTGAGGGATCGCCAAGCAACTTCGCGAACAGCAGATCGGCCTGCCGATCGGAGATGCCGCCGAAGCCAGCCATCAGCATCTCCACCAGCCGCGATGCCTGAAAGAGGGTTGGGTCGCGCCGCCGGGCGATCGTCACCGCACGACCGAGTTCCCGGTCGCCGCCCGCCACGTCGCCGGCATCGTAGGCGGTCAGTGCCATGGCGTAGGCCTGCTGCCCGCCGGCCTGTCCGCGGCCCGGATCGGCCCGCATCAGGCGGCCGTCGATCTCGGCCAGCGTGGCAGCCGCCGCCTGGGCGTCGCCCGCTACGGCCAGGAACTCGGCCTCGAGGCCGAGGAGGGTTGCCCGCAGCACCGGGAGGGTGGTCCGCGACCATTCCGCGCCGCCGCGGATCGACGGCGGCACACCCCGTGTGCCCGCGGCAAGATGGGCCGTGGCCGCCAATCGAAATGCCTCCTCGAGCGCCCGGGCGTCGCCGTAGTCGGCGGCGGTGTAGGTGGCTTCTTCGAAGTAGCGGGCGGCCACCGCCGGCTGGTCGCCGTCGAGAGCAATGCGGCCCAGCACGATCAGTCCCCATGATGTGAGCTGGTGGTCGAACTGATTCCCAACCATCAGGCCCCGGGTGAGCAGCGGCTGCGCCTGGTCTGCCTTGCCCTGCGACCAGAGCGCCGTGCCGAGCGCGATGTCGATCCATGACTGGGAATAATGGTTGGGTGGGGCGGGCCGCCGCAGCAGGGCCTTGGTCGCCTCGTCGAGGGCGGCGCCTTCGCGGGCGAGTTCACCGAGGATCACGCCGCGGCGGTAGATCGCGATCACCAGCGCCCGCATGATCTCCTGCGGTCGGATGGGGTAGTTGACTGGCGGCGCCAGCACGCCCCCTTTCTTCAGCACCTCGTTTGGATCGGCTCCCCCGAGACGGATCGAGATCGTGCCGGGAATACCCGCGGGCGAGCTGTTCCGCTGGCTGCGACCCCAGGTTGCCACCCGCTGCTGCATGAGCGGCCGCGGACCCTGCGCTGGAAACTGCACGGCCAGCAGCCACTCGGCATGGGCGGCTGAAACCAGGAGAGCCTCATCGTAGGCAGCGACCGCTTCCCGCAGACTGCCCAGTTCGTAGTGGCATTCACCGACGGCGGCGGCTGATGCGATCGAATCGATCCACCGCTGCGGCCCGGCGCGGATGCCCCCCCGGTGGTCACGGACGGCGATTTCCAAGCCACGGCTGGAATCGCCAGCGGCGAGCGCCGTCAGCGCGAGATCAAATCCCGGCGATGGCACCGCCTGACCGCCCGGCATGCCAAACCCTGGATCGAGCACGACCTGCGCCTCGAGCCTGGCTGCAGACACCCCCCCGACCACGGCCATTGTCAGGGCCGAGATCCAGCGCATGATCCAGCGCGGGTGGGGGAAATGGTGGCTCATGATCCCGTGTTGTAGCAGGAACGGTGAAAAGAACGGCTCCACGCCGCCACCGGCCTGGTGCCTGGCTTCTGTGAGTCTGGGCAATTGAGGCAACGGCCGTGTCAGGCTGCGCATGCCGAACATCGGGTTCGTGACGGTTGTTGAAAGTTTACCGATTGAATCGGCCGATAGTCCCTTCGTCGGTCATCCAGCAACAGTCGCGGTTCCTACCAACGCACTTCAGCGCCTTCGCCGGGAAGAAACCCATGAGCACCAGAGCATTCGCCTCGCGTCGCCTTCAGACTGCCATCCGTGCTGGTCTGCTGTTCCTCGCCGTCGGCGGCGTGTCGCTCACGGGCTGCCAGGTCGACGTGGGCGGGCAGACGCTGCCGAGTGCCTACTACCTGCAGGACGACATCCAATACTTCCCGGCCGGCCCCGAGTTCAAACTCTCGAAGGAAGCCGCGGCCCTCAAGGCCTACAAGAAAGAACTGGGCGAATGCCCGGACGGCTGCGGCGGCGGCGGCTGCAGTTCTTGCAAGTAGGCCGTCGGCTGGCTTCCTGCCTCGACTCAACTTCCCGCGGCGGCCCTTTTTTCTGCGTGCAGCACGCCTGGCCTGCACCTTGGCGCCCCGGTTCCCACCGGATGGTTGACCTTTCGAAGGCGACCGTTAGAATCCGGCTCCGTGGGAATGAAACCCAATAATTGCCAATAGGCTGTTTTTTTGTGGGTTTCTCACCCAAAGCGAATGGAATCGCCCCGATAAGCAACCACCGGCTGATCGGGTTTTCCACGGAGTCTTGCAGACCGTGACCGTCGCGTATGAACACTTCCGCGGACCTGCTGATCGGCGAGTTTTCCCGTACGCTCGACGACCGCTTCCGGCTGTCGCTGCCACCGGAATTAACCGGCCCGCTGACGGCGTCGGGCTCCCGGATGGTGCTCGCCAAGGAACGTGCCGGCTGCCTGTCACTCTGGCCGGCGGCCATCTGGAAGCCGCGGATCGATGCCGCGGTCGATGTCGTCCGCAGCAAACTCCAGGCGGGCCTGCTCACGCAACGGGTGGGGCAACTTCAGGATCTCGGGCGGCTGCTCTCGACCCGTCACAAGGCTGTGACGCTGGCGGAACGCGGCCGACTCGTGGTGCCGGAGGGCTTTCGCGAATTCCTGGCGGTCGAGCCTGGGGCCGACCTGCTGGTGGTGGGCGCTGCGGTGTGCGTGGAACTGTGGCAGCCGGCGGCGTGGACCGCCTTCGTTACGGCCGAGATGCCGGAGTTTCGTCGTCGCATCGACGAACTGACGACCTGACCAACGGAAATGAACGATCGAACTGCACGATCAGCGGACCAAGGGATGAACTCCTGATGATCTTTGGCCATGCCCGGGTGAGAGGAAGCGGTTTTTAACCTGGCGGAACCATCCGGTCAGGAAACTCGACAACCACGGAGCGGGCCCCACAGCACGGATGCTGCCAAGGGACCTCCCCCGGGCATGGCCCTTTTTGAACGACCATGGCAACGCGAGCGAAGTGCTCGCGGAGACCACCGCACGGGTTCCCTCGCTTGCGCTTCGGGCTTGCATGGGATTTGGGCCGTTCATCCAAGCCCGCGGCGCAAGCGAGGGATATGCGGTCGGCGGGCACCTCACTCCAGTGGATTGACGCGGGTGGCCAGCGGCCAGGTCACACGGGCACCGGATACCGCCGACGCATAGACCGCCGTCGTCATCTCGAGCACGGTTCGCCCGGCATACATGCCGGTCTCCGGCTCACGATCCTCCGCGATCGCATCGAAGAGATCCGCCGCGGCGAATCGTCCCCAGCCGGCCCGCTCCGCCGCACGGTCGACTTCGCTCGCATTCACGGGCGGTGACTCGACCCCCTCGGCACCGATTGGCTTCCAGGGAAAATCCTTGTCAACCCGCCACAGCGGTGCTTCTCGAAGGTAGGCCTGCGGCACGTGGTCCGGCCTGATGTGGATCGCGCCCTTCGTGCCGACGACGGTGAGCCCGAAGTTTGGCTGCTTCAGGCCTGCGTCGCGAGTGCTCGCGAAGAAGCCGGTCGGACCGTCTGCCAGACCGAACATCGCGGTGATGGAGTCGCCGGCGATCGGGCCGATGCCCTCGGGCCCGTCCGTGGCATCGGCACGGGCGATCGGCCGTCCGCCCTGCGAGACGGCGGCCTCGCACCACTGCGGCGCGCCCCCCAGATCGACCATCATGTCGAGGATGTGGCAGCCAAGCACGATCAGATCCTCGCCACCACCCCGCGCATCCTCCTTGCCGCGGCCGCGGAGTTCGAGCACCTTTCCGATCCGTCCATCCTCGATGAGGTCGCGGGCCGCCGCGTAGGCGGGCGCGTGCCTGTTGACGTAGGCCAGCGAGAGCTTGGTGTTCGACTTCGTGCAGGCCGCGATCACAGCCTCCGCCTCCGCGAGCGTGCGGACGAACGGCTTCTCCATAAAGATGCCCTTCACGCCGGCCTCCGCGGCCGCGATCGCCATCTCCGCATGGCAGTCGATATGCCGCATGCAGATCGCAACGATGTCGGGCTTTGCCGCCGCGAGTATCGCCTTCCAGTCTCGATGCGCGACTCCCGGCCGTGATGCGTCGAGCTTGTTCCGCTCGATCGCCTTGGCGAGCCCTTCCTCGGATTCATCCGCCACGGCGACGAGTTCCGCTCCCTCGATACCGCCCCAGAGCTGGTCGATCGCGTGGCCCCAGTCGCCCCGGCCCGTCCGACCGATCGCCACCACCCGCAGTGGCGCCATCCTGAATCGATTCATCGTCGTTCTCCTCATGAAGATCGTTCGGTCTTCCCATCATTCCATTCGCGTTACTGACGCATCGCCTTCGTCACGCCGTCGAGAAACATCTGCACGGCCGATGCCACCAGCACCATGCCCATCAGACGCTCGATCGCCGTGATCCCCTTCTCGCCGAGAAAGCGGCTGAGCGTCGCGCCGAGCAGCAGGATCACCGCTGAGGCCAGCCACGCGAGCGACACGGCCAGCAGCCAGGCAGTATGCCGCCCCGGATCCCGACTGGTCATCAGCAGCACCGTCGCCAACGCCGACGGACCGGCAATGTAGGGGATGGCGAGCGGCACCACGAAGGGCTCGCCATCGACGGGCTCCCCCAGACTGCCGTGCGCCTCTGGAAAGACCATTTTGATCGCGATCAGGAAAAGCACGATCCCACCGGCCATCGTCAGAGCGGGCTCCGAGATGCCGAGCACCGAGAGCAGCGGCCGGCCCGCGTAGAGAAACGCGACCAAAAGGCCATAGGCGATGAGCATTTCGCGGCCCACGACCCACAGCCGGCGGGTCGGATCGACGGACTTGAGCGCGGCCAGAAAAAGCGGGATGTTCCCGATCGGGTCCATCACGAAAAACAGCAGGATTGCGGCGGAGAAGGTGGTCATTGTTATGATCGTAGCATGCCCTGCGCCGACCACGATCACGACCACGATGCCCACGGGCATGGCCACTCCCATAGCCACGGACACGCCCATGGTCTGTCGCTTGATCAGTTCGATCGGGCGATGGCGGCGGGTGTCGGCCTCAACACGCTGTTCGTCATCATCGAGTTCGCCACTGGCTTCTGGGCCGGCTCGCTGGCGCTGGTCGCCGATGCCGGCCACAATGCCGGCGACGTCGTCGGACTGCTCCTGGCCTGGGGGGCCAGCCAACTGGCACGGCGGCCTCCCTCTCGACGTTACACCTGGGGCTTCCGCCGCGCCACGATCTACGCCGCACTTGCCAACGCCGTCCTCCTGCTCACCGCCTGCGGGGCGATCGTCTGGGAGGCATGGCATCGGCTGCAGTCGCCAGAACCGGTCGCCGGGCCGGTGATGATCGCCGTGGCCGCCGTGGGTGTCGCGATCAACACGCTGACGGCCTTGCTCTTCATGCGGGGCCGCGAACGGGACGCAAACCTGCGGGGCGCGTTTCTGCACATGGCCGCCGACGCGGCGGTGTCGGCGGGCGTCGTGGTGGCCGGAATCGCAATCATGGTGACGGGCTGGACATGGATCGACCCCCTGGTGAGCATCGCGATCACGCTGGCGATCGTCGTCGGCACGTGGGATCTGTTCCGGGAAAGCATCGATCTGTCGCTCGACGCGGTGCCCCGCGGGATCGATCCCGACGCGATCAAGGAGGCGCTCGCCGCCATTTCCGGCGTCGTCGAGGTTCACGACCTGCATGTATGGGCAGCGAGCACGTCTGAAGTGACGCTCACAGCGCACCTGGTGGTGCCGGACAAAGACTTGCACGAAGCGGCACTGTCGGCCGCGACCACCCTGCTCCGCGACCGCTTCCGGATCGCCCACACCACGATCCAACTCGAACGCGAGGCAGCGGGCGAGGCCTGCCTCCAGCGGCCCGCCGAAGTCTTGTGATCAGCGGCCGCGGACGGCGAACCTCGCGACGCCAGCGAGCATGCGGCGAAACACCAGCTCGTGCAGTGGCCAGATGGCATACCAGTAGGCCAGGCCGCCAACGCCCCGCGGATCGAAGATGGCCGTCTGATGGATCGTGACATCCCCATCGCGGGGCACCACCTCGAATTCCAACCAGCCTCGGCCCGGCATCTTCATCTCAGCCGCCAGCCGGAGCCGACGCGGCCGCTCGCAAAGTTCAACCTGCCAGCAGTCGAGTTTCTCCCCCGCTTCGACCCGCTCCGGATGCTGCCGGCCGCGTGACATGCCGGGGCCACCGATCATCGTGTCCATCCAGCCGCGCAGCTGCCACAGCCAGTTGCAGGCATACCAGCCGTTCGCGCCGCCGATCCTTTCGATCGCCGCAAATGCCCGGTCAGGGGAGACAGCCACCACGGTGTGCCGATGGTCAACCAGTCGCGTGCCCTCGGCCGTGCCGCCGTAGCGGTGTGGCAGATACTCCACATCGGTGAGATCGGCCCAGCGCTTCCCTGCAAATGCGGTGTCTTCCTGGAGCATCGCCTCGTGGACAGCGACCGCGAGCGATCGGGGCCGGATCGCGAAGTCGTGGAGTGCAGCGTCGCTGGTCACCACGGTCGGATTTTTAAGTCCGTCGATCAACTTGCGCCCCACCTTCGAATACTTTGGAGTCACAAGCTTGAGCCACAGGCTCGACAGGCGCGGCGTCAGCACAGGCACCGGAATCATCAGCCGCCACAGGCCCCGCTGCCGGGCATATTCCTGCATGATCGCGCCATACGACACCCTGTCCGGCCCACCGATCTCAAATATCCGCGGCTCTCCTTCGGGCAGGTCGATAGCCGCCGCGAGGTAGGCCACCACATCGGTGATCGCGATCGGCTGCGTGGGCGTGGCCAGCCATGCCGGGCAGATCATGACCGGCAGCCGTTCTACGAGCGTTCGCACCAGATCGAAGGAAAAACTTCCGGCCCCGATCACAATCGAGGCTCGGAATTCCACCACGTCGAGCCCGCTGGCCCGGAGGATCGCCCCCACTTCATGACGGCTCCGCAGGTGCGCGGAAAGCCGATCGTCTTCGTCGCCCAAGCCACCCAAATAGATGATCCGGCGTACGCCGGCGGCCTTCGCCGCGGCCGCAAATCGCTCGGCCGCCAGCCGATCGGCCCGCTCGAAATCGACACCACTCTCCATCGAGTGGACGAGCCAGTAGGCCACGTCAACGCCATCGCAGGCCCGCGCCAGCGCGTCGGGATCAGCCGCGTCGCCGCCGATGACCTCGGTGGTCGGGCTGACCAGTTCGGTGAGCTTGGCGGGCCGACGTGCCAGGCACCGCACGGTCTCGCCGCGTGCCTCGAGTTGCTTGAGCAGCACGCCCCCCACGTAGCCCGTCGCGCCGGTGAGGAGAATGCGGTGATTCACGGCTCGTCAACTTCGAAGGCCCGGTCCATCAGTTCCGGATTGCCGGTCTTCAGTCCGTAGAGAAACCAGCGCACCCGCTGCTCGCTGGTGCCGTGCGTGAAGGCGTCGGGCACGACATAACCCTGGGCCTGCTTCTGGATGCGGTCGTCGCCGATCGCCGCGGCGGCGTTGACCGCCTCACGGATATCCTCCTCATCGAGGATGCCAGCATAGCGGGCCACGTGATGGGCCCAGACGCCGGCGAGAAAGTCGGCCTGCAGTTCCATACGGACCGAGAGTTTGTTGTAGTCGCGGTCGGAGAGCCGCTGACGCATCGACTGCACCTTGTTGCTGATGCCGAGCTGGTTTTGGACGTGATGGCCGATCTCGTGGGCGATCACATAGGCCTGGGCGAAGTCACCCGGGGCACCGAACCGTCGCTTCAGTTCGTCATAGAAGGCGAGGTCGATGTAGACCTTCTTGTCGAGCGGACAGTAGAAGGGCCCGGCTGCGGCGCTTGCCATGCCGCAAGCACTCTGCACCCGGCCGGAAAAGAGCACGAGCGTGGGCGGCGCGTAGCGGCCGCGGAAGTGCTTGGGGAAGAGCCTGCCCCAGACATCTTCATTGTCGGCGAGCACGACCTTCACCATCTTGGTCATCTCGTCGTTGATCGGCTTCGCCGGCGCCTGTTGCTGGGGCCCCGCGAGGTCGGGCGCGATCTGCGCCACCATCTGCGGGTCAAAGCCCAGGAACATCATCGCCAGCATGAGCAGCAGCGTGATCAATCCGCCGCCCACGAGCACCGGACCACCGATCCCGCGACGATCCTCAACGTTCTCACTCTGCCGACGGCCTTCCCAACGCATGGACTCTGTTCTCCGAAAGAGACGATGACACAGATGGACGATGACACATTCCGAGCAATGTACCACGTCCGATCGGCGTCAACACGTCCCCGGCAGCAACGCGGCCGACGTCACTCCGGCAGCGGGCGGCCCTTGGTTTCCGGTAGGAATGGCAGCACCGCCAATCCCAAGAGGAAGGCCGCACACATCGCCAGACCGGCAGGCCGCATCGGCTCCCGCATCCACTCAGGACTCTGGATGCCCGCGAACACGGTGCTCGACAACTGCCCGAGGAGAAACGGCCCGCTGGCGGCGACGAAGCGGCCGACGTTGTAGCAGAAGCTCGTGCCGGTGCTGCGAAGCCTGGTCGGGAAGAGTTCCGGGAAATAGATCGCATAGCCGGCGAACAGCGAAAGCTGGCAGAAGCCCATGAGGGGGAGCATCCAGAAGATCTCGGAAATCTCGTCGAGATAGCGGAAGACCATCGCCGTCGAGAGCATCGCCGCCGTGAAGGCAAGGGCAAAGAACGGCTTGCGGCCAATCTGCTGACAGATCCGGGCGGCCAGCATCATGCTGATGAAGGCGCCGATCTGGATCATCATCATCGCCACGCCCGTCCAGATCGTGAGACGTCCGGCAAGCTCCTGGCCGGTGAATCCCTGCGCCTTGAACGACTTCTCGAACACGCTCCGTTGGAGGTCGATCGCGAAGAAGCCGATGCCCCAGAGGCCGATCACGCCGGAACAGGCCAGCAGCATGCCGAGGATGGCGTTCTTCCGCCAGCGTGGATCGGCAAAGAGCGCGCCATAGCCGCCGAGCTTCTCGCCTGTCTTCGCCGCCCGCGCCTTCATCTCCTGCCAACGCTCCGGCTCTTTGAGTCCCGCGCGGATGACCAGTGCCAACAGGGCCGGAAGGGCGCCGATCACAAACTTCCACCGCCACGGTTCCCAGCCGAAAATCTTGCTGCCCATGTGGAGCTGCGCCTGGCCGAGACCGATGCCGATCAACGCGGCGAGGAAGTTGCCGACCGCCGAGAGCGCCTGGAGCAGGCCGAGCGCGTAGGGCCGTGCCCGGTCGGGCATCACCTCCGCCACGAGGGCCACGCCCACCGCAAACTCGCCGCCGACACCCAACCCAGTGATGAATCGGTAGAAGGCGAAATCCCAGAAGCCCTGCGAAAGCGCCGACAGGCCTGTGCAGAGCGAGTAGATGACGATCGTGATCATCATCGTCTTGGCGCGGCCCAGCCGGTCGCCGACCACACCGAAGATGAGGCCGCCGGTCGCCCAGCCGAGCATGAAGATACAGGTGGAGAGTCCGCCGTAGAAATCCACCGCCTTGGGATCAGCCGCGGCATCCGCCGTCGCCAGCAGCGTCTGCATCGCCGGCTTCCTCGCCAGATTGAAGAGCTGCTGGTCGAGGCAGTCGAAGAGCCAGCCGAGCGCCGCCACCGTCAGCACGAACCAGTGGTAGCGGTTCATGCCGCGATACCAGGGCCCGTCGGCCGGATCGTAGACGGTCGAACCCGACGATTCAAAATGCGGCAGGTCGGCCATGACAACTGTTCCCTCCGAGGCTCACCGAGAAGTACTCCGGCCGCGGAGCATAGCCCAAAACCGTCTTGGTCGCATCCCCCTTGCGCACCGCCCTCTAGACAGCTACTTCCACATGTAGAAGGCGTCGAAGAACCGGTCGTAGAGCCGGTGGAGGCGCGGATGGGGGCAGTCGTCGTGCGTGCCGGTGCGGGGCCGGCAGGGGCCCTCATAGATCGGCCCGCCCGATGGCACTCCCTGCACGCCAACGAGATCGTAGGGGACAGGAGGCATGCTCGGATGGCAGGGCGGCGGCGGCACGCAGGGCGGCAGCGCCCGCGGTTCCCCGCACCGATGCAGTGGCTCGAGCGGCGACTGCCAGTCGGCCCACGAGTCGGTCCGCGGCTTGGTCATCTTCGCCATCACTTGGCTGGCATCCTGTCCGGTCTTCTCCGGACTGATCCGCTGGGTGCCCTTGAGCGGATCGGCCTGCTTAACGGCGGCGTCTTCGGACTTCTTTTCATCTGCTGCCGGTGATGTCCCGGCGGCAACAGCGGCGAGAGCCAGTGCGAACACCTGCAACCGACCCCACCGACGCACGCCGAGCCCGGAACACAATTGCGGTATCATGATATCGCCCTCCCCGCATCCACATCGGCTGTTGGGAAACCGCCGCTGGAGATCGACTGCCACGATCGATCGGCCGCTGGCAAACGGCGCAGGCTCGGCGGAGCAGGCAAGCAACTGGCACCTCCCATGACGCGACCGCTGATCGATTCCATCTCCCTGCTCGATGGACTGGAGGCCTCCGGTTCGCGGGTCGTCATCGTCGCAACCGGGGGAGGTTCGTCGGCGATTCCCCACCTGCTGGCCACCCCTGGGGCGAGCAGCGTGGTGCTCGAGTGCCTGGTACCCTACGCGAGAGAGGCCGTTGACCGTGTGCTGGGCGGGCCTCAGGAGAGCTACTGCTCGTCGCAGACAGCAAGACGGCTGGCGGTGATGGCGTGGCAACGGGCATGCGGACTCGGAGCCACACCGGCCACCGCGATCGGCGTCGCGGTGACGGCCAGCCTGCGGTCGCGCGTGCCAAAGCGCGGCCCTCACCGGATCGTGGTCGCAGTGCACGGCCTCGACGCGACGAGCGTGGCTGCGCTCGTGCTCCACAAGGAGGCCCGGTCGCGGGCCGAGGAGGAGACGGTCGCGGCGGCATTGCTGCTGGAGCGGCTCGCTCGCTTCACGAGCGGGTGCCGCTCACCTTCATCGCCGGTTGCCTTGGGGCTTCGCGACGACGAACACGTCGAGATCAGCTGCTGTGAGCCCGCGGCCCCATGGCGCGAACTGCTCGCCCTCGCGCGGCCCGCGGTGCACGCCAGTCACGATCCATCGAGGCCGCAGCCTGCGGCGATCGCGCTCTCCGCCGACACGCCACCCGCTGCAGGCATGCTCGTCTTTCCGGGTTCGTTCGATCCGCTCCACGAGGGGCACCTGCGGATGGCGCGTGTCGCCGAGGAGATCGCCGGACGACCGCTCGACTTCGAACTGTCGGTCATGAATGTCGATAAGCCGGCTCTCGATTACCTGGAGATGGAGTCGCGGGCAGCACAGTTCGCCGGCCGTTCGCTCTGGTTCACGCGGGCAGCCACCTTCGTCGAGAAGCTCGACGTCTTTCCGGAGGGCACCTTCGTGATGGGGGCCGACACGTATGCGCGGCTCGCGAATCCCACCTACTATGGCGGTTGGGCCGAGGCGGCGGATCGGGCCGCGCAACGGATCGCCACGCAGGCCCGCGGCCTGATCGTGTTTGGAAGAGAGCGAAACGGCGAGTTCGAGGATCCCGCACGGCTCGTCGTGCCGCCGGCCCTGAGGGCGGTGACGACCTTTGTGTCGCAGCGGGAGTTTCGCATGGACATCTCAAGCACGGCACTGAGGCGTCAACGTGATGCGATCGACTGACTCCCGGCGGCTGAAAAAGGTGCCTCTGCAAAAGGTGAGCGTTACCTTTTTCCGCAGCATCGCGTGGGCATTGCTGCTCGCCTGCGTGGGCTCGACACACGCCGACGAACTTGCCACCACGCTCGAGCCACATGTCGGCCAGACGCTCGACCTCGTGGAATTGGGGTCGGGCAAGCGGCTGGTGCGGCCGGTGCTCGAGGGGATCACAACCCGCAGCGACCGGGCCACGGCGATCCGCCTGCGCGGCGAGGGCGAGTCGAAGACGATGAGCGTGCCGGTGAGCGGGATCGCCAGGATCATCGCGGGCCGCGAGACGATCCACGAGGCCGACGCCAAGGCCTCGAGCACGGCGCTGGCCCGCAGCCGCCGCGTCCGCGATCTCCACGACCGGCAGGTGGCGGAGTCGCGGGCACGGATGGAGGCGAATGGCGTCGAGCCCTGGCCGTCGCTCTCGGCCGAGGAGCATGCAACGCAGGTGGCTGAACTGGAGGCCTTCCTGGCCGAGGTGCAGAAAGACTTTCCGGCCCTCGCGGTGAGCCAGACGCATGAGTTTCTCGTCGCCACCGACATCCCGGCCGCACAGATGGCGCCATTCACGGCGAAGCTCGATGCCATGCACGATTTCCTCTGCGATCTCTACGGCATCCCGCGGGGAGAACCGGTCTGGAAAGGAAAGTGCCTGGTGATCGCCTTTCTCCGCGAGGAGGACTTTATTGCCTTTGAACCCAGGTTCATGAAGGTCGAGACGAGGGGGGCGCACGGACTCTGCCACCAGCGGAGCGATGGCCGTGTGGTAATGGCCTGCCATCGGGGCAACGACCAGTCAGCCTTCGCCCACATGCTCGTCCATGAGACGAGCCACGGCTTCAATCACCGCTGGATGTCGCCGGAGCATCTGCCGAACTGGCTCAACGAGGGGATCGCCGAGTGGGTCGGCACGCAGGTTGTGCCGCACTGCCGGCAGGTGCCGATGAAGGAGGCCCGGGCGGCCGAATTCATCAAGGCGAGCGGCGGCGTCGGCGAGAACTTCTTCGCGGCCGATCCCGACCATCACATCGCGGCCGTGCAATACGGCATCGCATCGAGCCTCGTGAAATTCATGGTGGCCCGCGACAGGAAGAAGTTTGCCGCGTTCGTCCGCGGCATCAAGGAGGGAATGTCGGTCGATGAGAGCCTCAAGGACTCGTTCGACGCATCACTCGCCGACCTCGTCGCCGCTTATGGGAAAGCCATAGGCGCGCCCGGCCTCAAGCAATAAGGCCACGTTTGACGAGCGTCCGAAGGCCCTCCAACACTCGCGAAAAACGCGTGCGTGCGCGATCAACGGCCTGGGTTTGCTGTCGGTCACGCTGCCGTTTCATCTGGAGCTCCCTGCCAGACATCTTGATGCGGCCGCTGGCAATGTCGAGGTCTTCGCGGGCGAGTTGTTGCGTCCGCTGTGCGGCCCTCCCCTGGAACGACTGAAACTGCGACTCAATCAGTTGGAGCGCCTGCTGGTAGCGGCCCAGGCGGAATTCACAGTCGCGGACCTGGATGATGGTGGCGATGCCCGGCACCAGGCCGCTGCGTTGGGCGGCGTCGATAAGCTGGCTCAGGGAGCCGACGTCCAGGATCTGGTCGCGTTCGCTCGGATCGACCGCCTTCGGCTGCACGACGTAGACACGCTGTCGTTCGATCGCTGCCTGCAGCCGATCAACCGCCAGCGGCTTCATCGGAGTGTCGTGCATGCAGGAGCGAAAATGGAGGTACCCATCCACGATCGCCGGCGAGTGCGTCTGAATGAGTGAGTTGCTTCCGGCCCCGATGACGAAATAGACAGACTCCGAATCGAACCGCTGGTCGGGCTGCATCAGGTTCACGGTGAACGTCGATCGCAGGACGGCAAGCTGGTCATCGATCGTGGCGGCCTGCGCGAGTGATTCGACGAGGCTCTTCATCCAAGTCACCGCGCGACCTTCTTGGCGAGGCCTGCGGCGAGGCGGTCGAGCGTGGTGCTGCGGTCATCCAGGCCGATATGCACACGGATGATGCTCATCCCCGTCGTGTCGGCGAGTGCCCGCGTGAGCGCAACGTCGAATTCACCCTCCGTGCGCACCTCCCAGCCGGTGCCGCCGCCGAGCACCTGCGGCAGCAATTGATACTGCCAGGGATTGATGTCGTTGAAGCTCCCCTCGAGAAGGAGTCGCTCGGTGCCGTAGCCCTTGTTGTCGAGCACGATCACCGTCACCGGCAGGCCTCGCTTGACGATCGTGGAGAGCTCCATGCCCGTCATCTGGAAGGCGCCGTCGCCGACGAGCGTCACCACCTTGAGATCAGGCCGGGCCATCTGGGCGCCCAGCGCCGCCGGCACAGCGAACCCCATCGAGGTGTAGTAGGCCGGCGCGATGAACTCGGTCTGGCCGCGGATCACCAGTTCGCTCGACGCGAAGAGCGCGTCGCCCACGTCAGCGATGACGATCGTGCGGTCGTCGAGCGACTCATCGAGCCGGCGGACGAGCCGTCTGGTCGTGATCGGCGTATCGGGCTGGAGCACATACGGCCCGCGTGCCGCGGCGGGTCCTGGTGGCAACTGCCGCTGCGCACCATGTGGCTTGGCCGCGACCAGCGCTCGGATGAAATCGGCCAGCATCACGTTGTCGAAATGGTGGTGGCTGATTCGCAGCCTGTCGCTGGCGGCGAAGATGCTGTTCCCGGCATCGAGCTTGGCCGTGAAGATGCCCAGGTCGATGTCGGTGAGGATCGTGCCCAGGAGGATCACGCAGTCGCTCTCCTCCACGAACTCGGTCACGTCGCGACGGCCCATCGCGCCTTCATAGAGCCCGATGGAGAGCGGGTGCACCTCGCTGACGACGCTCTTGGCGAGCATCGTGGCGGCAATCGGAATCCTCGACACCTCGGCCAATTGCACTGCGTCCGCCTGCAGTCCGTAGCGATGCAGTTCGATACCGGCAATGATCACGGGCTTCTTGGCAGCCCCGATCCGCGTCATCGCCTCCTTCACCGCCTCGGCGAGGGCGTCGGGATCGCTCTGCGGCTCGGCATGCACGTAGGGTCGGATCTGGTCAGGCACGACACCGACGATGTCGCGGGGCAATTCGATATAGACGGGCCGCTTCTGGCGGTGGGCCGTGTCGAGAAGAAAGTCGATGTCGCGAAAGGCGGTGGCCGGATCGTTGATCTCACGGCTGGCGGCGCAGATCTTCTCGAACACGTCGAGTTGCGTCCGCCATTCCCGCACGCGGTGATGAAGCAGCGGGTCGTTGACCCGTTCACCGAGGCCTGGCGCACCCGAGATAAGCACCACCGGGCTCTTCTCGGCGTAGGCTCCCGCGATCGAGTTGGCCAGGCTCAGGGCTCCCACGCCATAGGTCACGCAGACGGCCCCCATGCCGTTGACCCGTGCATACGCATCGGCGGCGAAGCCCGCGCAGTCCTCGCGGGTGCAATTGACGAGGTCGAGCGGGCTGTGCTCGAGCATGCTGTAGAAGGAGAGCACGTAGTCGCCCGGCAGGCCGAAGACGTGGCGGATGCCATAGTCGGAGAGCCGACGGATCAGATACTGACCGATCGAGAGGCTGGTGACGCTCTCCGACCGCGCCACCGCAGGCCGCTGGTGAGACATGACCGCGAGGCCGTTATCGAGGCTCGCGCCGAGCACGATCGCCATGGGTCACCTCCGTTGTTCGCGAGTTTCATCCCGAATATGGGCCTGCCGCTCCAACCGCCGCCTGCGGGCGGCCAGCAGCGCCAGCCAGAACCCCAGAAACGCCGCCACGCAGGCGAGCACGATCAGCGGACGCCGCGCATCGTGGTTGAGCGTCCATGCACCCACGGCGTGAAAGAGGCCCCAGACAACAATCGCCGCCATGATCCCGGCGATGATGCGTTCGGCGCCCGGCGGCGTTGGCTTTGCGGGAGTGGACATATCAGAGAAGGATACGCCCACGGGCCCTCGCGTCACCAGCAGGCCCCAAAAAAACAAAGGCCCCCGGAACGGTCCAGATCCCAGGGGGGCGGGGAAGCTGAACCGTTTCCGGGAGCGATTGGACGGAGACTTCGCGGAATCTTGAGACCGGACTCGAAGAGACGGCTGGCATCCGTGCCGCCGCCTGACTTCGAGCGGGGCGTTGGATGTGCCCCTCAAGCCTTCAGGCTCGGGGACATTACGGAACGGTTTTTTGTGGGTCAAGGGCGTTTTCACAGCGGAGAAGCCCGCTTTTCCGAGGGCTTTTTTATCCGGGCCCCGCCCGCGACTCCGGCCGCAAACCCAAACCCTGCCTCAAACGGATATGCTCGCAGCTTTCCCGACCACTGGAGACCATGCGCATGGCCGACGTCATCATGACCGCTACCGCCGCCACACCGATGGCAGGAGCGGGCGCCCCGCCGACCGCTGAGGCCTGGAAGGCCGCGTTCGACATGGCTCACCCATACCCCGACTTCCTGGCCCGCCACGCGACTCCGGATCAGCGCAGTCGCTGGGATGCCTTCCATGGCCGCGTGACCCTGACAGCAGCCCAGACCAAGGTGCTGTCGAGTTTCGTCCGAAAGATGCCGGTGCTTGTGCTCGCCGGAGCGTGGTGCGGCGACTGCGTCAACCAGTGCCCGATCTTCGCCCACTTCGCATCCGCTGCCCCGTCCATCGACCTGCGGTTCCTCGACCGCGATGCCCGCCCGGACATCGCGGCGCATCTCAAGGTCTGCGGCGGACAACGCGTGCCGGTGGCGGCATTCTTCAGCGAAGACTTTTCGCCCGTCCTCTTCTACGGCGACCGAACGCTCGCAGCCTATCGGGCCGCGGCCTCTGCCCAGCTGGGCGACAGCTGCGCCAGCGGTGCGACCCCTCCGCCGGCAGATCAGATCGCCGCAGTCACCTCCGACTGGCTCGACCAGTTCGAGCGGGTGCACCTGATCCTGCGGCTCTCAGCCCGCCTGCGTCAACTCCACGGGGACTGAAAAGACGATGACCAGCCGTGAGCGTTGGACGGTCTATCCGCTGCTATTCCTGGCGCTGGGGCTCGCCATGCGGGCGATCGTCGTTCCCGTGGGGGAATTCGACGCGGCCCGCGTCGGCTCCCTCGAGTCCACCCGGCTGGTCTGCAAGGAGATCGTGATTGAGAACGATGATGGCACGATCCTCGTCCACATGGGACGGGTCGTGAAGGGGGGGGGCGGTCGGATCGAGATCAAGGACAAGGATGGCGTCGACACGATCGCGGTGGGCACGCGGCCGGACGAACGCGACGGTGTCGTGGAGTTCTTCGATGCAGCGGGAGTTTCACAGGGCCAACTGTCTGCACCGGCCGCGGAGCCCTGAGCGGGGAGATGGGAATCATGGACGACGATCTGACAGCGACCATGCCGGACAGCCATCCGCTGGGGGCCAGCGTTCCGACCGACTGCGAGACCCTGTTTCGCGAAGAAGGCGACCATGCCTGGATGTCTTTGGGCGAGGAGCGGGTCTGCGAAGGACTCTGGGGTCTGCTGCGTCGCCGTAAGGACGAACCATCCTGTCGCGACGACGTCCGCGAGGCCCTCGCTCCAGGTCATCGGTATCTCATCGGCAGGCAGATCGGTCGTGGCGGCATGGGCGTTGTCTTCGAGGGGTGGGACGCCCAGCTGCAGCGGAGCGTGGCCATCAAACTGATGGACCGGAAACTGGAGGCGCGGCCCGTCGGCCTGCTCTGGTTTTTCCGCGAGGCGCGGCTCGCCAGCCAGCTCCGGCATCCCGGCATCGTCGCGATCCACGAATTCGACCTGACCGACGAGGGGCAGCCGTTCATCGTGATGCAGCTGCTCACCGGCCAGACCCTCAAGCACATCCTGTCGCTCCGTCCGGATACCGCGGCCGAATTGCCGGGCCTCTTGGCCACCTTCCTGCAGGTCTGCCAGGCCGTCGCCTCCGCACACGGCGCCGGGGTCATCCACCGTGACCTCAAGCCGTCGAACATCATGGTCGGCCAGTTCGGCGTGGTTACCGTAATGGACTGGGGCATGGCTCAGGTGCTCGGGAGTGGATCGGACGATGCCGTTGCCCCGACGGAAGACGAACTGCCCCGCATCGCGGCGAAACCGGCGGGCGAAACGGAGATACACCGCACCGTCGCCGGTACGGTCTGCGGCACTCCGGCCTACCTGGCTCCCGAGCAGGCACGCGGCGAAATCGCCCGCGTTGACAGGCGGTCTGATGTCTTCGGCCTTGGAGCGATCCTCTGCGAGATACTCTCGGGGAGCCCCCCCTTCTCAGCGGCCACTTCGGATGCCAGTTGGGCCAAGGCTGCCGCGGGGGATGTTGCTGATGCGTTCGCCAGGCTCGATGCCTGCGACGGGCCGCTCCCGCTCGTGAGCCTCGCGAAAAAGTGCCTGGCGGCCAACCCTGCCGCAAGGCCGGACGATGCCGCAGCGATCGTGGCCGGGTTGACCGACTATCTGGAGTCGGGCCAGCGGCGGGCCGAGCAGGAACTGGTGCGGTTCTTCGACCTCTCGCTTGACCTCTTCTGCATCGCGGGATTGAACGGATTCTTCCGCCAAATCAACGAGAACTTCCCACGCCTTCTCGGCTACTCGATCGACGAACTGAAATCACGGCAGTTCATGGACTTCGTGCACCCGGACGACCGCGAAAAGACAACGAACGAGATCGCCCGGCTCGCTCGCGGCGAGTCCACGATCCAGTTTGTAAACCGCTATCGTCATGCCGACGGCAGCTACATCTGGCTGGAATGGAACGCCCACAGCGAACGCGACGAAGCGGCTATCTACGCGGTGGCGCGAGACGTAACCGACCGGGTGACCGCGGCCGAGACCCATCGCCGGCTGCAGACATCGCTCGAGAAGAGCCGGCAGGAATTGGTTGACTTCACAGAGAACGCCAACGTGGCGCTCCACTGGGTCGATGCCGACGGCCGGATCGTCTGGGCCAATCAGGCCGAACTCGACTTCCTCGGCTACACACGTGACGAGTATCTCGGCTCATCGATCGCCCGCTACCATGCCGACACCGACACGATCGCAGACATTCTCGCCCGGCTCGATCGCCGCGAGTGCCTTGTCGGACGGGAAGCTCGCCTCGTGGCAAAGGACGGTTCGATCAAGCACGTCGCGATCTATTCGAGCGCCTCCGTCGAGGACGGCCGATTCGACCACAGCCGCTGCTTCACGATCGACATCTCACATCAAAAAAAGATCGAGGCGCTCGCCCAGGAGCGGGCCACGCTGGCGGCGTTCACGGCCGCGGCGGGCCTGTTTCTCACTGCCGGTGGCGGCCTGCGCAAAAGGCTCGAGGACGTGGCCGCCGAGGCGGTGGCCCATCTCGACCTGACAGCCGTGGAAGTCTGGGGCCGGAGTCAACATGACGACGGTCTTGTGCTGCTGGCCCGCGCCGGCGTGTCGATCGCCCCTGCCGAGGAATCGCTCGGTATCGCGATCGGTCAGGGGCCGATTGGCCTGATCGCCCAGACCCAGCAGCCACGGCACCTGCTTGGCTCGCACGCTGACTGGCAGGAGTTCGACACCGCATGCCTGGCGAAGCACGGAATCCGATCGTTCGTCGGCTATCCGCTGCTGGTGGCCGATCAGTTGGTGGGCGTCTTGGCGGTGTACGCCGCCAGTCCCGTGTCAGACGTGCTGATCACGGCGCTAAGTTCCGTGGTGGCCAGCATGGCCCTGGCAATTCGACTCGAGGGACAGCCAACATGATTACGCCCGGCAGGACTCGAACCTGCAGGCTGCTTTCTGGCGTCGCGATCCCTTCGGGCCTCGCTCCGCCACTGGAACGCCAGCTGAAGTACGCCCGGCAGGACTCGAACCTGCAGGCTGCTTTCCGGCGTCGCGATCCCTTCGGGCCTCGCTCCGCCACTTGAACGCCAACTGAAGTACGCCCGGCAGGACTTGAACCTGCAACCCTCGGTTCCGAAGACCGATGCTCTATCCAATTGAGCTACGGACGCGTGGATTTGAGTATAGCAGCCGAACCGCTACCAAGCCGCCAGGCAGCCCCCCATTTCTGTGGGAGGCGACCATGTTTTTCCGCTGGATTCCGGCCGACACGCCGCAGTCGGGCTTTGGCCCGGTTTGTGTGGCAAACTTACAGGAGAGTTGCTTCAGGTCCCTCGACGGATTCCGCCCATGGCTCACATCACGCTCCGCGTCTTGCACGGCGCCGACCGAGGGCGAGTGTTCAGCCAGATCCCCACGCCGGTGACCATCGGCCGCGAGGAGGGAAATACGATCCAACTCAATGACGAGCGGATCAGCCGCTACCACCTGAAACTCCAGGACGACAAGGACAAGATTGTCCTCACCGACCTGGAGAGCACCAACGGCACCAAGGTCAACGGCGAGGACATCCAGGTACGGATCGTGCGCGACGGCGACATGATCTCGGTGGGCCGCTCGCTGCTGCTGGTCGGCTCGCACAGCGACATCGATCGCCGCATCTCTGAACTCGCTGCCAAGCTCCCCTCCGCGCAGGAGAGCCACGCCAGACAGATGCGCGAACGGATGGATCGGATCGCGAGCCACAAGTCAGACGTCATCGAGGACGTCAGCCATGTGCGGTCGCCCCTGCTGCCCGGGGGGCCACCGCCATTGCCTGAGCGACTCGGCCCCGCGCAGACGGCCGAACTGGCGGAACTGCTCGACTACGTGCAGGGAGTGCTCCGCGAGGCCACCGAAGGAGCAGTCATGCGGCCGGGAAACGAAACGGTCGAACTCGACTTCGCCCACTGGCAGGTGATGCTCGAACTCCAGGCCAGGCTCGCCGAACTGCTCAGAGGCATCTCCGAGCCGTCGTAACGAAAATCGAGCCCCATCCGGTACAATGCCGCATCCCCTCGAGCGATGCCCATTGGAGCGAGCACACGGATGAGCACGCAGTCTTTCGTCCATCTCCACTGCCACAGCCACTACAGCCTGCTCGACGGGGCCAGCACGATCGACCGGCTCGTCGACCGTGCCGTCGAACTCGGGATGAACTCCCTGGCGATCACCGACCATGGCAATCTCCACGGTGCACTCGAGTTCTATCAGACTGCCAAGGCCGCCACGCTCAACCCGATCATCGGCTACGAGGCCTACATCGCCCCGGGCAGTCGGTTCCAGAAGGACGCCGGCAGCCAAAAAGACGCCAGCTACCACCTCACACTCCTGGCCCGCGACCGGACCGGTTTCAACAACCTCCTCCAACTGGCCACGAAGGCCTACCTCGAGGGCTTCTATTTCAAGCCGCGGATCGATCGGGACCTGCTGGATCAATACGGCGAGGGAATCATCGTCCTCTCCGGCTGCCTGTCGAGCGAGTTCAACCGGGCGCTGATCGGCAGCTCCCGCGAGCAGCGGGAGTCGCTCGCCCAGGCCCGTGAGGTCGCCAGCTGGTTTCAGAAGCGGTTTGGCGACAGGTATTTCATCGAGATTCAGGACAACGGCCTCGAGGTGCAGCGGCAGGTGACCGACGCGGCCCTGGAACTCTCCCGCGAACTCGGCATCCCGCCCGTGGCCACCTGCGACTGCCACTACGTGAACCGCGAGGACGCCGAGGCGCAGGACATCCTGCTCTGCGTGAATACGGGCCGATTCCGCAGCGATGCCTCGCGGATGCGGATGGACTCGAGCGAGTTCTATCTCAAGAGTCCGACCGAGATGCACGCGGCCTTCGCCGACCTTGATCGCGACTTCGTCGCGGCGGCCGTGAACCGCAGCCAGGAGATCGCCAACTCGGTGTCGATCGAGCTCGACCTCGGCAAGCGGCACTTCCCCGGCTTCGACGTGCCCAGTGGCCTGACCGCGGCCGATGAACTCCGTCGCCTCTGCCTCGAAGGCCTTCGCGAACGCTACCGCAACGTGCCGAAACGCTGGGCGGAAGAGACGGCGGACGGTGGCGGACGCGTGCTGCATCCCCAGGTGATGGAGCGGCTGGAACGAGAGCTGGGCGTCATCAACACGCTCGGCTTCGCGAGCTACTTCCTGATCGTCTGGGACTTCGTCCGCTACGCCCGCGAGGTTGACATCCCGGCCGCGGCGAGAGGATCGGGCGTCGGGGCGCTCGTGGCCTATTCGCTCTACCTGTCGCACGTCTGCCCGCTCGAATACGACCTCCTCTTCGAGCGGTTCCTCGACATCAACCGTCGGGAGGCGCCCGATATCGATATCGACTTCTGCAAGGAACGCCGCGGCGAAGTCATCGACTACGTCAAGCGAAAATATGGCGAGGCCAACGTCGCCCAGATCGGCACGTTCGGCACGCTGGCGGCCCGTGCGGCCATCCGCGACGTGGGCCGCGCCCTGGGGCTTGCGATTCCCCGCGTTGACCAGATCGTGGCCCTCGTGCCCGACCAGCTCAATATCTCGCTGGAGGAGGCGGCCGCGCCAGGATCTCAGTTGGCGGCCGCCTGCGAGGCCGACAGTGAGGTGCGGGAACTTGTCGATCTGGCCCAGCGGATCGAGGGGCTCGCCCGCAACGTGGGCACACACGCCGCGGCTGTCGTCATCGCCGACCGGCCGCTCGTGGAATACGTGCCGTTGCAGCGGGTGACCGGCAAGGAGGAAGTGATCACGCAGTGGGCGATGGGCGACGTCGAGCGGGCCGGGCTGATGAAGATGGACTTCCTCGGCTTGCGCTACCTGACGGTCGTCTCGAAGACGCTCGGCATCATCTCCGCGACGCGGGGCTCCCGGCCCGACCCGCTTGCCTTCCCGCTCGACGATCAGCCGACCTTCGACACACTCTGCCGCGGTGAGACGAAGGGCATCTTCCAGCTGGAGAGCGGCGGTATCCGCGACCTGCTGCAGCGGATGAAGCCCGACCAGTTCCTCGACATCGTCGCCGTCAACGCCCTCTATCGACCGGGGCCGCTCGAGGGCGGCATGGTCGACGACTACGTCGCCGTGAAGCACCGGCGGAAGCGGGCCGAGTATCTCCACCCCGTCATGAAGGACGTGCTGGAAGAGACCCATGGCGTGATGGTTTACCAGGAACAGGTGATGCGGATCCTGGAGCGGCTCGGCGGCATCGAGCTCTCGAGCGCGTATACCTGCATCAAGGCCATCAGCAAGAAGAAGCTCGAGACGATCGCCGCCTTCCGCGAGCAGTTCGTCGATGGGGCGAAGGCCAAGGGTCTTTCCAAGAACGAAGCGGAGGAGCTCTTCGGACTGATCGAGAAGTTCGCGGGCTACGGCTTCAACAAGAGCCATTCCACCGCCTACGCCCTCCTCGCCTGGCAGACCGCTTACCTAAAGACCCATTTTCCGGTCGAGTTCATGGCGGCACTCCTTTCCGGCGACATCACCGGCCGCAACTTCAAGAAGAAGGACGCCCTCGTCGAGCACATCGAAGACTGCCGCCGCATGGGCATCGACGTGATGCCACCGGATGTCAACGCGTCGGGGGCCGACTTCACGGTGGCCGACGGCAAGATCCTGTTCGGTCTCGCGGCCATCAAGGGCTGCGGCGGACAGGCGTCGGAGGCTATCAATGCCGAATTCAAACGCAACGGCCGGTTCCGCGATCTCTACGATTTCTGCAGCCGCGTTGACCCGTCGCTGGTCAACAAGACGGCCGTCGAAAGCCTCGCCAAGGCGGGTGCGCTCGATTCACTCGGCGGCCACCGCGGAGCGATCATGGCGGGGATCGAGCGGGCGCTGGCCGCCGGTGCCTCACGGCTGGCCGACCGCAAGAGCGGTCAGAAAAACCTCTTCGATGCCCTCGACGATGCGCCGCAGGCCGCCGCGGCCCCGCCTCCATCGACACTCCCTGACGTGGCGCTGCTCACCGACCTGGAAATGCGGTCGGCCGAGAAGGAGGTGCTCGGCTATTACGTGCACAGTCATCCGCTCGCCGAATACAGTAACGTGCTCTCGGCCGTCTGCACGCACGGCACCGGCGAACTTGGTCAGGCGAAGCCGAAGAGCGATGTGGTGATCGGTGGGCTCGTTGGCGCGCTCAAGCTCTCAAACGTGAAGCAGCCGAGGCCTGGCTCCACGCACACTCGCTACGGCATGTTCGACCTCGAGGACATGGACGGGCTCGTCCGCTCAATCTGCTGGCCTGAAGACTACGCCAGACTCGGAGCGTTTCTGCAGCCCGACGCCGTGGTCGTGGTGGCTGGCTCGATCGACCGGCGTGCGGGAAGCGAGGAGACGAATCTGATCGTCAACGACCTCGTGCCAATCGCCGACCTTTGGGGCAAACCGGCCCGCAGCGTGACGGTGAAACTGATCGAGATGCAGCACGACACCGGCACGCTCGACCGGCTGGCGGCCGTCGTGCGTCGGCATCCGGGACAGGTGCCGCTGCGGCTTGTCCTTGAATTGGCCGACGGCCGCCGCGTGCTGATGGAGGCCGACCGCGACAAGGTGGCCTGGTCGCAGGCGTTTCATCGGGAAATCGTCGATCTCCTCGGGCCAGACTGCCTGCGAGCGCCGATCACCCTTGCCGGTAAGAAACGCGAGGCCGAAACGGCCCGCCGCGGCCCGCCGGGACGTTCGCCTGCGGGGGTTGGGTAGGCCCTGCGGCCTGGGGGGACAGTGGCAAGCGACGGGAGGGCGCCCGCCGGGGCGAAAAACTCCAATCTGTTCGCATCCGCCGACCGAACTAGCCTCTGAGAGACTGCCTCGGTTCGCTCCACTTTTTCCCAAGGCGATTCAATGGCTCGAACACTCCCAAGGCTTGTGACCATCGCGATCGCGCGGACTTCTCGGTGGCTTCGTCCTGCGGCCTGCGCCGCGGTCATCGTGCTGCTCGCCGTGCAATGCGGCCCGGCCCAAGGCCAAGGTATGGGTGGTGGCGGTATGGGTGGCGGTGGCATGGGTGGCGGTGGCATGGGTGGTGGCGGCATGGGTGGTGGCGGCCAGGGTGGCGGTGGCCAGGGGGGTGGTGGCATGGGTGGCGGCATGACGGCCGCTGGCATCGTGATCGATGCGAATGGTGTTTTGCGGACGCAGACCGTCATAGGCGGCGGGCTGTCGGCCGAGCGCGTGAAGGCGGCAGTGACAGTCCTTCCCGCAGAACTACAGACCAAATCACCGCTGCGAAAGGTAGCCCTCTCCCGACTCGAGGCGGAGGTTGCCAAGGCCGCCGCGACCGGCCGGGGCATTCCCGACGAACTTGCGAAACTCGCCGGCCTGACCCGAGTGCAGTACGTCTTCATCTATCCCGCCGACGGATCGGGCCAGGATACCGCTCCGGGCGAGGTGGTGATTGCCGGCCCTGCGGAGCCGTGGGTGACCGATGCCACGGGCCGCGTCGTGGGCACCGCGACCGGCTCGCCGACCGTCCTACTGGAAGACCTCGCGACGGCGATCCGGGCCTTTCCACCGGGCCAGCCGACAGACCACACCATCGGCTGTTCGATCGATCCGACGCAGGAAGGCCTTGCTGCAATGCAGGCGTATCTGCGGAAACTCGGCCGGGTCAATCCCAAGGCCAGTGCCAGCGACATCGTCAACGGCATGCGTGAGTCGCTCGGTTCCCAACGGATTCGAGTTGACGGCGTCTCTCCTGTCAGCCACTTCGCCCAGGTAATGGTGGAGGCAGACTACCGAATGAAGCTCATCGGTATCGGCCTGGAGCGGCCGCCGGTGAAGATGAACAGCTGGATCGAACTAACCAGCGCCGGCGGCGTGGCGGCCAACGCCCTGCAGCGTTGGTACTTCATGCCCGACTACCAGTGCATCCGCACCAGCGAGGATGACCTCGCCATCGAACTGGTGGGCCGGGGCGTGAAACTGGTTGGCGCTGATGAGGCGGTGTTGCCTGACGGCCGCCGCATGACCGCCGACCGGGCCGACCGGGCGAGCAAAACGTTCACCGAGACGTTCACGCGAAAATACCCGGAGATCGCGGCCCGCCATCCGGTCTACGCCCAACTCCGCACGCTCATCGATCTGACTGTGCTAGCTGCCTACCTACAGGAACACGATGGCTACGGCCGGACGCAGTGGGACGCGGCGGCCCTGCGGGACGAGCAGATCTGTGCGACCGCACGGTTCCAGTCCCCTACAGTCGTGGAGCCTGCCATCAACGCCGTCTGGCGTGGTAGCCGGCTGCTCACACCGATCGGCGGCGGCATCACACTCCAACCGCGGATGGCCCTCGATTCGCCCAACCTGCTGATGGACGAGAAGGGCACCGTGGCCGCCGCTCGCGGCGACAAACTCGCCGTTCCTGCCGGCCGCTGGTGGTGGGACTGAGTTCACGCGAAACACCGGCATCCTGCCGGTTTTCGCTTGGCGGGCATCCGCCCGCTGGTGCTGGGCCGCCATCCTGGCGGCCAGCGATTTGACGCTGTACCGGCATCACGCCGGCCATATCCGTGAGGGGCTGCCCGTGTCCCGAGAGCCGGCGTTGCTGACCAGCGCAGGCACGATGCCGGAGCGCAGTCAGCATCGAGTGAGCGAAGGGCAGGATGCCCGTAGCGAACGTCCGGCGACGGGGCATTGGCAGCCCCGAACCCTTGCGTGCAACTCCCGCCGTCTACTCTTTCACGCGTTCCAGGTAGTCCGCGGTGCGGGTGTCGATCTTCACGAAGTCACCCTGCTCGATGAACGCGGGCACGATCACTTCGGCACCGGTCTCGAGCTTCACAGGCTTGGTGAGGTTGGTCGCCGTATTGCCCCGCATGGCCGGCTCGGCGTACTCGACCTTGAGCACCATGTGATTCGGCGGCTCCATCGAAATTGGATTGCCGTTGTAGAGCAGCATCGAGCAGACGGTGCCCTCCTTGATCCACTTCCAGGAGTCGTCCACCTGTTCCTTCGTCAGTTCGTATTGCTCGTAGGTGGCGTTGTCCATGAAGACGAACATCTCCGCCTGCTTGTAGAGGAACTGGGCGTCGATGGTGGCGATGTCGGCCGCATCGAGGGAGTCGCCGCTTTTGTAGGTGCGGTCGAGCACGGTGTTGCGCAGCAGATTCCGCAACTTACACTTGTAGAGTGCCTGCCCCTTGCCGGGCTTCACGAAGTTGCACTCGATCATGATGTAGGGGTCGCCGTCGATCTGAACCTTGAGCCCCTTCTTGAATTCACTCGTGTTGTAGCCTGCCACTGCGTCGGTCTCTCCTGTGCGTTTCCATCCGGGGCCAAAGGGCCGTATCGTATGCGGATGCTGGCGAAGCCGACACCCGCCCGAGGGCCCATCAGGGCCGTCAAGCCTTGCCGCCGGCCGGTTCCCTGTCAACCCGACACCACGGCCCACCGGCCGCACCCATGCCCGCCCCGCCATTCACCGACACGCCCGCCCCGCCGACGCCGCCCGAGCCCGCTGCCCCAGCCCGGCCATTCAAGCCGGCCGATCGAGGCTGGCAGCGTGAACTGGCCGACGCCGTCCGTGATCCCTTCGAACTCTGCAGGCTGCTGTCGCTCGATCCCGCCATCGCCGCCGATGCAGGCCGCGCCGCCGGTGCCTTTCCGCTCCTTGTGCCGCGGGGGTTCATCGCCCGGATGAAGCCTGGCGACCCGCACGATCCGCTCCTGCTGCAGGTGCTTCCGAGACCGGCCGAACGCACGCACGTGCCAGGCTTCACAACCGATCCCTTGGAGGAAGCAAACTCGCTGGCGTCACCCGGCCTCGTGCAAAAGTATGCCGGCCGCGCGCTGCTGTTGGCGACTGGCGGCTGCGCGATCAACTGCCGCTACTGCTTTCGACGCGAGTTTCCCTACGCCGAGAGCGGCGCGACGCAGGCCGGCATCGAGGCAGCCCTCGATACACTCGCGGCGGACACGACGATCCACGAAGTGATCCTCTCCGGCGGCGACCCACTCCTGCTCGACGACGACCGTCTGGCGAGGCTTGTCACGCGACTCGAGTCGATGCCGCACATGCGTCGGTTGCGGATTCATTCCCGACTGCCGATCGTGCTGCCCTCGCGGGTGACTGCCGGGCTGACGGAGACCCTCTCCCGCACCAGGCTGAGCTGCGTCGTGGTGGTGCATGCCAACCATCCGGCCGAACTCGACGCCACCGTCGAGGCCGCTATCGCCCGCCTGGCTGACGCCAGGCCGATCCTGCTCAACCAAGCCGTGTTATTGGCAGGGGTGAACGACGCCGTTGAAGTGCTCACGCAGCTTTCCGAGCGGCTCATCGAACTCGGCATCGTGCCCTACTACCTCCACCTGCTCGACCGCGTGCAGGGCACGGCGGCGTTCGAGGTGGACGAAGCGTCGGCCCGGGCGCTGCACGAACAATTGCGGG
>CAMCQY010000006.1 GCA_945877135.1 Candidatus Kuenenia stuttgartensis
ACGATCGGCCGTGCACGACACCTCTCCGACGAGGTGCATCGGCGTGCCGTCAACCACCGCCGTTGCGACAAGGTCGGCGCGAAGGAGATCGTCGATCTCCTCTTCTGCGAGCCGGCCTTCGACCGTGTCGAGCAGTTGGTCGGCCGAGATAACGCGGCACCGCCGCATATGCCGACCGAGGTATGCCGGGAGGTGGGTGCGAAGAAACAGTTCGAAGGACCTGCCGTCATTCTTGTCCAGGCGGATCATCATCTGCTGCTGGAGGGCAGCAAGCTCCGAGACCGCCCGTGACATTTCGCCGAACTGGATGTCGGTGTGCCTCTGGGCATCCGACATTTCGCCCATTCGACGCTCGGTCTGTTTTTGCGCTTCGGAGAGTTCGCCGATGCGAAGCTGGGTTTGCTTCTGCGCTTCGGAGAATTCACCCATACGCAGTTCGGTCTGCTTCTGCGCTTCTGAGAGTTCGCCGATGCGAAGCTGGGTTTGCTTCTGCGCTTCGGAGAATTCACCCATACGCAGTTCGGTCTGCTTCTGCGCGGCGGCGAGTTCCTCGACGTGAAGCTCGGTGCGTCCCTGCGCGGCAGCAAGTTCCTCGACGTGAAGCTCGGTGCGTCCCTGCGCGGCAGCAAGTTCCTCGACGCGAAGCTCGGTGCGTCCCTGCGCGGCAGCAAGTTCCTCGACGCGACACTCCGTGCGTTTCTGGGCGACGGCGAGTTCTTTGACCACGCCCGTAAGCTCGTGGAGGTCGGCCCTCGTGGCCAACGAATCGTAGGCCTCGGTGACGACGTGGGCGAGCAGATCGGCCTGAGGTTCGGAAAATTCCTTCAAGAGTCGGTCGCGGATTTGAGGAATGGTTGCCATGATGAAAACACTCCGCTCTGGATTATAGACCCGACAGTGATGTCCCTGGGATGAGGCCGCGACCGGACGGCAGATAGGATGCGACAGAAAGAGTATACAGAAGTACACTATTTGTGTCGAGAGGGGCGTCGCCGCTTCGGCATTTTCCGTGGTTTCGTTGTCAGGTATGTTTCGACAGCCGCGGCTCTTTCCATAGCCAGTAAACACTCGACCGATGACCCCTCCATCGCCACCACGACATTCAGGTGCCAAGGCCTCCGGGGTCTTGCGACCCGATGGCCGTCGCCTCCTGATGGTCGCACGGGGGCTCGATTCCGTCGGCACCGGCCGGCAGGTCGAACTGGCCGCCGAGGCATTTCAAGCGGCGGGCTGGGATGTGCATCTCGCGGTGACCACCGCGGGCGGTGCCGTCGCGACGCGACTGACGCACATTGGCATCACCGTGCACCGGCTTTCGACACGGCCCGTCGTCGATGCTGCGGCGGCCGTCCGGTTGGTTCAGGTTGCCCGTAGGCTCGACCTTGGATCATCCGATCTGGTCCTCACATGGGGCCGCTCGCAGGTCCGATTGGCTGCCGCGATGAAGCTGCTCATGCCTACGGTCCGGTTCGTGAGTCACCTGGCCATGCGGCCCAGTGGCACTGTCACCGGCCTGGCACTTGGCGTGGCCGATAGAGTGATTGCATCATCACCCGCCGTGGCGGCTGCATGTGAACGACTGGGCGTGTCGCCCGTGAAGATCGAGACGATCCCGCCAGCCGCCGATCCGGCACCGGCAGAGAATCGTTCGCGAGTCGAGCTTGCCGTTCGGCTCGGCCTCGACCCTGAGAAGATCTGGACGCTCTGCGTGGCGCCGCTCGTGCCGGAGGCGAAGCTCGAGCGGCTGCTCTGGGCGATCGACCAACTTGGAGTCGTGCATCAGAGGCTTGAACACCTGCTCGTGGGAGCCGGGCCGCTTCGCGACCGTCTGCTGCGGCGGGCTCGGGTCCAGCAGGTCGCCGAGCGGCTGCATCTTTTCCCGCATCTCGACTGCCTGCCCGACCTCCTGCGTGAGGTGCGGCTCGTCTGGCAGTCGGGCGAGGTCGCTTGCGGCGGTGCGATCCTCGACGGCATGGCACTCGGCATCCCCGCGGTGGCGGTGGCGAGCGACTCGGCTGGGCAGCTGATCGTCGATGGCGAAACGGGCCGGATCGTGCCGGCCGACCCGGAGAGCGAGTTTCCGCGACGGGCGCTCGGCATTATTGAGGATGACGCTCTGGCCACTCGATACGGCACCGCGGCCAAGGCGCGGGCAGCGGCGGAATTTCCAGCCGACCGGATGGTCGCGGCGGTGATCGCTGCGTGCGACCGTTAAGTTGGCTCCACGCTGGCGGCGAGAACGCGGCCAGTCGTTAGCGATCGCAGTTCGCCGTCTTCCGCGACGAGGATGCCCGCCTTGAAGACCTGCGCGGGCATGGCGAACATCCGCGAGAGATCGGCATTGGGACGGTAGACCGTGATGTCGGCATCAGCGCCGACGCCCAGATGCCCCTTGGCCGCGAGCCCCGCGATCCGCGCTGGCGCTGCCCGCGTGATGATGCAGAGTTCTTGCAGCGTGTATTCGCGTGAGATCCCTGCCAGCGGGCTTCGCTTCCTGACGGCCGGATGGATGCGGTCGAACGCCTCGCGACGGAAGGCCGCATCTCCCAAGAGCCGCATCAGATGCGGATAGGCGGTGAAGTGCGCCCCGTTGGGATGGTCGGTCGAGAGCACCAGCCGCCACGGGTCGGCGGCTGTGAGAAACCACTCCAGCCCGATCGCCCACTGCCAGGCATGCACCAGGCTCTTCTCGCGGTAGCTGATCGGCAGCACGCCACAGCCCCCCTCCAGATGCAGGTCGTGCGACATCCACGGCACGCCGGTGGCATGGGCCAGATGCTCGGCGGCTGCTGAGTCGCCCGTCATCGCCACCGTTTCGCCGAAGAGTACCTGGCCGACGTCGAGCGTCAGTTCCGGATGCGCATTGAACCACTCGACGAGCGATGCCACGCCCGAGCCGAACGTATCGGCATCGAGATCGCCGCCTGCGTAGCTGTGGAACTGCACGTGCGCCAGATGGGCCGGAATGCCGTCGAACGTGCGCATCGTCTCCAGCAGCGTCCGCCAGTTGCCCGGCAGGCCGAGGTTGGCGGTGTGGACGTGGAGCGGATGCGGCAGTCGAATAGCCTGCACCGCCCGGGCCAGGCGTTCGAGCAGCACTCGCGCGGTGAGCGACATGCCCGGCAGCGGCGTGTCGAGATCGCGGTGGTCGCCCCGGCGGCCATGTTTCCAGAATGCCGGCCCACCCGGATTGGCCACCTTCACCGCCCAGCCATTGCCAGTCTGCATCGCAGTTGCAATGAGTCGCTGCAGTTCGCGGTCGCCCACTGCGTCACGGGCGCCGTCGAGTGCCGCCAGCACGTCAGCATCGTCGGCTGCGAGGAGGTAGATGCCCTTGTCGAGAATGGGGAGTTCGGCGAGTTCCATGTGGGCAACGGCAGCGGCGGCCGTGGCGATCGCTGCATCAAACACGGACGTGTAGCCGAGCGCGGCGTAGAGTGCGCCGGTCGAATGGATCGTGGGAACGGCGGCGGGAGTGCGGCGCGCGAGCTGCGGAGCGATGCGGCGACCGGCGTTCACCTTCGGACCGGCCACGTGGCTGTGCAGGTCAACGCCGCCTGGCATCACGACCCGGCCGCTGGCATCGATCCGCGTGAAGACCTTTGGATCGGCCGGCTTCGCGACGATCCGACCGTCCTCCACCCAGATGTCGTCCACGACGCCATCACGCCCGTGCAGTGGATCGTGGATCGTGCCACCGCAGAGGACGAAACGGTGGGGGGCAGGGGAAGGGCTGTCGGCTTGGCCGGACGTGTGCGCGTTTCTATTCATGGCCGGCCTCCGACCGCAGCCACGGCGAGCGACCGCCGCACGGCACCGGCGAGATCGACGAGCCGTTCGCGCACCTGCGGCAGCGTTGACTGCCTGGACGGAGCCAGCCCGACACGGCGGCCATCCTCACGGAGCATCGTGCCGGTGGTGGCGGTTGTCAGGCTGGCACACCGCAGGTGGATCGCGCGGCCGGGCGGCTGTCGCGGCATCTCCGCGGCATCGCTGATTCGCACCAGCGAGACCGCATCGCCACGGTTGGCGATCGCCTGTTCGAGCGGCCCGCTCAACCGCCCGAGGATCACGACGGCATCCACCTCGCCGCGATCAATCAGCCTCCGGGCATCCGACTCTCCCGGCAGGAAGAGACTGCCCATCCGATCGGCGCAGGTGATCGCTCCGGCCGCACCATACCGCCAGGTGCATGCCGCCGCGGCACCGGCGGCGTTGGCACCGCCCGCCGCGAGGCCCGCGCCAAGCGGAATCTGGAAGGCCTGTCTTTCGTGGGCGATCGTACGGACCAGATGGACGATGCTCCAGGCCTCCAGCCCCACTGAATCGTCGGCATCAGCGGTGACGATTGCCACGCAGGTGGACGATCGAATGGCGTCGTGCAACGTGGCCGAGGCGGAGGCCAGCGGCCCGTTGAGCGTGTCGGGGGCATGACGGCCCGCAATCCGCAGGTGGAGCAGGCGGGCCGCCTCCACGGCAAGGTCCCGGGAGAGCGGCAGGTGGCGATGCGAGGAGGCGCGTGGCATAACGCCGTCGGGGCCGATGGCGATCGTCTGACGCGGGCGGCCATCGGCCAATGGTGGCGTGACGAACCGTTCGATGAACCGCGGATGCGATTCGTATGGATTGCAGCACCAGAAGATGACAAGATCGGCCCGGTCGCGAAGCTCTTCGAAGGCGGCGGTTACTTCGCCGGCCCGCGCGATCGTGGGACCAGCGGCACGGGCCGATTCCGGCAGACCGGCATCGACCGCGGCGCCGAGCGATTCAGCGAGATCGCAGGCGGCCGCGATGGCCTCGAGCGGGGCGTTGGCCAGGCCGGTGACGAGCACGCGGCGAGCCGATGTGAGCATTGCCGCCGACCGTTCGATGGCCGCCTCTCGGTCGATCGGCGTGTCATTCTCGGCGGCCCCGGGAGACGATGCCGCCGAAGGCATCTCGGCGGCGAGCGCCTCGCGGATCGTCTTGCTGCCGTGGTCGCATGCCTGCTCCACGCCGTCGGCGGCGGTGATCAGAATGTCGTCGCAGAGCAGCGGACAGGCGGTGCAGGTGCACCGCTGCGAATCGACACTCAAGGCATCCGGCGACTCCCGTCTCACGACTTCGGCAGCACCCAGATGTTGCGGTAGCGGACCGGATTGCCGTGGTTCTGGAGGTGGAGTGGCCCCTTCTGAGCCTCCTGCTTGAGGGTTCCGCCGGGCGTGATCGCCGGCACCTCGACGTTGTCGTGGATGACGGTGCCGTTATGACGCACGGTCATGCGAGCGTTCGCCACCTTCTTCTCCCCCTCGAATCGCGGTGCGGTGACGTTGATGTCGTAGGTCTGCCAGCTGAGGGGCGGCAGGCACATGTTCACGAACGGTGCCGCAGCCTTGTAGATGCCGCCGCACTCGTTGTCCTTCCCCTCGAGGCCGAAGCTGTCGAGCATCTGCGTCTCGTAGCAGCCCATGACATACGCGCCACTGTTGCCGCGACCCTGCCCGCGATCCTTGGGCTGGTAGGGCAGACGAAACTCGATGTGCCAGAGAGCATCACCGAAGCTGTCCTTGGTGGTCACACCCTCCATCAGCAGGCCATCCTCGGAGACACGGCCATGGACGAGCTTGGAGGTGTCGGTGCTGGTACCCGTGCCGTCATAGATCACGACCGCGCCCTCAGGCGGCTTCTGGCCCAGCGTGGCACTGCTGCGGTTCACCCTGGGAAGCTTGGCGATCTCGCTACCGGAGTCGGAGAAGACGACGATCGAGTCGTTGCGGAGTTCTCCCGTGCGCTTGTTGCCGCCCCAGTCGAGGGCCTCGACCTTCACGACGGCGGCGTCGCCCTCACCCGTGCGAGTGCCCGTGCCCTTGATCTTGTTCGGGGGTGTCCAGCCGTCGCCGGGGAGTCCGCCCGGATAGGCGACGACATCAAACTTCCCGTCGCCGAGCGCGATCACCTGCACGCCGAAAGGCACCGGCTGACCATCATGCGAGACCGTGCCGGCGTATTCACCTTGGAAAGGGAAGTCGGCGTCAGCCTTCGCGGGATCGGTGTACGCGGGATTGCCCGTGGGGGCGGCGCATACGGCAGAGATGCTGGCCACACCCAGGCCAATCAGTAGGGACGTGGCGAGCACGAAGTGGTGGAGGCGGCGCATGACGAAACTCCTGTGAGAGGGGAAGCATCAAGTATGCACAAAAACCGCGACGAGCGGGAGAGAACGCGGAAAGCTGACATTTCTCAGGAAGCCCTCGGCGGAAGCCGGGGGACGCCGGGTATGACCACCAGCCAACATGCCATGCTGATCCGGGAAGAGCCCAACGACCCGGTGTCCCCGGACTTCCGTCCGGGGCTTCTTGTCAAACGTGCGTCAGGCCCCAACAACGGCCCAAAGCCGTCTACACAAGCCCGGTGAGCGGGCCGTCGCCGCAGTAGTCGGGGTTGCCGAACCGCACGAGCCCCGTGTGCCCCATGGCGTGGGCGATGGAGAGGTGGAGACGGTTGTGGGGCACGCCCTTGAAATCGAGGGACCGACCCATCGTGAAGCCGAGGCCCTTGCCCACCATCAGCCAGGGGATGTCGTCGAGTGAGTGGGAGTTGCCCTCGCCCAGTTCGTTCGTCCAGAGGATCGTGGTGTGGTCGAGCAGCGAGCCGTGCCCGCCCGGTTCGGGCGTCTCGGCAAGTCGCTTGGCGAGATGGGCCACCTCGCCGGCATACCAGGTGTTGATCTTCGTCAGTTTTTCCTGGGCTGCTTCGTTGGAATTGGGCTCGTGCGAGAGGTCGTGCTGCCCCTCCTCGACACCGACCCACTTCATGTGCGCCTGACCGACCGAGTTGGTGTATTGCAGGCTGGCCACCCGCGTGAAGTCGGCGGCCAACGACGCCACCACCAGTTCAATCTGCATCCGGCTGATCTTCGGCATCTGGTCGTTCTGCTCGACGATCCCCTGCTCGAGCACCGGCACGGCATGCGCAACCTCCGCATGGTGGCTCGCGAGATCCTTCTCGAATTGCCGCACGAGCGCCGTGTGCTCCTCCAGAATCCGCCGGTCCTCCGTCGGCAGGGCCGAAGATACCGTGGCCAGATCCTCATGGAGTTCGTCGAGCACGCTCTTCATGCTCTCGCGGTCCTTCATTTGGCCGTAAAGCCTGTGAAACATCTGATAGGGATCGTCGATCGGGGCCACGGGCTTGTTGGGGCCGGCGTAGACCATCCGCGTCCAAGTGTCGGCCCGGTTGGGCACGAGCACACCAAATTCCAGCGAGCCCATGCGGGTCGCCGTCTCGGGACGGCTCTGCAAAAAGTTTTTGATCTCCTGATCGATCGAGAGACCGCTTGACCAGCCGGCTGGCGTCTCGCCGCCGCCCTGAATGTTGCCGGGAAACAGTTCGATGCCGGTGAGCAGGCAGCCCATGCCGCGCATGTGACGGTCACCGTCTCCCTGCACCTTGTCGTGCACGCCCTTGAGCATGAGCAACTGGTCGCGGAACGGCTCCAGCGGCTTGAGGATCGGCGGGAGGTCGATCGGTCGCACCACGGGCGGCAGCGTCGCGAACGGCCCGGGCTCGGTCGGCCAGAAGTTTTTCTTGACCACGCCGTCGGGGCTGAACACGATCACGAGTCGTTTTTTCGGTGCCGCGGAGGTGGTCCCGGCCAGACTGGGCAGGTTGCCGAGGAAGGGGAGCACGGCCGAGCCCACCCCGAGCCGACGCAGGAGTTGGCGGCGTGAGAGCGTGATCATGGGGCTTTCTCCTGGGCCGACGGCTGTTCGGCGGGTGGCTACTGCGCGGGGGGCTGCGCTGTCGGTGAGGCCGGAGGCGGGGCAACCGGCGGCAGGGCCGCAACGGTCATGATATCGACCAAAAGCCGGCGGATGTCGCAGTTGTTTGCCACGAATCGCTGCCGCAGCGGTTCCAGCGTGTCGGGGCCCCAGGCCCGCACGGGCTGTTTGACAAGCGCGTGGAAGAGTTGCTGGACGAAGGCTTCCTGGGCATCGCGGCTGGTGGCGATGGTGGCGGCCAGTTCACGGGCCCCACGAAACGTGGCCTGCTGACCCTCTCGGGGCAGGTACGAACCCGAGGCGTCGATCGGCTTCTCCACGGTGCCGCGGCTCTCGGCTGTCCGGTAGCGTCCGATGGCATCGAACTCCTCCAGTGCGAAGCCGAGCGGATTGATCATCGTGTGGCAGGTTTGGCAGGCCACCGAACTCGTCTGCAGCGCCACCCGTTCCCGCGTGCTCAAATCGGGATGGAGGTCGGGCGCCAGTGGGGCGACCGCCTCCTGGGGTGGCTTGAGGACGTTGCCCATCACGCTGCGGGCTAGGAACACGCCGCGGTGGATCGGCGACGTGGCTGCCGCATAGGAGAGCACGCTCGCCATGTAGGGATGCGACAGCACGCCCGCGCGGCGGCCGTCGTCGAGTCGGACGCGACGAAAAGCCGCATCGGCGGGGAGTTTCGCTCCATAGAGCGGAGCGAGCCGGCCATTGAGATAGACCTCATCGTCGGTGAAGAGACGGCGGAAGTCGGAGCCGCCCGCTCCCCAGGCTACGTCGTCCACAAACAGTTCCAAACTCGCCCGCAGATCGGCGGCGATCTCCGGCGAGAATTCCGAATAGCGGGTCTTGTCCTTGACGATCTCGGGGGCGTGATCCACGCGGAGCCAAGTGAAGAGGAAATCGCGAAGCTTCGACCTGGTGCGACGGTCGTTCGCCATCCGCTCGGCCTGCCTGCGCACCTGCTCTGCCGTGATGAGTTGGTTCTTGGTGGCGGCATCCCAGAGAGGCTGGTCGGGAATCGAATCCCAGAGGCCGAACGAGAGTCGCGCTGCGGTCGCGAAGCTATCGGTATTTCCACTCGCGGCCGCCTCGGTATGGAAGAGAAACCGCGGCGACCCCAGCACGAGCAGCATCGACCGCTTGAGCGCAGCGTCGAGGTCGGGAGCATCGGCGAAAGCCCGATCGACCACGAGCGTTCGCACGTGGTCGGTGAGCGGCCGACGGAAGGCCCGGGTGGCGAAGGTCGTGGCGAACTGTTTGAGTTTGTCGGCCCGGTCAGGGCTGTCTCGCTTCGTGTGGGCGAGGTGCTCGATGTGGTCGATCGCGTAGTCGGCGATCTCCACGCTGGCGGCCGTGGCCGCGGCGAACCATTCCGGCGACACGCTCGTGCCCCGCTCGTAGCCGATCGACTTGTCGTCGGGCGGAAAGGGTGTCTTGACGACGAACACCTCGGCACTGTCGTGCGGAATCAGGTACCGCTCGGGCACCGTTTCGAGCACGCCGTGCGGCGGCCTCCAGAGCAACTGCATCGAGGCGTGGGTGGAGTGCTCGTTCTTCTTGTCAACGCCCTGGTTGGCCTTCGAGAATTCGAGCCGCAGCGGATAGCTACGGCCACCGAGGAGCAGGATGTTCGCCTTGTATTCCGTGTCGTTGCCCGACCTCACGTAGGCATCAATGAGCGGCGGCTCGTACCATGCCGTGTTGAGGGCGAGCTTTGCGGAGTGATCGGTGCGGATCACAAACTCATACACGCCCGTCTCCGGTGGCACGATCGAACCAGTCCAACGAATCGCGAAGCGGTTGGGCTGGAACCGCTCTGGGTCGGGGCCCTCGAGGCCGAAATCAAAATCAACCTGAGGGTCGATCTGCTCGTAGACGAGGCCTGTCTTGCGATTGAAGTCGCGCGTATGGAAATATTCCGCCCGCAGGCCGCGGCGGTCGTCGATGCCCGGGCCCCGATTACGAAAGCTGGCGATCAGGTCGGCGGCGGTGTTCTGATACTGCCGGACCGTCAGCCGGGAGAGTTCCACCCGGGCAGGCCGGTTGCGGTCGCGGGCCACGGCCGAATAGAAGGCGCCGTGGATGTATTCCGCAACCTGCCGGGCTGCGTCGGCAGCGACCGCCGAAGGATCGTCCTCCGGCATCGTCTCGTCGATGTAGGCGGCCAGTTGATTGACCGAGCGGTCGCCGACGAGCGGTGCGGGCACGTCTGGCGTGCCGGCACCCGCATCGCCGTGGCAGCGGCTGCAGTGCTCGCGGTAGACGGCCAAGCCGGGGTGGTCGTCGGCGGCGAGCAACGCGGCGGACAGCCAGAGGCATGCCACCGTTCCTATTCGGACGAGCGAGGTCAGAGAGGTCGCGCGAATATCGGGCATGACGTCCAACCATCAGGCGGGTGAATGGGCAGGCACCAGTTTTCAGGGGTATTCTATCCAGGTCGTACAGTCGACGAAATCGGCCGCAGACTGCGACCCTTCCCGCTGACCCGTTGGCTGCCGGAGTTTCGGCGGAAAATGGACCGTGGCGGTAGTTTTTTGCCACTCGGCGTCCTACGTTCGTGATGAGAGATGCCACCAGTTCAGGAGGCCTGCCCATGATGCGGCGTGTTCTGTGTCGATGCTTTCCTGTCACTGTGCTCTGGCTGAGCTGCCTCGCGGCGGTCGCCGCCGAGGTACCTGCTGGCTTTCGGCCGATCTTCAACGGCACGGATCTCGCCGGCTGGTCGGGCGAACCGGGCCGCTGGACCGTGGAGGACGGTGCCATCACGGGCTTCACGACCGCCGAGAATCCGCTCAAGCACAACACGTTTCTGGTGTGGGAGGGGGCAGGCCCCGATCGCTTTGCGCCCGACAACTTCGAACTGCGACTGAAGTATCGTTTTCGGACCGGGGGCAACTCCGGTATCCAGATTCGCTCGCTCGTCTTGGATGCAGTGCATCCGTGGTGCGTGGGCGGCTATCAATACGACCTCTCACCAGGCGGAGACATCGACGGGCTGCTCTACGAGGAGAGAAGTCGGCGCAGCCTCGGCATTCCGCCGGGAGTCGCTGCTGTGATCGCGCTCGACGGCCGGCGGTGGCGGAGCGGCGTGCTGGCCGACGAGGCACGGCTGCGGACGATCCATCACAGAAACGATTGGAACGAGGCCGGCATCCGCGTGGTCGGCAATCGTATCGAGTTCACGAAGAATGGCGAGAAGGTGGTCGAGGTCGTCGATCACGATGCGGCGCACCGCAGGCTCTCGGGCGTGATCGCCCTCCAACTGCACGTGGGCGGTCCGATGAAGGTGCAGTTCACCGATGTCTGGCTCAAGGATTTGCCCGCGGCCTCGGACAAGAACGACCCGAAGAGCGGGCTTGTCTCATCAGAATCGACGCCCGTCGCCGCCGATGCGCTCGATCTCGGAGCGGATTCTGTCCGCGGCCATGCCAGTCGGGCTCTCATCAAGCATGACGGGAAGGTGTTGGGCTACGCGCTGCCATGGAAGCCGGGGATGTCGCGAGTCTGGCCGAACGAGAACGACCTGCAGGCGTTCGCCGATGGGGAGTCGGCGTCGGTCGCCCTCGAGTCGCCGTCCACGGACGACATCGCCGCCTGGAAGTCGCTCGCCGAGAGGCATACGGCGCGTTGGCTCCTGCCCCCGACGATGACGATCGTGAGTCGTCAGGCCAACGGAACAACGGCACGGCTGCCGCTGGGGCACGAAGGTGGTCACTGGCGGCTCGCGTCGCTCGTCACCGGCACGCAGACGGCTGAAAAGCCCAATTCCGGCCAACTGCCTCGCGACGGCGACCTGCGGAGAGATCTCAAGGTGCCGGCGGGATTCTCGGCGACGATTTTCGCCCGGCCGCCGCTGATCAACTATCCGGTGTTTGTCTCGGCGGCGCCGGACGGCACGCTCTACGTGGCGAGCGACGGCAATGGCTCGACCGCACGGGAAAAGCATCGTGGGAGGATCGTGCGGCTGCGGGATATCGACGGCGATGGCCGCGCCGACGAGTCGGTGGACTTTGTGCCCGATGTTGACAGTCCGCGGGGCGTCGTCTGGGATCATGACCGGATCTACGTGCTCCACCCGCCGACGATCAGCATGTTTCGTGATGGGGATGGAGACGGCGTGGCCGAGGAGCACAAGGTCCTCGTGGAGAACCTCGGTTTCGGTCTCGACAACCGCTCGGCCGATCACACCTCCAATGGCCTGGAACTCGGCATCGACGGCTGGCTCTATGCGGCCTTGGGTGACTTCGGCTGCTTGAACGCCAAGGGCACCGACGGCCGAACGCTCACGCTCCGCGGAGGCGGCGTCGTCCGCGTGCGGCCCGACGGCAGCGGGCTGGAAGTCTTCGCCCGCGGCACCCGCAACATCCTCGAGGCGGCCGTGAGTCCGCTGCTCGATCTCGTTGCCCGCGACAACACCAACGACGGCGATGGCTGGGACGTGCGGTTCCATCATTTCACCGGTCTCGACGACCACGGCTACCCACGGCTGTACAAGCATTTTCGCGACGAGTGCGCCGCGCCGATGGCCGATTACGGAGGTGGGTCGGGCACGGGCGCCGCGTGGATCGACGAACCGGGCATACCGGCTGAGTGGAACGACATGCCGTTCACCTGCGACTGGGGCCGCAACTGGGTCTATGGCCACCGGCTCACGCCAGACGGGGCGACATTCAAGGCCGATCAGCGGGAGTTTTTCGGTGCCACTCGGGTGAATGATCTCGATGTCGATGCCAATGGGGCGATCGCGGTGACGAGCTGGCGCGGGGCGGTGTTTCAGTGGAACGGTCCCGATGTCGGCTATGTCGCGCGGCTCACGCCGGACGGCTATCAGCCGACCGCTGTGCCAGACTTCGACACGATTGAGGTGCCAGCATTGCTCGAGGTTCTTGGCGGCGCGAGCCACCGTCGGCGGTTGGAGGCGTCGCGGGCGATCCTCCGTCGCGGGCTCATCGGCGCTGCCCGTCCGGGGCTCGAGGCCTTGGTGGCCGATGGCTCGCAGCGGTTGGCCTCCCGCGTGGCGGCAATCTATACCCTGGCGCAGGGACTCGGTCCCGACGTCAATACGGTGCTCGTGAAGCTGGCTGCTGACCCGTCGGTGGCCGCCTGGGCGATCCGGGCTCTGGCCGATCATGTGCCCACGGCCTCCCAAGCCATGACTGCCGCTGCTGCACGGCCCGTCATCGTGGCGGGGCTGGCGAGCCCTGACGCCCGCACGCGGCGTGAGGCTGCCCGCGCGGTCGCTCGACTCGACCTCAAGACCGATGCGGTGGCGGTCGTGCCGCTGCTCGACGACCCCGATCTGATCGTGGCCCACACGGCGCAGCAGGCACTCAGGTCTCTTGGCGCCGCGGATGCCTGCTTCGCGGCGATCGATGATCCTGCTGCCCCCGTTGCCCGTCGAGCCGCCGCGCTCCGCGTGCTCGGCACACTGCACGACGCTGCCGTGGTGGATGGGCTTGTCTCCCGGCTGAGGGCCGTTCCTGCCGGAGATCGCGACGCGCGGCGCGGCCTGCTGACGGCCCTCTGCCGTCAGCACTTCGTCGAGAGCGAGAAATGGACCGGCGGCTTCTGGGGCACCCGCCCGGATACCCGCGGCCCGGTGCACCAGCCCGAGGAGTGGGGCGAGTCGAAAAAGATCGCCGCCGCGCTGGAGGAAGCCCTCGTCGCGGCCGACGCCGACGACACGGTGTTTCTGGCGGGACAATTCGCCCGGCATCGGCTCAGGTCGACGCCGGCCAGCGACAAGCTGATCGCCATGGCCGAGGCTGATCCGGCTGTCATCGACACGTTTGTGCGGCAGTTCGGCGGTGACGAACCGCCGCCCGCGAGTGCGGTGCCCCTCCTGATCAGGGCGGCAGGCGACACCTCAAGGACGGCCGGCATCCGTTGCGAGGCTGCGCTGGCTCTCGCACGAGGCGACAGCGCGGAAGGCATGGCGGCGGCGATCGATACAATCGCTGCGATGTGGGACGTGCCGCCGCCCGACCGCCTCATGATTGAGAAGGCCCGCCATGTGCTGCTCTGGTCGCCGAAGCTGGAGAAGCAGATCGGCTTCCTGATCGAGCGGGCCGAGCGGATGGATGGCCGCGGGGCCCTCCTCGCCGATGGCTGTCTCTGCCGTCTGACGGGCCGGGTTCCGGCTTCCCCGGCAACCCGCAAGCAGGCCGCTGACGTGCTGCGGGCGGGCCTCGCCTCTGGGGAAAAGCGTGCCCGGCAGATCATGGAGGCGATGCGGCTCACCGACGAGAAGGCCATGGCCCCCGATCTGCTCCGGATCATCGACGCTGCGGCGGCCAATCCAAGCGACGCGAAGGCCGCCGATCTTGCCAAAGCTGCGGATGGCACGCTGCGGCATCTGAAGCTCGACGCCGTCAAGCTTCGTGCCGAGTCGCAGGCTGTGCGCGTGCCGCTCAAGGGACTGGCCCGCGAGCAGGTGATCGAGCAGGTGACCGGCCTGAAGGGGGACGTCTCGCTGGGCGAGCAGCTCTTCACGCGGCAGGGCTGCGTCAAGTGTCATTCCGTGAAACCGGGCGAGCCCCTCAAGGGGCCGAGCCTGGCCAATACCGCCGCGATCTACAAGCGTCCCGACCTCGCGTGGGCTGTCCTCGACCCCAACAAGTCGATCGCGCAAGGATTTGCCACCACCATCTTCACGCTCGACGACGGCCGCGCACTCACCGGCTTCGTGGTGGTGGAGTCGGCGGACCACGTGGCGATCCGCGACGCCACCGGGGCCGAGCACGACATACCCACGGCATCGATCGAGGAACGCACCACGTCGCCGGTGTCGGTGATGCCGGCTGGTCTCGTTGATGACCTCACCGCGGCCGAGTTTGCGGCGCTGGTTGATTACGTGGTGTCACTCAAGCCGCTGCACTGACGGAGACGAACGTCGGCGGTCACTGCTTGGCTTCGCCGAGCGTGCCGCCTTCGAGCGCGAAGTCGTGCTTGTTCAATCCCTCGGTGATCGTCAATTCGAGTGTGGTTTTTTCGTTGTAGCGATCCGGCACATACTCGACGTAGCGGTCGATCATCACCCCGCTTCCGGGGTTCAGGGGGTCCGGCATCTTGCCGTCCTTGCGGCTCGCATTGATCACGACCTTCACCGGCACTGGCGAGGCCGTGATACGGTAGCGACCGGCGATGATGCCCCCGCCGCCGCTCTGCCCCTTGCCCGTGGAGGGGATCAGCATGATCGTGCCCTTCTCGATCGGCACGCCATCGAGCGTCACGAGCCCCTCCATCATCGGCTTGGATTTTCCGCAACCGGCGGCGGCCAGACAGAGTGCCGCCACGAGGCAGGCGGCGTATGGAAAGCGACGGAAACGCGGCATGTTCGAAAGCTCCGTGATGCGGTGTGCAGGGGGCGGTGTGGGGCGTTCTATCGATCAGCCCCGTTCATCGTGCCCAGCGCCTGCCACGTGGCCTGGTCAATCGTGTCGGAGACGAATTGCACGGCGCCGTCTACAAACGCGGCCTGCACGCCGCCGGAATGATGGCTGCGGGCGGCGTAGACAAAGGCGCTGCCGACTGCCTGGCAGGGGAGAAACGGCGGGTTGTTGGTGCAGGAGTAGTTCGGTGCGACGTACCAGTTCGCGACCTTGTCAAACATCGCGTTTGGCGAGATCGAGGCATCGAACTTACAGTTCGCCACCTGGCCGCGGGGATCGACCGGCGAGCCGGAATCGGATGTCCACATGTTGATTTCCGACATGAGGAGCGTCTTTGAAAGGCCATCGGTAATGTTCCGAAACCGGGCCGCCTCGGAGCCCTTGTAGCCGCGAGGATCAAACGGTGAACTGCCGGAGTTCGAGGTGGCGGTCTTGTTGAACGGCCCGATGAAGGTCTTTCCGGATACCGTGACGCTGGTGCCGTTCACCGCGTAGTTCGACCGAGGGGCGTAGAAGGTGCCGACGCCAGCATCCATGGCGAAATAGGCTCCGGGTCTGTCGCTCGGGCAGTAGTAGATCGGCAGACGACGCGACAGCGGTGGCGAATTGGACTTGTCGAGTTGGTTGCTGACGTTGAGGCCCCACTTGGTCCAAGGCTCGGTGTAGGTGTACTTCTTGGCCAAATCGCCCTGCTCCATGTAGGGCCAGAGGAGGGGCTGCCAGGTAGTGCCGATCAAAGGCCAGCCGCTGCCCGCCAGCGGCAGGACGCCGTAGACGTCGTGGTAGGTCTGCATCGCCAGGCCCCACTGCTTGAGCGTGTTGCTGCACTGGGTCTGCCGGGCCGCCTCCCTCGCCGCCTGAACGGCCGGCAGAAGCAGGCCCACGAGCGTGCCGATGATGGCGATCACGGCGAGCAGTTCGACCAGCGTGAAGCCGCGAGGGCTAGCGTGTGGAAGCCCTTGGTGGGACTCGTGATCGGATGTGCTCTGTTCCCTCATATCACTTCTCCAAACAGTGTCCGTGTCAACGCCGCAAAGAGCCCCCGGTAGAAAAAATATCGACTGCCCGATCGGGCGGCAACGATTGACCGCCGCGAGTTTTCCGAAAACGTTAGCAAAAGAAATCGACTGCGACGCGAAGTTCGTGGAGAGTGATAGGGCGGCCAGCAGTACTGCCGACGCGTCGGAGCCGGGTTTTCGCGGTGGGGACTGGGGCGGTAGCATAGGCGTCGGTCAGGGCAGAACAAGGGAAGTAACAGAGCACGCGATGAAGGGAAAACCATGAACCAGCACGCTCGTCAGACCGCGACGGCAGTCTCCCGCCGCACGTTCGCCGTCGGCGCCGCCACCGCCACGGCGGCTGCGGCCGTTGGCACCGGATTCTTCGCCTCCCACGGCTACGGTGAGCCGCCGGCAGAAGGACCCGCCGACATGCTCAACATCGCCGTCGTCGGCCTCGGCGGCCAGGGGGCCGCGAATCTCGGTGGCGTGAAGAGCCAGAACATCGTGGCGGTCTGCGACGTCGATGATGTGCGGGCCGGCAAGGCCTACGAGCAGCATCCTGGAGCCACGAAGTTCACCGACTTCCGCAAGATGTTCGACGCGCTGGACAAGCAGATCGACGCGGTCGTGATCAGCACGCCCGACCACACGCACTTTCATCCTGCCTGGTGGGCGATGGAACGGGGCAAGCATGTCTACCTGGAGAAGCCGCTTGCCCACGAGGTGGAGGAGGTGCGACGACTGACGGAGGCTGCCCGCAAGAAAGGCCTCGCCACGCAGCTCGGGTCGCAGCGGCATGCGGTGAAGGGCCTGCGCGACGGCGTCGAGATCGTGAAATCGGGCCTGCTCGGCACGATCAAAGAGGTGCACTCCTGGATCGCCAGCGGCCGCGGGATGCCCACCATGCCGGACATCGCGGGTGAGCCACAGCCGGTGCCCGCCGGACTCGACTGGGATCTCTGGCTTGGACCGGTGGCCGAGCGTCCCTACACGAAGGGCTTCGCGCCCTACGACTGGCGATTCTGGTGGGAGTTTGGCACCGGCGAGACCGGCAACTGGGGCTGCCATATCCTCGACATTCCGTTCTGGTCTCTCGACCTCGCGCATCCGGTGCATGTCAGTGGGAGCGGGCCGGAGCCCGACCCCAAGCGGACGCCAAAATCGCTCGCCAGCCGGCTCGACTTTCCGGCACGCACGGGGGCGAACGGAAAGGCATGGCCGGCGGTGAGCGTGCACTGGTACCAGGGACGGCCGCCGGTGCTCGAGGAACGAGGCATCGACGGCAAGCTCGCGGAAAAGAAGAACACGCTCTTCATCGGCACCGATGGGATGCTGCTCTGCGGGTTCGATGCCTGGTCGCTCCTGCCCGCCGAGAAGTTCGCCGGCTACGAGGGCCCCAAGCAGACGATCCCGAAGTCGCCGGGCTTTCATCGCGAGTGGCTCGACGCCTGTCGCGGGGGGGGCCCAGCAACGTGCAACTTCGACTACACGGGGCCGCTATCGGAGAGCGTGCTGCTGGCCAACATCGCCTACCGGGTGCAGGGGGAGTTTGACTGGGATGCGGCCGCCATGAAGAGCAGCCGCGACGACGTCAACGCCATGCTCCGCCGGCAGTATCGCCGCGGCTGGGAAGTCTGAGCGGTTTTCGTCGTTCTCTCGTAACCAGTTCTCGGGGAGAGTCTCCGATGACTGCTGTTTCACGTGTCGTCTTCGGGATGCAGAAGCGGGATAACGCCGCCGGCACGTCAGACTGGCCCAACCGGGCGCTCGACTGGCTGGCTCCGTGGCCGCGGGCTGTAGGGGCGCGTGGTGTGGCATCGGCTTCGGGGCTGCTCACGCCCCGTCGCCGGACGTTCGCTACGGGCATCCTGCCCTTCGCTCACTCGATGCTGACTGCGCTCCGGCATCCTGCCTCCGCTGGTCAGCAACGCCGGCTCTCGAGGCATGAGCAGCCCCTCGCGGACTCCTCGATCGGGTGCGCGAGACGTATCGAGATGTTGCTTCAGCGGATCTTTTGGTCGGGCAGGGCTGACTTGATGCCCTCGTCGAGCGGCATTGTGTCTTTTTCCGGCGTGAGTCCGAAGGACGTCAGCAACTCTGCAAGCCGCCGCTCGAGATCCGCCCGCGTCGCTGCATGGGCCGGATCGACGGCCAGATTGTCTCGTTCATCGGGGTCGGCCGCGAGGTCATACATCTCCGGCAGATGGCGGTCGGCCGTGCCGTCGCCATGCGGATAGTGAACAAACTTGAATCGGTCGCTGCGGATGCCGCGGATGTTGGGCGTGTAGGGAAACTGCTTCTCGTAGTTGTATTCGTAGAGCCAGGCGGTGCGCCAGTCAGGATCGCCCTGATTGCACAATCCCTTCCACGACCGGCCGTGCGTCTTCGAGATCGGCGGCGCCCTGCAGAGGTCGAGCACGCTCGGGGCGATGTCTTCCGTGAGCACCTGCTGCTCCACGACCTTCCCGGCGGGCAGCCCCGGACCGCGGGCGATGATCGGAATCCGGATGCTCGGCTCGTGCATCGTCCGCTTGTCGACCATGCCATGCTCACCTTCGAGCAGGCCATTGTCGCCCATGAAGATGATGAGCGTGTTTTCCAACTCGCCACGCGACTCGAGCAGCTGCACCAGCCGGCCCACGCTGTCGTCGACGCTGAGGACCGTGCCCCAGTAGGCGTGCACCATGTTTTCAAAGTCTTTCACGGCTTCGGGCCGCGTGTCGGGGAATTGCTTCCGCCATTCGAAGAGCGGGCCATAGATTCCGTGCCAGGTGGGGAGCCGCTGCCGGATCCAGTCGGGCTGGCCGTCGAGGTGGAAGGCGGTCTGTGGATAGGGCACGCGGACATCGTCGAACGCATGCTTGTATTGCTCCTCGGGAAAATAGAAGGAGTGCGGCGCCTTGTGACCGAGGCAGAGGGCCCAGGGTTTCCCGGCCGGCTGCTTCGCAACCCAATCGGCGGCGTAGTCTGTAACGACCGTGGTGTAGTAGCCCTTGGGCGTTTCGCGGCGGTCGCCGTTGACGTTCCACTCGGTGTCGAAGTATTTGCCCTGGCCCTTGTGGCTCACGAACCAGTCGAATCCGGGGCGGGGGGCGTCGTTGTCCTCGCCCATATGCCACTTGCCGATGTATCCCGTCGAGTAGCCCTGCTCGCGCAGCCGGCCGGGCCACTGGGGCAGGGCGGGGGGAAGTTCGGTGAAGTTGTTGCGGACCCCGTGGGCGTGGGCGTAGAGACCGGTGAGAATGCTTGCGCGGCTGGGTGAGCAGAGCGACGTCGTGCAGAAGCCGTTCATGAACCGCACGCCACCGGCGGCGAGGCGGTCGATATGGGGCGTCTTCACGTGCTTCGAGCCGTAGCAGCCCAGGGCATCGGGCCGCAGATCGTCGCAGAGGATGAAGAGGACGTTCGGCCGCGTCGCGGACTCGGCGGCGAACAGGGACAAGCCCCCGAGGCACACGACCAGCGTGGCTACGAGGATGGGAAGACAGGTGCTTTTCATGAGAGAAAGTCTACCGAGGTGAAGCTATCATGCACACCGTGCGAGTCGCGGTTCGTCATTTCGCCAAAGGTCGTTGCATGAGCATGAGGCTGCTTTGTTTCGGGGCCGTATTGATGGGGCTCGGGTGGGCGTGCAGCGGCATGGCTGCCACGCCAATCGTGCCCGGCTTCGAACGGTTTGGCCGGTCGGCGAGCGATCCCGCGGCAGCCATCGACAGCGGGCTTGTGCTGCTCGGTGAACTTGGCTGCGTGAATTGCCACGCCGCCGGTAAGGAGCAGGCCGCGCACCTGATGCCCAAGCGGGGGCCAAACCTCGACAAGGTCGGCGAACGGATCGGGCCCGAGTGGCTCGTCGAGTATCTCAAGCAGCCCAACGCAGTGAAGCCGGGCACCACGATGCCGCATGTCCTCGCCGGCCTGTCCGACACCGAACGCGATCGGACCGCCACTGCGATCGCCCATTTTCTGGCCGCAACGGGTGCCTTCGACGATGGTTCGCTGCCGGAGTCGGGCACGGCGAATGCCGCGGAAGGGCTGAAGATCTACGAACGGGCCGGCTGTGCCGTCTGCCATGGCTCCCGCACGAAAGATGCGGTGCCGCTGCCCGACCAGATGCCGCTGGTCGATCTCGACAAGAAATGGTCGCCGCGCGCGCTCGATGAATTCCTCAAAAACCCGTTCCACATCCGCCCGTCCAGCCGGATGCCGGCCCTGCCGCTCAAAGACAACGAGCGACGGCACGTCGTCGCCAGCCTGCTCGGGTCGCCGCCGCCTCCCCGCGACACTCATCGAGACCATGTCGCCTTCAACGGCCGTGCGTGGCTCGTGAACGTGGAGAAACTGCCGGCGATCGAAACACTCGGTTCGCCGGCGAAGACGGGGCCGGTGAAGGGCTTCGAAGTCGTGCAGTTGGCGGGACGGCCCGATGGCTTCGTCGTGCAACTGGACGGTTTCCTCCACGCCCCCTCCGCCGGAACCTACCAATTTCACCTGTCGAGCGACGACGGCAGCCGGCTGCTCATTGGCGACCGGCAGATCGTGGAGAATGACGGCATTCATGCCGACACAGAACGCCACGGAGAGATCTCGCTCGAAGCCGGGGTCCACCCCATCCGGATCGAGTACTTCGAGGCCAGCGGCGGTGAGACGCTCAACCTCGACGTGACGCCGCCACGCCGACCGCGGCGGTCGGCGCTCGAATACGTGACCCCGACCGCTGCCGACAAGCCGCTGGCATCGATGGCCGTCGCGGCTACGCAAGCATCGTTCGCAGTCGACCCAGCGCTTGTGGAAGAGGGCCGGGCGGCATTTGCCGCCGTGGGCTGCGCCAGTTGCCACGAACTGAAAGGCTCCGATGGCAAGCGGATCGAGCCGGCTGCCACGCCGAGGCCGCTCATGAAACTCGTGTCGCTCGATGCCGGATGCCTTGCCAAGGCCGCGCGGCAGGGAACTCCGCACTATCCACTCGACGACGTCCAGCGGTCGGCCGTCACTTCGGCTCTTGGCTGGCTCAGATCGCCGGCGGCGGAATCTGCGCCTGCTCGCGAGCAGACCATCGACCGCATGCTCACGGCCCTCAACTGCTACGCCTGCCACAACCGCGATGGCCGGGGTGGAATCATCCCGGCTGTCACCACCACGGACGACGACGGCGAGCCGATCCTGAAGGACCCGGTTCGCGACGCCCTGTTCACCAGTGCCGTGCAGGAGCTTGGCGACGAGGGCCGTCTGCCTCCCACGCTCACCGGCGTCGGTGACAAACTTGCGAGTGGGTTTCTTCGCGAGGTGCTTGCCGAAGGGGGCAAGGATCGCGGCGCGTACATGCACACGCTCATGCCGAAGTGGCATCCGAATGTCGTCGATCCGCTCGCGAAGCAGCTTGCAGAAGACGTGAAGACCACCGTGTCCACGCCCGAACTCTCGGGCCACTCGGAATCGGAGATCGATGAACAGGCCCGCGGCCTGGTCGGCTCCAAGTCGCTCGGCTGTATCAAGTGTCATTCGTTCGCCGGGGAGAAGGGGCAGAGCCTCGGCGTGATCGACATGACGAGGATGCCCAAGCGGCTGCGGCATGACTGGTTTCTGGCCTACGTGGCCAATCCGCAGCAGTTTCGGCCCGGCACCCGGATGCCGGCCAGTTGGCCGGAAGGCAAAACGTTCTATCCCGGCGTCCTCGACGGCACGGCCGCAGGGCAGATCGAGGCGGTCTGGCGGTATCTCGCCGGCACGAAGCCGCGTCCACCCGTAGGCTCCGGCACGAATCCGATCGAACTTGTGCCGGTCGATCGGCCGATCATCTATCGCAACTTCATCGAGGGTGCGGGTCCCCGGGCGATCGGTGTCGGGTATCCCGAAAAAGTAAACCTGGCCTGGGACGCCGACCGGCTGCGATTGGCCCTCGTCTGGCGGGGCGCGTTCATCGATGCCGGAAAGCATTGGACCGGCCGCGGGCAGGGCTTCCAGACGCCGTTGGGCGATGGCGTGTTCTCCCCTGACGCTGCCTCGGCCATCGCCGTGCTGGCCAGCCTGGAGTCACCCTGGCCGATGGCGAAGCCGGATCAGCCGGCGGGGGAACGGCGCGACGGACCGCGGTTTCGCGGCTACTCGCTCGACGTGCAGGGGCGGCCTACCTTCAACTGGTCGATCGATGGCATGCGAATCGGCGAGAAGATCGAGCCGATCGTTGAAGGCGGGAAACAGGTCGTCCGCCGTACGATTCAGGTGGCCGGTCGGCCCGCCGCGGGCGAGGCGTTTTTCCGTGTGGCGTTGGCGAGGAAGGTCGAAGACAAGGGCGACGGCTGGCTGCTGATCGACGGCACATGGCGTGTGCGGGTGAGCGGCGCGGGCGTCGCACCGGCGGTGAACCGCAGCGACGATGGCACGACGGAGATCCGCCGAAGAATTGTGTGGAGCCCAGGCGATGAGGCCGAATTCGTGGAGGAGTTGTCATGGTGAGTGTCATGGTGAGATCGATGGCGCAGGCGATGCTGACCGTCTTCTGCTGCGGAATCGCGTGGGTCGCCGTGGCAACGGCCGCCGAGACACCGGAAAAGCCGCGGGAGAACGACTTCTACCGGATCGATGCGGTCGAGATCCCCGACGGTGCCTATTTGGAGGTTGGTGCGCTCGAATGGATTCCCGACGGTAGAGTCGCCGTCGCCAGCCGACGTGGCGAGATCTGGATGGTGAGCGACCTTGTCTCGGGAAAACCACGGTGGCAGCGATTTGCCCACGGCCTGCACGAGGTGCTCGGCCTCGCTTGGCGGGACGGCTGGCTCTATGTGACGCAGCGGCCCGAGGTAAGCCGCCTCCGCGACACTACCGGCGACGGCGTAGCCGACGACTATGAAACTGTGAGTGACCGCTGGGGCGTGTCGGGCGACTATCACGAGTATGCGTTTGGCTCGAAGTTCGACCGCGAGGGCAATCTCTGGATCGTTCTCTGCCTGACTGGCAGCTTCGACAGCAACGTGCCCTTTCGGGGCTGGGCCGTCCGCGTCACACCCGATGGCAGCATGGTCCCCACGACCTCAGGCGTGCGGTCGCCCGGGGGGATCGGCTTCGATGCGGATGGAAACGTGCTCTACACCGACAATCAGGGGCCGTGGAACGGCGCCTGCTCGCTCAAGCATCTCGTGCCCGGCGACTTCGTCGGCCACCCCGGCGGCTTCAAGTGGTATGCACTCGCGCCTGAGATGGGGGAAAAGCCTGAGGAGCCGAAGAGCGGCAGCCGTTGGGCGACCGAGGTGCAGCGGATCCCGCGGCTGCGGCCGCCCGCCGTAGTGTTTCCGTATGACACGATGGGCAAGAGCGCCGGAGGTGTGGCGTGCGATGCGACCGGCGGGAAGTTCGGCCCGTTTGTCGGGCAGATGTTTGTGACCGATCAGTCACATTCGATCGTCATGCGGTGCTTTCTCGAGACGATCGAAGGAGGAATTCAGGGCGCTTGCTTCAGGTTTCGTGAGGGCTTCAGAAGTGGATCACTCGCACTGCAGTTCGCACCCGACGGCTCGCTCTATGTCGGCGGCACGAACCGCGGCTGGGGCTCTCGTGGCGCGGGCGACTATGCGCTCGAACGCATGACATGGACCGGGAAGACGCCGTTCGAGATCCTCGCCATGCGGGCCGTGCCGGGTGGGTTCGAACTGGAGTTCACGGAGCCGGTTGATCAGCAGACGGCGGCCAACCCGGCGAGTTACGCGGCCAAGGGCTTCACCTACATCTACCAGTCGAGCTACGGCAGCCCTGTCGTCGACGAGGAGCCATGCTCGGTCGAGAAGGCGGAGCCGACTGCCGATGGCCGTCGCGTGCGGCTCACGCTGGGTAACCTCCGCGAGGGCGTGATCCACGAACTCAAGGCGGCCGGGGTTCGCAGCATGGCTGGCCTGCCTCTGCTGCACGACACCGGGTGGTACACGCTCAACCGCTTGGCGAAGGAAAAGCGCCGGGAGTGAGGGCCAGATCCCGTCGCTCGCGCTCAGTGCTTGGATGTGGGGTGATACAAGCCCCCGGCGTGAGCCGGGGGGCTGGTCAAATTACCCGCGGCCCATCTCAGGCCGTGCGAACACGAGCCGGCCGGCCGTAGTCTGCAGCGTGCTCGTCACGCTGACGTGGATCGTGCGACCGATCTGGTCGCGGGCCTGTTCCACCACCACCATCGTGCCGTCTTCGAGATAGCCCACGCCCTGACCAGGCTCCTCACCCGGCTTCACCAGTCGCACGTCGAGGAGATCGCCCGGCACGAACACCGGCCGCAGCGCCAGCGCCAGATCGTTGATGTTGATCGCCTGCACGCTCCGCACGCCGGCGATCTTCATGACGTTGGGATCGGCCGTCACGAGCCGCCCGGCGAGATCGGCGGCCATGCCCACCACCCTCGATTCGGTGGTCGCGTCGAGATCGTCGTCGGTGTGGGGGGGCACCACTTCCAACTCAATCGACTTGCCCGAACGGAGGCGGGACAGCACATCGAGACCGCGTCGGCCGCGGATGCGGCGGAACTTGTCGGTGGATTCCGCCCCCTCCTGCAGTTCATCCACGACGAAGGACGGCACGACGAACCGGCTCTGGAAAAGGCCCGACTCGGCCAGATCGGCAATTCGGCCGTCGATGATCGTGCTCGAGTCGAGCACGTTGGGCCGCAGCCCCTTCACGTCGCGGGCGAATTCGACGTAGGGGATGATGAAGCGGAAGTCGTCCCGTGTCTGCAGGAGCATGCTCGTGCAGATGTAGCAAAGGATCATGCCCAGAACCGACGGCAGCCACCCCAGGAGCGGCGTCTGCGGCACCGCGGCGAGCAGGGGGGTGAGGGCGAGAATGGCGACGTAGGTGAGGAACACGCCGATCAGCAGGCCGAAGTAGATCGACGTGATCACCGTCAGTTCCTTGCGGCGCAGCGAGATATCGATGCCGATGACGGCCAGCGGCAACAGAATCATGCCGGCAAGCACAGTCGATGGCAGCCACTCGGCCGCCTCCCGCATCGGCGCGGAGTTGAACATGAGGACCGCGATCCCCACGGAGACCATCACGAAGATTGCCCGCAGTACGAAGAGAGCCATGAGCCTTGAAGATGATGGGGAGTAGGAACTGGGGGCTGATTCTGGCCCGTTCGCACAAGCCTAACACAAACCCCCCCCCGCGTTCGGCGAAGACCGCTCAGCCGGTGCCGATTCGCAGATCGTGATCGCGGTCGAGGAAGCGGTCGGTCATGCCGGCGATGTAGTCGGCGACGCTCCGCCGCACGCCAAATTGCTCGGCACGGCCGCGAAAGCCGGGCGGCATCTCATCGGGGTGCAGGCAATACCACTCGAACAGTCGTGTCAGTTTCCGCTGCGCCGGCACCCGAACCGCCAGCACCCGTTCACTGCGGTAGACCCGTTGGAAGAGAAACTGCTCGAGGGCACGTTTGCTGGCGGCGACGGCCGGCGTGTGGGCCACGATTCGCACGCCCGGCAGACTCCCTTGGCCGCGGAATACATCCCGGACCTGCGCCACCGATTCAATCCCCAGGGCCGCGATAGCGGCCCGACTCCGCGTCACCAGTTCCGCCACCTCGAATTCCACCACCTCGTGGAGCGCCGCCCGCCGCAGTTCCGGGCCCTCGAGCGAACCGTAGCGGTCGCGGGCGCGACTGGCGGCATCGGCCATGAGGGGAATTTCGAGGAGTTCATCCATGGTGACGAGCCCCAGTTCGACGGCATCGTCGGCGTCGTGCGTGTCGTAGGCGATCGAGTCGGCGGCATCGACGACCTGAGCCTCGAGCAGCGGTTCCGGTGCCGTGCCATCCTTCTTCCGCGTGGCCTGGGCATCGAGGACCTCTCGGGAGAGGTTCAGGCCGGGGAAGTGTGGGTAGCGGATCTCCAGGAGTTCCACGATGCGGAGCGCCTGCGCGTTGTGGTTGAAGCCGCCTTCGTCCGCGAGCAGTTCGGAGAGCGTGTCCTCGCCGGCATGGCCCAGCGGCGGATGGCCGATGTCGTGGGCCAAGGCCAGCGTCTCGACCAGATCTTCGTTGATGGCCAGGCTGCGGGCGAGGGTGCGGGCGATGCTCGTCACCTCCAGCGTGTGCGTCAGGCGGCTCCGGTGATAGTCGCCGTGGTAGCCGGTGAAGACCTGTGTCTTGTGGGCGAGGCGGCGGAAGGCGGCCGAGTGGACGATGCGGTCGCGGTCGCGTTGGTAGGGGCTGCGGAAGGCGTGCGGAGGCTCGTCGTGCACCCTGCCAGCCGAGTCGGCCGCGTGCATCGCCCAGGGGGCAAGCAGGAGCGATTCCCGCTGCTGCCAGTCGGGTGCTCCGGCAGATTCCTCGTCATGGCGGCGTGCTGTCATCGGCGCGATCCGTCGGTGTGGTGATCGGAATGATGGGATCCTGCGGCGGCCTGCACGAGTTGCTCGCGCAGCGCGTCGAGCGACTGCGGCAACACCCGCACGCCCGCCGTCGTTGGCATGAAGTTCACGTCACCCGGCCACCGTGGCACGATGTGCCAGTGGAGGTGGCCGGGCAGCCCCGCGCCGGCGACCGCCCCGAGGTTCAGACCCACGTTGAAGCCGTAGGCCTGCATCGACCGCTCCATGACGCCGCACCAGGTCACGATGCAGGTCTGCAGATCGAGGAGCTGCTCTGCTGACAGATCGGCAAGCGCGGCCCGGTGGTCGAGCGGGGCGACAAGCAGGTGGCCGTTGGAGTAGGGGAAGCGGTTGGTCACGACCACGCTCAGAGGCGTGCGGGCGACCACGCCCAGGGCCGCGTCGTGCGCTGCGTCGGCCGCGGCCGCACGGCAGAGGAAGCACTGGTGGACGGCGCCGTCGCGCCAGTGGGCTGGCTCAACCTTTTCAAAGGGCGCGCCCTTGTCGTGCCCCTGCACGTATCCCAGCCGCCAGGGTGCCCAGAGGGTTTCGTTGCTCATGAGGGTATCGTACCCGAACGCGACCTCCTGGCCGCAACCCAGAGCTGAAAGCTGGCCGCGGTTCGGGGCTGCCCATGCGCCGTCGCCGGACGTTCGCTCCGGCCATCCATGGCCTTCGCTCACTCGATGTTGACTGCGCTTCGCCATCCTGGCTGCGCTTGTCAACAACGCCGGCTCTCGGCACATGGGCAGCCCCTCACGGATGCTTCCGGTTCCATCGACGCTAGGCCTGGATGGCCGGTTCAGCACCAGCGGGCGGAGGCCCGCCAAGCGAAAACGACACGATGTCGTGTTTCGCGTGAAGCGGTCTACAACACTTCGGCCCAGAGCGCGTCTGAGACGAGCAGGCCTTCTCGCGTGAGTTGCACGCGCTCGCCGTCGTCGGTGGCGAGGCCGCGGTCGGTCCAACGGCGAATGGAACTGCCGGCGACGAGGTCGAGGTCGAGGCCACTGGCGGCAAGAAAGTTCGCGCGGCTGAGGCCATCGCGCCGCCGAAGCCCGAGCACGACCCGCTCCTGAGCGGCCTCCAGTGGCGTCATCGCGTCGCGATCGCCAGTGAAGTCTTCGCCGGCGAGCACGCGCCGCATCCAGGTTGTCGTGCTGCGGTGATTCGTGATCCGCAGCCGACCGTCAAACCGTGCGGCGCCCGGCCCGAACGCCTCCCATGGCCGGCAATCCCAGTAGGTCTCGTTGTGACGACAACGGCCGCCCGGTCGGGCGAAGTTGGAAACTTCGTAGTGCTCGAAGCCCGCCGCCTCAAGCCGGTCGATCGTCCGGTCGAGCATCGCCCGCTCGAGCGACTCGGCAGCGGGCTGGAGTGTGCCACGACGCCGCTGCGACTCGAACAACGTGCCCTTCTCCCAGGTCAGACAGTAGACGGAGAGATGCTGCGTGCCGAGCGCCACGATCGCGTCGAGATCCCGTTCGACATCAGCGAGCGTCTGGCCCGGTGCCGCTGTCATCAGGTCAACGCTCACGGTGAATCCACGGTCGAGCAGGATGCCGACCGCCCGCCGAACATCGTCGGGGGTGTGGTCACGGTCGAGTGCCGCGAGCGTCGTCGTGTCGAGCGACTGGGCGCCGAGGCTGACGCGGGTCGTGCCGCAGGCCGCGGCCGCGGCCGCCAGTGGTTCCGTCACATCCTGAGGATTGGCCTCGATCGTGACTTCGGCACCCGGCAGCGGCCGCAGCCGAGCGTGAAGGATGTCGAAGAGCCGTGCGAGTCCGTCCGGCCCGAGGTGCGACGGCGTGCCGCCGCCAAGATAAAGCGTGGCCAACTCCAGGCACGCATCGCCCAGGCCCAGATCTGGCACTGCGTCGAGCCGTGTCAGCTCCCGCTGGATGGCCGCGAGGTAGTCGGCGATGAGATCGTCGCGGCCCGCGATCAGCGCAAAATCACAGTAGCCGCAGCGGTGGCGGCAGAAGGGCACGTGCACGTAGGCGGCACGCGGGAGGGGGGGCGTTTCCCCGGCGTTCGTGATGTCGGCCGTCAGGGTCTTCACAGCCAGATCTGCAGCCGGCCGTCGAGCATGTCGGGAATCTTCTTGCCGAGAATCCTGCGAATGCGATCGTCGGTGTACCGCGTCGAGAAGTGGGTGGCGATCACCACCTCGTTGTGAAATCGCTGCCGCCGAGCGAGAAGGTCGTCGAGGTGCATGTGACCAAACTTGTGGATCTTTTCCTTGCGGTGGCTGTGGGCAACGAAGGTCAGTTCCGTGATCAGGATCATCGCCTCGTACATAGCCGGGCAGCGGTCGAGCCCTTCGGGCGAACTGTCGCCGAGGTAGGCCACCAGCGGCGTTCGCACCTCGTGGGTCACGTCGATGCCGGAGAGCCGGAGGTCGCGGATCTTCTCGCCGGGGAGTCCGTGGTATTCGTGCTTGAGTTTGCGTCGGCGTTCCCAGACGACGTAGCCCACGCTCGGGATCGTGTGGGTGGTGCCGGAGACGGTGACGACGTGCTCACGCGAGAGCTCGATCTCGTCGCCGGGCCGTGCGGGGAGGAGCGTGCAGGGCAGCCGGCCGCGGTCGAGGCGGGAAACCGCCTTGAGCAGCTTCTCGATCGGCTCGATCGCCGTCTCGGGCAGGTAGATGGTGGGGGGCTCCATCTTCATCATCCGCCGACGGGCGACGTAGACAGGCAACGCCGCGATGTGGTCGAGGTGGGTGTGGGTGATGAACCACGTGCTCGTGGCCATGAAGTTCCATGGCTGCCCGCCCAGGTCGAAGCCCAGCTTCAGTTCGGGGATCCGCCAATAGCTCTGAACGGCCGCGCGGGAATAACCCTCCACGGTGAGCCCCTTGTGGACGAAGTTGCGAACCGGTGCGTTTTCGATCATGCGGTCTCTCTGGCCTGGTCGGGCCGGGATTGGTCGGGCCTGGACGACTCGAGCCAGATGTCATCGAAGATCTTGTCCTGCCGCGTGCGCAGTCTGCCGCGGCGCACCAGTTCCAGCACTGCCAGAAAGATACCCACGATTCGCGTTCGCGGCATGTCTGCGTCGAAGAGTTCCGTGAAAGAGACCCGTCCCTGTTTCGCCACGAGCGTTTCAACCCGTTCGATGTGCACTTCGATCGGCGTGTCGTCCTGAACGATCTGGCGCGGCCGCCGTTTCTCCCGCTTTCGCATGACCCTCGCCAGTGCCCCGACGAGGTCCCAGACGTGGACGTCGCCGATCGTGACCTCGGCCGGCCCGCTCCGCGGTCCGGTGTCGTCGGCAGCCACGCGGGAAAATCGCAGTTCCCATTCCCGGGCCCTGTCTTCAAGCAGGATGGCCGCATCGCGGTATTGCTTGTATTCGAGCAACCGGCTGACCAACTCTTCGCGAACCGGTTCGACCGGATCTTCGGTCTCCTCGGGCCGCGGCACCAGTTCCCGCGCCTTGATCTCCAGGAGCAGGCTGGCCAGATCGACAAACTCGCCCACTTGGTCGATGGCAAGATCCTCGAGCACGTCGAGGTAGGCGACGAACTCCTCGGCGATCTTCGCGATCGGCACCTGCGTGATGTCTACCTCGTGCCGCTTGACGAGGTAGAGCAGCAGGTCCATGGGGCCGGCGAATACATCGAGGGCGATCTTGAATTCCAAGCGGTGGCCTCACGCCGTGTCGGGGGTGGCCAGGTCCTCTTTTTCGGCCGAACCCCTGCAGTGTGGAGGGAAATTCGGAGTCTGACAACACGATTCCGCCCCCCCTTGCTGCCCCATTCCCCGGCTGATACCATCCGGGACTCCGAAACACGGCGTTTTTCGCCGTCCAGAGGCACACGACACGGTGCAACGATCCAACCGGATCTGTTGCGAAATTGGCACAAGTCAGTTGGCACGCGTCGTCGGATTCTGGTCGACGGATCCAGACGATATATCAACGAGACGGAATCACGATGAAGACGTTCATGGCAAAGGTTGGTGAGGTGGAGCAGCGGTGGTGGCTGGTCGATGCCAGCGACAAGGTGGTCGGACGCCTGTCCAGCGACATCGCGACGGTGCTGATGGGCAAGCATCGCCCGACCTACACGCCCCACGTCGATACTGGCGACTACGTCGTGGTCATCAACGCCGAAAAAGTGCAGTTCACCGGCAACAAGTGGCAGCAGAAACTGTACCGCTGGTACACCGGTTACCAAGGGCTGAAGACCGAAACGGCCGAGCACCGGCGGGATCGGCGGCCTGAGTTGATCGTCGAGGAGGCCGTGCGAAGGATGCTTCCGAAGTCACGTCTGGGCAGGGTCATGCTCGACAAACTGAAGGTGTATGCCGGTTCTGAGCACCCCCATCAGGCCCAAAACCCTCAGGTGATGAAACTCGGAAACCGAGACATCGGGGTGGCCTAGGTCAGTTCTTCCGCCAGATCACGAAAAGCACGGCCGGAGCTTTCCGGCATAAAACTCAAAACCCGTCCAAACCAGCGCAGGCAGTAGCAGCGCAGACATTGAACTGAGGAACATGATGGCCGTCGAAACAAGCAAGAAGAGTGGATCCGACACCCACGTCATCGCCACCGGACGCCGGAAAACGGCTGTGGCTCGCGTGCGTCTGCGTGCCGGATCTGGAGCCATCACGGTGAACGGCCGGGCCATCGATGCGTATTTTCCCGCGATCAAGGATCGCGTGCTGGTCTCTGGAGCCCTCGAGCAGTTGGGCAAGGCGTCCTCCGTGAACGTTGACATCACGGTCAATGGCGGCGGTCCGACCGGCCAGGCCGGAGCCTGCCGGCTGGGCATCGCCCGGGCACTCAAGACCTTCGACACAGAACTCGAAGAGGCGCTTCGCCACAGCGGGATGCTCACCCGCGACGGCCGTATGAAGGAACGGAAGAAGTACGGACTCCGCGGTGCACGTCGCGGCACGCAGTTCTCCAAGCGGTAGTTTCCCGGGCTTTTGTCTGGCAATCGGTACGACCGGCACGACCGTGTCGCTGGGAAATGGCTAGGGCTGCCCGGCGATTTCTCCCGCCCGAAACCGCAGGGCATACTGGTGGAGTGGTTCGTGCCGGGTGGGCTCCGCCTCTGGGGCCAGTCCGGTCGTGGACCAAGAGCCCCTGGCCCATTTCCTTCCTCCGGTCGCATGAGGCAGTCATGTCGCGCGTCGCCAGTATCCTGTTCGGCGGGTTCCTCGCCTGTGGTCTGATCGTGTTCGCCAACGTCCAGGCCTGTGCGGCCGATTCGGCCAGTGCCACATCGGCATCTGCTTCCCCGTCGGGCGTCCCCGATCTTTTCGAGGCAGAGGAGCGGCAACTCGTCAGCGTCAAGTACATCCCAAACAATGCGAAATCTGCCCAGATCATCGTGACGAATCGCACCCGTCGGCCGTTGACGTTGCGGCTGCCGGTCGCCTTCGCCGGCGTTCCTGTGTTGGCCCAAATGGGCGGCATGGGCGGCATGGGCGGCGGAAACCAGGGCGGCTTTGCAGCCGGCGGCATCGGCGGCGGGCCGCAAACAACCGGCGGCGGCGGCATGGGCGGGCAGGGCATGAACGGCATGGGCGGCGGCGGCATGGGCATGGGTGGCGGCGGTGCCTTCTCCATTCCTCCCGAGCGGTCGCGGACGTTCCGAGTGCCCACGGTCTGCCTCGAATACGGGAAGCGTGAGCCGTCGAGCCGGATGCCCTACAAGCTCGCCCGGACCGAGACCGTTTCCAGCGACCCGAAACTCGCCGTCGTGCTCGAGAGCTTGGGCCGCGGTGAACTTCCGCAGAAGGTGGCTCAGGCCGCAGCCTGGCACATCGCCAACGGACTCACCTGGGAGAAGTTGGCGGCCGAGAAAATCGATCATGCCGGCGGCATCCCCGACGAGCCCTATTTCTCTCAGGCGGAACTCGTCGCCGCCCATCGCGTGGTGGCCGTGGCAACAGAGCAGGCCCAGCGTCGGCAGCCCGCCGGCCCGAGCGAAGCGACCTCAAAGAACTCGCTGGCTCAGTAGTCGCCCGCGACGACTTCGCCGCCAGCCCGCGTCGACAACGCCTTCCAGAGGCCGGCGTCGATGCCGTTGGTCACGGTCCGCACGCTGCCGTCCATAAAGGCGGACGAGACAACCCCCGCATGATGGCTGCGGGAGGTGACCGCGGCATAGGTGGCGGTAGAACTAAGCCCTTCTCTGCTGCTGCATATATCGACGTCGTATTGACGACCATCAGAGTGCGTGTAGGGCACGACCGTGTTGGGCGGGAACGTGGTCGTGAAGCCGTTGTGCACCGTACGGCCACAGACCCATTCAGTGTGGCCGCTGTCGATCGAAAAGCTGCCGGATGGCACGAGAGCCGCAGCATCGGCGGCAGAGGCGGGCGGTGTCGCCGTCAGCCCGGAAATATCCTGGGATCTGGGGGTGAACCCCTTCACCTCCGACATCGCCAGCGTCTTGCTCAGCCCATCGGAAAAACCATTCGGTCGCAGCTTCGTGAACGGTGCAAAGGCGGCGCCGCCGTCAGTGCTTGTCGCGGGGTCCCACACCTTGAAGACGCCTGTGCAGAGGCCGTAGGAAAGTGGATAGTGTTGGGCAACGCCGCTTCCGTCCAGTCGCGGTCTGATGTTGGGATCGCTCGCGCACACCAGCAGATCGATTCGCAACGGTGCCACACCGTACTGAGCCATTCCAGGAATGCTGGTGTTGGCGGGATCGCCGTATGGCTTTGTAAAGTCGATCTTTTTGAACAAGGTGTCGCCTTCGACGTAAGGCAGGATCAGCGACTGTCCAGACCACGGGGCGTTTCCAGCCGTGGCAACCGCCTGCCCGGAGGGCGGAAAATAGTTCTTGGCACTTTCGTGGTTGTGCAACGCAATGCCGAGTTGCCGCAGGTTGTTCTGGCACGACGATCTCCGGGCAGCTTCCCGGGCCTGTTGCACGGCGGGTAGCAGCAGGCCGACGAGCGTGCCGATGACCGCGATTACGACCAGCAGTTCAACCAGGGTGAAGCCGAGACGGGGTGTTCGGAAGGGATGCGGGGCATCGCGGCTGATGTGATCGAAAGGGCAGGACTTCACGGCGAAGAGACTCCGAAAATCGAGGACGACTTTCGCATCAAGGCCTGCTGGCGAGGCCTTTTAAACACAAATAGCCGAGCGATCACGAAAATGAGACTCATTCTCAATTGGCGTCCTCGTATTCTAGGCACTCCTGTCGGAGTGTCAACCGACTGCACTGCGTTCGGCCTTGGCGACCCGACTCTCGAGGGCCCCGGTCTATGCCAGCTGCTACGCGGGCCCGTGGCTCCGCCACGAGTTGCGCCTACCCCCTACACTGTTTTTCCAGAGTCGGTACAACCAGAGGTCGTAGGGTCCGGGGTAGCTGGGAATCGTTTTTCTTCAGATACGCAGTTGGAGCAAGGAGCCAGTCCAAGTCATGCACGCAGTCACGGCATCAGCCGCACCATCGGCACATCGCGGCGAGAGCGACGTCATCGTCGAGGCGAGGAATCTCTCCAAGACCTATCGCGATTTCTGGGGACGCAGCAAGAAAGTAGCCCTCAAGCCGCTCGATCTCGAGATTCGGCGGGGTGAGATCTTCGGCCTGCTCGGCCCCAACGGCTCGGGCAAGACCACGACCATCAAGCTGCTGCTCGGCCTCGTGTTTCCGAGTTCGGGTGAGGCGCTCGTCTTCGGTCGCGATGCCACCGACGTGTCGAAGAACGAACGCATCGGCTATCTCCCCGAGGAGTCGTATCTCTACAAGTTTCTCGATGCCGAGGAGACGCTTGACTTCTACGGACGGCTCTTTGACATGCCGCCAGAAGAACGAAAGAAGCGGGCCGACGCACTCATCGAGATGGTCGGTCTGGGCCGCGACAAGAAGCGGCAACTCCGCGAGTATTCGAAGGGCATGACCCGCCGCATCGGCGTGGCTCAGGCGCTCATCAACGATCCCGAACTCGTGGTTCTCGACGAGCCCACCAGCGGCCTCGACCCAATCGGCACCCGCGAGATGAAAGACCTCATCATCGACCTCAAGCAGCGGGGCAAGACGGTGATCCTCTGCTCGCATCTGCTGGCCGACGTGGAGGACGTCTGCGATCGGATTGCGGTGTTGCATCAGGGCGAACTCAAGGAACTTGGCCGCGTCGAAGACCTGCTGCGGGTGACCGACGTCACGCAGATCCGTGCCCAGGGCCTCTCGCCGGAGGCCCGGGAGGAGATTCGCGCGGTGCTCGCACGGCACGGCCGGACGGACGTGGAAATTGGTAATCCGCGAACGACGCTGGAAGACCTGTTCCTCGATGTGGTTCGCGACACGCAGGCCCGTCCGGGTCGCCGCGCCCGGCAGTCCGCTGCCGATGCGCCCAGCAACAGAAGGGTTGAGTAACAGCAATGGTATTGGAAGAGGAAATCCCGAAGTTCGCGGAATGGTTCGGTCCGGCGCTGTTGTGGTACGTGTTTGCCGCCAGTCTGGTGGCGGTTTTCGCCGCGGCCCTCGCGTGGTTGACGCAATCGGTGCTGTATGGGCCGCTGGCAGCAGGTGACCGTGTCTACCGTGGTGTGCTGACGGGCCTGGCCGACCTGGCGGGCATGTCGCCCCGGCGGATCTGGGCGCTGGCGAGGCTGGCCATTCAGGAGTCGCTGCGTCGCAACGTGCTCGTCGCGCTCGCGTTGTTTCTACTCATCGTGTTGTTTGCTGGATGGTTCCTCGATCCCAAGAGCGTCAACCCGGGCAAGCTCTATCTCGGTTTCATTCTTGGGGCCACGAACCTGTTGGTCTGCCTGGTGACGCTCGTGCTCTCTGTCTTCAGCCTCCCGGCCGATATCAAGGCCAAGGCGATTCAGACCGTCACCACCAAACCCGTCCGCACCGGTGAGATCGTGCTGGGACGCATCCTCGGCTTTTCAATCGTCGGGGCGGTGCTGCTGGCGATGATGGCGCTGATTGGTTGGGCGTTTGTCGTGCGGAGCGTGAGCCATGGCCACGCCATTGCCGTCGAGGACGTGGTCGAACTCAAAGACGTGGGCGGGACCGTCACCGGGTTTGAGGGACGGACAAGCCTCGATCGCGGTCATCGACACCGGGTCGAGCTCGATGCCGCCGGCAACGGCTGGACCGACAATGTGCAGGGGCATCGTCATGCCGTGCGGCGTTCTGGCAACGGATACACCCTCGGGGCCGCCGAGGGGATGCTCGAAGCCCGGCGTCCATTGCGGGGCACCTTGCGGTTTCTCGATCGCGAGGGCCGGCCCAGCACGAAGGGGATCAGCGTCGGCTCGGAGTGGACCTATCGGCAATACATCGAGGGCGGCAGTCTCGCCGCGGCGATCTGGAAATTCGAGGGAATCTCGGACCGCGAGTATCCAAACGGCCTGCCGCTCGAGATGACCGTACGGGTGTTTCGCACCTATAAGGGGACGATCGAGAAGGGGATCAAGGGCAGCGTGCGGGTCCGCAATCCCGCCAGTGGCCAACAGAGCGATCCGTTCTACTTTACCGCCCGGGAATTCACGATCGACTCGCTGCTCATTCCACGGAAGCTGGCCTCCACGTCCACCGACGGCGGCACCCGGCAGATTGACCTGTTTCAGGACATCGTCGCCGACGGCCGTGTCGAGGTGATTCTGCAGTGCTTGGAGCCGGCGCAGTATTACGGTATCGCACAGGCCGACTTTTACATGCGGGCTGGTGACGGCTCGTTTGCCCTCAACTACGCCAAGAGCTGCCTCGGAATTCTCTACTCGATGCTGTTGGTGACGGCGATGGGCGTGATGTTCAGCACATTTCTGGGTGGGCCGCTGGCCCTATTCGCCACATTGGCCGTGGTGCTTGTCGGCCAGTTCCGGGAGTTCATCCAACGGCTGTTTGAGAGCCAGGTGACGGGCGATTCGACGATCGCTCCCGGCGGCGGTCCGATCGAATCCCTCTACCGGATCGTGACGCAGGAAAGCATCACGGTCGAACTTGTGCCGTCGCCCGCCGTACAGATCATGAAGACGGTCGATACGTTCCTCCTGGCACCGATGCAGTTGCTGGCGGGAATCTTCCCGTCACTCAGTTCTCTCGGCACGAGTGATTTCGTGGCGGGCGGGTTCGATATTCCCTTCGATCTGGTGGCAGAGCACGGCATGGAAACACTCGGGTATCTGCTGGCGTTCTTCATCGCCGGCGCCTTCTGTCTCAGGGCTCGCGAGGTGGCATCATGAACGAGGCTCTGTCTCCGCAGCACTCCTCCCGTGGCTCGGCAGGCGGCCAGCGCAAGCCCGCCGCTTTGTGGCTCGGATTGCGGCCCGGCACGCTTCTGGCCCTCGTCGGCATTGCCGTGCTCCTCGTGCCACTCTCGGCCCTGAGCCAGCCGGCAGACTCGGCGAGCAAGGGGGGGAAACTCGCCAAACTCCGCGAGCAGTTTGGTCTGTCGCAGGCGAATCTCGGTGAGGTCGATCCAACCAGCGAGGCGATGCGTCTGGCCACGCTGGGCCTCAAGAACGTCGCCGTGACGCTCCTGTGGGATCGGGCCAATCACTACAAGAAGGTGGAGGACTGGACGAACCTGTCAGCCGTGCTCGAGCAAATGACCAAGCTGCAGCCGAACTTCTATTCCGTCTGGGATTTCCAGGCCCACAACCTCTCTTACAACATCTCGGTCGAGTTCGATGACTACCACGACCGCTATGCCTGGGTGATGAAGGGCATCGAGTTTCTCCGGCAGGGTATCTCGTACAACCTGCGGGAGCCCCGCCTGCTGGGACGCATGGGCTGGTTCATCGGCCAGAAGGTGGGCAGGGCGGACGAAAAGAAGCAGTTCCGCCGACTGTTCAAGGCGGATGAGGATTTCCACGAACGTGACCGACCGGGCCGCACGCTGCCAGAACGCGACAACTGGCTGGTGGCCCGCGAGAAGTACCGGGCAGGACAGCAGATCGTCGATGCCGGGGCGCCTCTCAAGACCACGGCTCTCATCTATCACAGCGAGCCGATGATGACGGCTGTGAATTACGCCAAGGCGCTCGAGGAGGACGGCACCTTTGGCGTTGCCGCCCGCGACGGCTGGAAACTGGCGGGCGACGAGATGCGACGTTTCTCGGTTCGCGAGATTCCCACGACCTGGGATGTGCCGATCCGGCTTGGCATGCGCGAGGCCGAGTTGGCCCGCGCCGACCGCGTGGCGGACGAGTTGGAGAAACTGCTCCCGGGGCAATTCAAGGCGTTGGAAGAGGCGAAGCGGAACAGCATCACGCCGGAGCAGAAAGCGGCGATCGACGTGCCGCCCATGGAACGGACCGATGACCAGACGGCCGCTGCCCAGACGGCGATGCAAAATATGCGGGTGGATTGGCCGCAGGTAGTCGCTGAGGCGCCGGCCGACGTGCGCCTGCGTGCCAAGGAACTGCTCCGGCAGTGGAACGAGGCCAAGGAAACGGCCGAGATCATCGACCGCTACCGTGACATTGTAAACTTCGACGTCTGGCGTGCGACCTGCGAGGCCGAGGTCACCGAGTCGGCCATCAAGGCGAGGGAAGCCACTTGGCGGGCTGACAGAGACTTCGAGAACGCGCGGCTGCAACCCGCGAAGCAGGCCTACGACGAAGCCTTTGCAGCCTGGAAGGAGGTGCTCGATGGTTCCCCCGTGCTGCGAGCAGATTCGATCACTGCCGACGACCTCCGCGAAATCGTTGACCGCTATCGCAAAGTCCTCGAACAACTCGATGAACCGTTCCCGAAGCCGTTCATTCTCGGAGACATTCTGAAATTGAATGACTAGAGGGCGAAAGCATCTGCGGGTCGTTGACTCGTCGGTGCCTGATCCTGATCCGGTCAGGGGCCAACGTTCAGCCTGAACGCACGAGCAGTTTGTCGATCCGACGGCCGTCCATGTCAACCACTTCGATCAGCAGGCCGTGCCACCGCAGCGTGTCGCCTGTCGCCGGAATCCGCTCGAGTTCGGCGAGCACGATCCCAGATACGGTCGAGTAGTCGCGAGGCACGGCGTCGAGTTTGATGCCAAGCTTTTCGGCGAGATCCTCGACGCCCGCGCCGCCGTCCACCAGCCAGGAGCCATCCTCCCGCTTGACAAACTGCGAGGCCTCGTGCCGATGCTCGTCATGAATCTCGCCGACCAGTTCTTCCAGGACATCTTCGAGCGTCACGAGCCCCTCCGTGCCGCCGTATTCGTCGAGCACGATGGCGAGCTGGTTTTTTTCCTTCTGAAAGAGTTCGAGCAGCCGGTCGAGCGGCATCGTCTCAGGCACAAACAGGGCACGGTGCATGATCTTACGGAGTTCGATCGGCCAGCCCATCCAGTTCTGGCGGAGCACGTCCTTGAGCGACACGTAGCCGAGGATGTGGTCGAGCGACCCCTCGTAGACCGGCAGCCGCGAATAGCCGGCCATGGCGATCGCGCCGAGCACCTCGCCGGGGGGCGTTTCTATGTCGAGTGCGTCGAGGTCGATCCGCGGCCGCATGATGTCGCGGACCGTTCGTTCGCCAAGGCGGAGCGCCTCGGTCGCCACCGCCTGCTCCACGGCCTCGAGCACGCCCTCCGCGCGGCCCGCCTCGAGGAGGTGCTCGATGTCGTCCACTGACACGGTCGGGCCATCCTGCTTGTGGGCGCCGAGCAGGGCGAGCACTGCCGACGTGGACGCGCCCATCATCCAGACGAGCGGCCTGGTGACCTGCGAGAAGATCTTCATGGCCGGGGCGGCCATGCGGGCGAAGTCCTCGGCGCGACGCAGCGCCAACCGCTTGGGCACCAGTTCGCCGAACAGCAGCGTGACGAACGACAGCAGCACCACGAACACCGTCAGGGCAATCGGACGGGCCATGGCATCGATGGCAGGCGGAGCGTGGGCCGTGATCCATTCGGCGAGTTTGCTCACCAGGCTGTCGCCGCCGTAGGCCGCGGCGAGCGTGCCGACCAGCGTGATCCCGATCTGGACGGTGGGCAGGAACTGGTCGGGGCTCGATGCCAGTTCGAGCGCCGTCTTCGCAGCCTTGTCGCCCGCGTCGGCCAGCTGGCGGAGGCGGCCCCGACGGCTGGCAACGATCGCCATCTCGGCCCCGGAGAAGAATCCGTTGGCGAGAATCAGGGCAAACACGAGGAGGATTTCCGGCAGCATGCGTGGATCCGATCGGGGTGGTATCAGCGTGGCGCGGCACCGCCGATGTCAGGGGGCATGTCGTCCCCGCCGATCGGACTCGCCGTGTTGATCGAGCCATTGGGGCTCATTGGGACATCCCGGTTGATGATCGCGAGATTGTCGCGGTGCACCACTTCCTCATAGGGGAAGGAGCCCAGCACGGCGGCGATCTGCTCCGTCTTGAGGCCGGCGATCCGGCGCAGTTCATCGAGTGAGTAGTTGACGAGCCCACGGGCGAAAACCCGGCCGTCGGAAGTGGCCAGAGAGACGACGTCGCCGGTCGCGAAGGAGCCCTCGATTGCGGTGATGCCCGCCGCGAGCAGACTGCGGCCCCGGTCCACGACCGCCTCTCGCGCCCCGGCATCGACGATCACCTTGCCGCGGGCGTCGGCCGACCAGCCCAGCCACCGCTTCCAGGCTGGCATGGTCGTTTCCCTGCCTACGAAAAGCGTACCCGAGCTTTCGCCGCGGCAGATCTGCTCGAGCACATGGTCGTCGCGGCCAGAGGCGATGATGCAGTGGCCTCCCGCCTCGGTGACGATCCCAGCGGCCGCTATCTTGCTCGCCATGCCCCCCTTGGAGAGGCCTCCCAGTCGGTCGCGGGCCAGGGCGGCCACCGATGCGTCGATTCGAGGCACGGTGACGAGCCGGGTGGCGGATGGGTCGGACGGGTGGCGGTCGAAGAGCCCCTCGACGTCGGAGAGGAGCACGAGCAGGGGCGCGCCGAGCAGCGTGGCCACAAGCGCCGCGAGGCGATCGTTGTCGCCGAAGGAGGTTCGCAATTCCTCCACGCTTACGGTGTCGTTTTCGTTGATGATCGGGATCGCTCCGTAGTCGAGCAGGGCGCGGAGCGTGTTGCGGATGTTGAGGTAGCGGGCCCGGTCCTTGAGATCGTCCGCCACCAGCAGCACCTGCGCGGCGTGGCGGCCCTGGGCCCGCAACACACGCTCGTAGGCCTCGATAAGACAGCTCTGGCCAATCGCTGCCACGGCCTGCAGGTGGGCCAGTTCCTGAGGCCGCTTGGTCAGCCCCATCCGCCCCATGCCTGCCCCCACGGCGCCCGAGCTGACGAGCACGACCTGTCGCCCCTGGGCCAGGATGGAGTCGAACTGCCGGCCGAGCGTCTCGATCCGCGCGCTGTCCAGCAGGCCGTCGGGGCCGGTAAGCACGCGGGTACCGACCTTGACGACGATCAGGTTGGCGGAAGCGGCGAGGTCCGTACGAAGCGGGTCAGTCATGGGCCAGTGGTGGGGTGGCAAATCGGATGTTTCCCTGGATACGCATCGTACCGTTGGCGGGGGAGGGGAGGCCACAGAGACGGACTGCTGCGGCCGAGACGGCTTCGAAAACTGCTGCGGGCTGCAAATCACCGCACGTGCGAGCCACTGGTTGAGGCGGCCGGGCCCGAGGGCGTATAGTGCGGTCGTGCCGGGCTAGGACAGGACTCAGACAGGACTAGGACTACGGCCAGCCCTCCGCCGGGCATCTGCGGAACACCTTTCGGGGCCGTGCGCTTGAGCGAACTGCACCACGAGTGCGGGTTGGTAGCCATCTACCACCTGCCGTGCCGCGATGGGGCCGATCCGAGCCACCTCTGCCCCGCTCAGGGGCCGGAGGAGGTGTCGCGTCTTGTGCCCCGGATGCTCCTCGACATCCAAAACCGCGGGCAGCTCTCCGCTGGAATGACCGTCTGGAACCCCGAACGCAGCCAACTCCTTGCCACCATCAAGGACGTCGGCAGCGTGAGCGAGGTGTTTCGCCTCAGCCACCGTGGCAAGTACGAGGCTCTGATGGCGCAGCACACCGGCCGGGCCGCCATCGGCCACGTCCGCTACGCCACCTGCGGCGCCGAGGATCGCGGCTATGCCCAGCCGCTGGAGCGTCCGCACATTCAGAAGCGGAAATGGTTTTCCTTCGGGTTCAACGGGCAGCTGGCCAATTACATGGAGCTGCGGGCCGAAATCCTCGCCAACGACGAGAACCATCTGGCCCGCGACAACGACACCGAAGTGATCATGCACGCCATCGGCAACGAACTGTCTGGCGCCGCCGATCCAGATCCTATCGAACTGCTCGCGACGATCTCGAAGCGATTCGACGGGGCCTGGAACATCGCCATGCTCGACGCCTGCGGCCGAATGATCGTGGCCCGCGATCCGCTCGGCATCCGGCCGATGGAATACGCCCAGCTCGGCCCCCTCGTCGCCGCTGCCAGCGAGAGCGTCGCCCTGCTCAACCTGGGCTTTCCGGCTGAGTCGATCCGCTCGCTCGAGCCAGGGACGGCGCTCATCGTCGATGGGGAGACCGTGCGTGTCGAACGGTTCGCCGAGAGCCCGAAGCAGGCCCATTGCTTCTTCGAGTGGGTCTACTTCGCCAACGTCGCGAGCACGATGGACGATCGCAGTGTGTATCTGTCGCGGAAGCAGCTCGGCGAAGAGCTTGCCCGTCTGGAGACGATCCCGATCGACGCCGACACCGTGGTCGTGCCCGTGCCCGACACGAGCAAGGCGGCTGCCGACGCCATGGCCTACCGGCTCTCGATCCCCTCAGTGGAAGGGCTGATCCGCAATCGCTACACGGGCCGCACGTTCATCGATGGCGCCTCGAGCCGTCGGCAGAAGGCTGAATCGAAATACACGCCGCTCCGTGAGGTGCTGGAGGGCAAGCGGGTGATCCTCGTCGAGGATTCGATCGTGCGCAGCACGACGATGAAGGTGCTCTTGGGCCGGATGCGGTCGCTGGGTCTGGCTCGCGAGATTCACGTGCGGATCGCCTGCCCGCCGATCGTCGCACCCTGCTTCTATGGCATCGACATGTCCACGATCGACGAACTGTTCGCCCCGCAGTTTCTCCGGGATGGCGTGCTCACCGAAGAGGCCCAGGCAGAGATGGCCGCACGGCTGGGGGCCGACTCGCTCCGGTATCTGCCGGTGGAGTCAGTGGCGAGATCGATCGGATTCGAGCCGTCGCAGCTGTGCCAGGCCTGCCTGACGGGCAAGTATCCCACGCCCGCTGGCGAGCGTCTCTACGAGATCGCCCTCACGCACACTGGCGGGAGGGGCTCGGATCGCGGCGGCTCCGGCCGCACCTACGAGTCTGCCTCAGCCCGGTAGCGTTACCTCGGTGCGGCTGCAGGTGGCTGGGGCGGTGGACCGCTCCAGCAGGGCCCGCCAGACCGGGGCTCCTGCCAGACGCGTCCGCCGCTCGAAGTGCGTGCGGTAGTCGAGATCGTGCTCCGCCGGGCGGACCTCCACGTCGCTGGCCGCGGAGAAAAGCCCCGTGCCCTGCGCTGCGGCGAGTGCCTCGTGGAAATACTCCTCCACGTCGGTCCAGATGTGCAGCTTTCCGCCGGTGATGAGCACGCGGCCGGCATGGACGAGAAAAGCGTCAGACAGCACCCGTCGCTTGCGATGGCGGGCCTTCCACCACGGATCGGGGAAATAGACATGGATGGCTGCCAGGCTGGCGTCGGGCAGCAGGCTGCGGGCGAGGTAGGTCGCATCGCCGTGGATGATTCGGCCGTTGCTGGCCTGCTGGGCGGCGAGTTTCGAGGCGCAGAGCCGGGCATAGCCGCCGCTGATTTCAACGCCCAAGAAATTCAGGTCGGGCCGTGCGGCGGAGGCTGTCGCGAGAAAGAGTCCCTTGCCACTCCCCACTTCCATCTCGATGGCCGCTTGGTGCGGAAACAGGCTGTTGGGATCGAGCGGCGCGGGCAGTGCGGCCAATTCCAACAGGTGACCGGAAAGGTCGAGCGACGGATCGGGCTTGCGAGGTGGACGGCGGGGCATGGGAGCGTGCAATGGCCGGGGGACCAAAAGTGAGGGCCGGGAGTCATGGCCAGAGTCATTCGGCCGGGGTGCCCGTGGCGCTGGCGAGTGCATCGACCGGCAAGGGCACGCCCTTGATCATGCCATCGACGACGATTCGATCACGGACAAGTCCTTGGAAGCGGCAGACGATCATCGCCCGAGGCCGCACACGAACCCGCTCCACCGCGATCACCAGCCGGTCGCCGGGCACCACCGGTTCGCGGAATCGCACCTCCTCCAGACCACCGAAGCCGATCACTTTTGCGTCGAGCAGGTTGTACCGATGGGTGTAGTAGCTGGAGAGTTGGGCGGCAGCTTCGCACATCATGACGCCGGGCATCAGCGGCATCACGGGGAAATGGCCGCGCACCCAGAACTCGTCGCGGGTGATGTCCTTGTAGCCCACGCACAGACCACGAGACTGATCCTCGTGCACGATCGCCGTCAACTGCTCCATCTCGAACCGCTGCATATTCCAGCGGCGAATCTCGTGGATGTCGGCGATAACGTGATCGAGGTCGTATTCGCTCGGATGGATGATGTAGTCGCGCGGGGCCACTGCGTTCGCCCTCCGATCCGTCTCAGGTACGAATGTGCTTCCGCTTGGCCTTGCGGGCCTTGCTGTTGGCGGGCCGGGAGCCGTGGTTGGCTTTTTTGAGGGTGCGATGCGGCTTGGCCATTGGAAACTCCAAAATCAGGGCGGTCGGGAATGGGTCACTCAGGAGGCGAAGCGGGGAGTTGTACCATGCCATCGGACGCGGTTCCATCCTGATGCGCAGCCGTCGAAACAGGCTCATGCCCGCCGCTGCGAGGGGGACGTGGTACCGTCCGGTGGCCGAGTTGCCGCACGCTCCGCGGCCAGCGATTCCCGGAGACTGGCGCGGACGATTTCCACGAAGCTTGCTCCCAGGAATCCCAGGAGGCCTCCCACAACGGCCGACGATCCGCCCCCCAGCACGGCCCCCGCCGGCGAACTGGCGGTGAGCCAGAGGAGCGACAGCGTGCCCGCGGTGCCGCCGCAGGCCGCGCCGATTCCAGCCGAGATTGGCACCAGTCGCCCGAGGCTGGAGCGGCGTTCGAGGTGTGTGGGGCCGGAGGCTGGGAGGGGAGCGGCTGCGGGCAGGGAGGTATTACGACGCAGGGCAAGATCGTGGTCGGTCGCCTCGCGGAGCCGCGTGCCGATGGCGTTGCCCGCCACGTGCATGGCCACGCTGGCCAACAGCACTGCCGCGGCCATCCAGCCGGCGAGACCGAGCCAGCCGATCGCCGCGCAGGCGATTGCCAGCACGACCGCCAGCCAGGAATAGGTGACCAAACGCATGGAACTCGCTCCTGCCGGTAGTTTAGACCCGATCAGCTGAGAAGCGTAGCGGGGCGGTCGACAGTGCTGCCGGGAAGATGTCGCGATGCCGGGCGGGCTCCCCGAACACGCTTCGCTCGCTCGACGGCTCGGCGACTGCGTCGGGGGGGATGGTACGCGTTATCCGGCGGGGCGCCTGATGCTCGCTTCGGTGTTCGGGGAGGCCGCCCTGCGCCTGCTGGTTTCATCCAAGCCCGCAGCGCAAGCAAGGGAAAGTGGGTGGCCATTCAGGCTGGGACGCGGATTCCTCTCGCTTGCGCTTCGGGCTTGCATGGGAATGGCGCGTTCAACCAAGCCCGCAGCGCAAGCAAGGGAAAGTTGGTGGCCATTCAGGCTGGGACGCGGATTCCTCTCGCTTGCGCTTCGGGCTTGCATGGGAATGGCGTGTTCAACCAAGCCCGCGGCGCACGCAAGGGAAAACGGGTGGCCTTAAAACTCCGACTCGACCGCCTCTTGCCGGTAGATCGGCAGCAGGCGGTAGTAGACCTCGAGCGTGAGGATCGCCAGGGCTGTGTGGGCGAGCCGACCGCCCGGGGCCGTGTCGCGGTCGTCGAAGGACCAGCTACCGGCCTCGTGGGCGACCCGCGTCTGCTGCGCCACGAGCTGGTCGCGGTTCTTCATGTTCCACCGTGGCCAGACCGGGTGGTCGGACTGCACGAGGGCCTGCGCGAGATAGAAGTTCTGGTAGATGGCGTGGGGGGCGGGGCCTGGCTTGGCGAGTGTGGTGAGGCCGCGGTTGAGGGCCTCCTGTTCCGGCCCCCAGCCGGTATACATCCGGCAGAGCAGGCCGATCGCCGACGTGCAGGGCTTGGCAGATGGACTGCGGTAGCCGTAGGCCGCACCATTCAGAGTCTGCACGCGGTCGAGAAACCGTCGCACGCCGTCGATCGTCGGCGAGGGAGCCTCGAGTCCGGCGAGCTGCGCGCTTTTCAGCGCGGTGAGCTGCCAGGCGGTGACGGTGGTGTCGCCGGCCTGGCCAGGCAGGTAGCGCCAGCCGCCGCTGTGCATGTCTTGGGCGGTCTCAATGAACCGAACGGCGTCTCGCACAGGGGGCACGAGCATGTCGTCTTTCGTCATGCCGAGCGCTTCGGCCAGGGCCAGCGTCGTCACGCCATGGCCATACATGTTGCCCTCGCAGAAATCGCCGCCGCGGGGCGTGCGCTGCATCCGGCTGAGCAGGTAGTAGATGCCGCGGGAGACCGTCTCCTGATATGGGCCGTCGACATGCGTGTGGCCGGCGCCGAGGAAGGGCAACAGCGCGATGGCGGTGCTGGCGGTGGAACTGGTGAGCGAGCCTGGATCGCGGCAGGCGCCGTTGCAGCGGCAGCCGCTCAAGTCAAACTGCCAGGAGCCATCGACGGCCTGGTGCAGCGCCAGCCACTCGAGCCCCCGCTCGACGGCCGCCTCGCTGGCCGCATTCCCGCCACGGCCGCGGACCGAGGCGGCGCGGCCGGTGCCGGTTCGCGATGCAAAGGGTTTGCCATCAGGCGGGCCCCCGCCGATCGCGGCACGGGCGCCGGTTCGGCCTGCCGCCGCAGGACGGGTTGGGCCGCCGCGGGCGGAGACCGGCTGCGCGATCGGACCTCCTGCCAGAAGCTGGGCGAACGCCTGATCGGGCGGGGGGCCCTCTGTCGCGGACTCTTCGGGCAGCGGATCAACGGCCGGCGGCGGCTCGATCGCAGCCATTGCCACGAGGGGTGGTTCGTCCACCAGCGGTGGTTCAGCGACAGCGGCCGATGCGCTGGCTTGTGCCATTGCTTCGCTGCCGGCAGCCGCGTCGGGCGCACCGATATCCACAACAGCCGCTGAGTCGCCCTCGGCATCGTCCGCGGTCTGCTGACTGATGGAAAACACCAGCGGTCGGAGCCTGGCCCGCGGCTTTTTCTCATGAGCAAAAATGGCCAGCAGAATGCAGAGCAGCAAATGCCCGGCCAGGCTCAGGTAGCCTGACCGCACGACCGGGCTCCGCACCAGGCGATCAACCCATGGAGTGGCCCCCGGCTCTGGCGGCGCCGCCGGCGTCAATTCCATCGAGAACGAGTCGGGTTGCATCGAGACGACCTCGTGGCTGACTTTTCCGATTGGGGAAAGCCTACCCTCGCGACCGCGGCCCTGCGTCCGCGCAGACGGCGATCCCATCAGGTCCACGTGGGTTGTATCGACCCCTGGCGGCTGGCGGCTGAAGACCCGCTACGACACAGCCCTACTCTTTGAAGTCCTCGTCCATGCTCTCCTTGCCGTAGATCGGCAGGTGGCGGTAGTAGACCTCGAGGATCATCGTGGCCAGCGACGTGCAGTAGAGCCGCCCGGCGGCGTGCGCACCGTGGCCGCCATCCACGCCGTCATGCCAGCTGCCCGTTTCGTGCCCCTTCTTCGACTGGGTGGTCACGAGCATCTCCCGCATACGATTGTTCCAACCCACCCAGCGATCGCCCTCGAGGTGGTGGAGAATCTGCGTGGCGTAGTAGTCGAAATAGAGATCCTTACTCGGTCCTATCTTGGCCAGCCGGTCAACCCCGCGTTGGAGCGCCGGGTTATCCTTCTTCCAGCCGAGATACATCCTGCAGAGCAGGCCGACGGCGGAGGTGCCGGCGCCGTTGCCAGGATCGGTATAGCCGTAGGTGGCGCCATCATCGGCTTGGACGTCGTTGAGAAACTCGACCGCCTTCTTGATCGTCAGCGGCGAGACCTGGAGGAACGCCATGTGGCCACTCTTGAGCGCCATCAACTGCCAGCCCACGGCCGACGTATCGCCCGCCTGCTTGGGAGCGTACCGCCAGCCGCCACCGGCGGGATCCTGCGCCGCCATGATGAAGTTGAGGGCCGCCTGCGCGGGCATTTGCAGCCGGCGGTCCTGCGTCATGGCATAGCTCTCGGAGAGCACGATGCCGGCCAGCCCCTGCGAATACATATTGCCTCCGCCGAGCCCATAGGCCTTGCCCTGTCCCTTTACGGTCATGGCCGCGAGGAATCCGATGCCCGCCTCAAGCTGCTTCCTGTAGGGGCCTTCTTTATGCGTGTAGCCGCGGCCGAGGAAGGGGAGAAGCGCCATCGATGTGGCACCGCAGCGATCGAGCCCAGGTCCCTTGTCCACACCATGCGAGCACTGACCGTTGCAGCTTGGGCAGGCGTTGAGGCTGAACGACCAGCCCCCGTCTGGCATCTGGTGTTGAATGATCCATTTGAGGGCCAACTCCACGGCGGCCTCGCTCTGCTTGCTGCCGCCACCGGTCTGGATGAGTTGTTCCCGCATCTTCGTGTCGGTGCGGCCACCGAGTCCGCCAGCCGCCTTTCCGCCCACGGCGCCGACGCTGGACAGCAGGTCGCTCGCGGCGACTGTCTCGGAGCCGAAGTCTGTCAACTCAACCGAGATCGCCGCGGCGTCGAGATCGTCGGCTGTCGAGACGACCTGCACCGTCTCGACGTTGGCCGATTCAGGCAGCGCAACGGCATCGGTCATGTCCTGCTGCGGGCCTGGATCCTCTTGGGGAAGCTCCTCCTCGAACTCCTCGAAGGTTTCCTCGACCTCCGGCGCGCTGGCGGTGATCATCCGCGGAGCTTCCGGCTTGGGCACCTCGTTGACGACAAGCGCCATCGAAAGCAGCACGATGACGTGCACCAGCATGCTGACTGCCCAGGCTGGCGCCATCGAGAAAAGCCCCGACACAGACGACCTCCGCGGAGCCGCGATCTCAGCCACGGCCGCAGCAGGCGGCGCGGCGGGGCGAGCGGCCGCGGTGGGAGCAGCCGGCTTGGGAATCACCGGCGCGGGCTTGGCACCGCTGGCTGCCGCTGGCTTGGCCGCAGCCGACGGGGGAGCTTTCGCAGGAGGCTGTCCCTGCGACGGATTGCCAGGATTCGGGGGGGGATCGCTGTCCATGGCTGTCATACATTTTGATCGCGGGAAATCGGCCGTCGCCCCGTGCGACCCCGTGCAAGCACCGCTCCATCATACTACCGTGTCGAATAATGGGGTCGCAAACGCCAGGTGGACTGGATCGTGGCTTGGATCGTGGACCGAATACAAGACGGCCGATCTGGAGGCCGCCGGGAAGCGGGCAGGATTCGGAAAACGCCCGGATCAGGCCCGTCTCCAGCGTCCGGCTGGCGGCGCGGCCGGTCGAGGAGTACGATCCGCAGTCCCACGTCCCAGGAATTTCGCAAGGATTAGGTCTATGGCCAAGGGTAAAAAAAGACTCGAAGTGATCCATCTCGTCTGTGCGGAGACGGGCGACCAGAACTACACCCTGCGACGCAAGTCGGGCGGGGAGAAGCTCAAGGTGAAGAAGTATTCACCGCGGCTTCGGAAGCACACGCTCCACAACGAAAAGAAGAAGTAGGAACGGGCCGCGGTCACCCGCACGAGTCATCTGCAGGGTTCATCCGCAAGAGGCGAGGATCCTGGACAGTTGGGTCGACCTTTCGGCTGCGGTAGCCTGCAGTTCGTGGGTCTGATCGGCCTGGCGGCCGAGTGAGGGCTCGGCTTCGCCTTCGATCAGGAGCAGGCGACATTCCGCCTTTCGCTCGAACCGACCACGGCCGGGCCGCAGTACGATCTCCACTTCGCAGGGTTCGCCCGCCGCCGCCTGTGGCGCGTCTGCCAGCAGGGCGAGAACCTCGCGGCCCAGCGGTGTGTCGGGTGCATCGGCCGGGAGTCCCCAAAGAACCTCGTGGGCCGCACGGTCCAGCAGTCCGTGCCGGCAGCGCTTGAGTCGCCCGCGGCGGAGAAAGTAGGCAACGTTCACGCCGTCCCGCCAGCGGGGTGTGGCCGACGTGTCTACCGGGTGCCAGACGTGCAGCGACCAGGTGCGGTCGAGGATCGACTCCAGCCGCACGCCCGCGGCACGGAGTCGCAGGCCGAGATCGTCGTCCTCCTGACCCCAGCCCACGAACCGTTCGTCGCAGCCGTTCACTCCCTCGAAGTCGCGCCGCCACATGCCGCAGTTGCCGCCCGCGAGCCGTGGCTTCGACGGGTGACGGATTGCCGCATGCCACCAGGCCTTGCGGAAGCGTTGTGTCAGCAGCCGACGTTCGGAGGCGGGAGCGAGCGCCGGCAGGTCGGTCGCGGCGATGGTGGCCGTGTCGAGTCGTGCGCTCGTGTCTTCTGGGAGTCGGGCGCAATAACCGAGCAGAGCGCGGCCCGGGCGGCGACGTTCGAGGTAGGCGGCCACGTGATCGCGGGGGAGGATGCAATCGCCATCGAGAAAGAGCAGGTAGTCGCTCTCGGTGAGGCGGGCACCGGCGTTGCGGGTGCGGGCGAGGCGGAAGCCGTCGTGGGGCTGCGACGTGAACCGCACAGGAAAGCGGGCCTGAGCGGCGAAGTCGTGGACGAGCGCGGCCGTGCCGTCGGTCGAGCCATCGTCGCTGATGATCACCTCGAATCGACCATCGACGCCGGTCTGGGCCGCGATCGACGCGAGCACGAGCGCGAGGTGACGGGGCTTCTGAAACGTGTTGACGATCAACGCGACGTCGCGGGCCGACTGGGCGGGCTCCTCGTTCATGGGTGAACCATCCTTCCTGCGGCACGGGTCACGACCGGCTCCAGCAGCGCGTCGAGGCGGGCCGAGGAGTCGCCTCCCGGGATGATCTCCAAGGCGATTTCCAACGCCAAGAGCGGGATCTCTCCCAGCCGGTTGGTGCGCACCTTGACCAGATCCTTGAGCGTGGTCACGACCAGATCGGCATGCAGTTCGGTCGCCCAGTCGCGGATCGCAGCGAGATCGGCGGCCGTGTAGGCGTGGTGATCGGGGAAGGGTCGGAAGCCCGCGAGCGTGGTGCCGACGTTTGCCAGCGACGTGCGGAATGCCGCCGGGTTGCCGATTCCCGCGAAGGCGACGACCCGTGCACCCGCAAGGCATTCGAGCGGCTGCGTGTCGGAGGTCGCTGATCGCAGTTGCACAGGTCGGTGCGTTGCCTCCAGCCAGGCAGACGGCAGGGCACCCTGGCAGGCCTTGGTGAGAACGCGGCGAATCTCGCTGCGACGCTGGGCATCGACCGCCCCTGCTCGCGTCAGCACCACGGCGTGGCCGCGGGCGAGTCCGGAGAGCGACTCCCGCAGTAGGCCGCGGGGAAAGAGATGGCTGCAACCGAATGGATCGGTGGCATCGACGGCGACGATGTCGAGGTCGCGGGCGAGACGACGGTGCTGGAAGCCATCGTCGAGCAACGCCACTTCCGCTCCCAAGGCTGCGGCGGCGCGGACTCCAGCAATGCGGTCGCGGTTGGCCACATGGGGCACGTCTGGCAGCAGGATGGCCAGTTCGGCCGCCTCGTCGCTCCGTTCCCCACGGGCGGCCCCATAGCCACGGCTCACGATGGCAGGGCGCACGCCGTGGGCGGCCACCGCACGGGCCAGCCAGGCCACCAGTGGCGTCTTCCCAGTGCCACCGAGCGTCAGGTTGCCGACCGAAATGACTGGAATCGGCCCCTTGGTGATTGGTAGCAGGCCGTGATCGTAGGCCGCATTGCGGCAGCCGATCACCAGGCCGTAGGGGGCTGAAAGTCCGGCCAGGGCGAGCCGTGCCAACGTCGGCCCCGCACCGCTGGCCGTGCCGTCCACCAGACGCTTGAAAGCTTCGGCGTCGGGAAGCAGGGTCATTTTTCGGGAGTCCTTTGCCGGCAGGGCTGCCGTCTCAAGACGCAGCGAAGCCTACCTTAGGCGGCTTTTCCGGCGGACGTCAACGCGGAGCGGGCGGATCGTCGCAGCTGCCGATATAATCGACAATATGGCCACGGCTTCCCAACCACCCTCCGAGCCGCTCGCCGTCAGCACGTGGGCAGACGACGGCCAGCCTGACTCCAAATCGGAGCGCTACCTGGCCCGGCGGCTGGCCGCGGCCAGTGCCGACTACAAGGGTGTCGCTCTCATCACGTTCTTGCTCGGAGCCGGCGTAGCCACGCTCGTCTGGGTAGCATGCGGCGTGGTGCTCGAACATTGGCTCGTGCCCGGCGGCCTCCCCCGTTGGGCGCGGTGGACGTGGCTCCTGACGGGGCTCGCGGCGATCGTGGCGGCGGGCGTCCGGTGGATTCTGCCGCTGATGCGGTATCGCGTGAATCTTGTCTACGCGGCGCGGGTGATCGAGAAAGAACACCCTGAACTCCACAACGATCTCGTCAACACCGTGCTCGTCAAGGCGCATCCGGAGGGCAATGCGGCCACGGTTGTGAAGTCGCTCGAGCGGCGGGCCGCCAAGCGGCTCTCGTCGGTGCCGGCGGAGTCGGTCATCGATCGGTCTCTGGCGGTGGGGCTGGCGTATGCGTTGGCTGCGCTCGTGGGGCTGGCCTGCGTCTACTCCCTGGTGGCGCCGAAGAGTCTGCTGACGACCACGGCCCGGCTGCTCGCGCCGTGGGCCCGCGTTGCCGCGCCGACGCGGGTGAGGCTCGAGCCACCGCGGCTGCGATGGCGCATGCCCGGCGAGGACGCAGCCCCACTCGGGCCCGGCGTTGGCGCGGACGCGGCGACTGCCGATGGCAACGATCCGCACGATTCCAGAAACATCAAGGTCGAAGCGGGCGGTGCCACGCTGGTACGGGGTCGGCAACTTGTGGTGACGACCGCGATCCACGGCTTGCGGCGCGACGAGCGACCGATCGTCACCGTGACGCCGGTGCTCGACAGCGGTGCCGTCGATGGGGCGGCCGTGCCATGGCGGGCGGATATGACACGGGTCGGCGGCGAGACTGGCACCGGGCAACGCTATGCCGCCGTGCTGCCCGACGCGGCGCGTGGACTCGATCAGTCAGTGACGTTCACAATCCAGGCGGGCGATGCGCGGAGCGAGCCGATCCGGGTGGCGATGGTCGATTCGCCAACGCTGATGGTGCGTGAGGTGCGGTACGAGTTTCCGGCCTACATGCGGCGCGAGAGTGAGACGGTGGCTTGGCAGGGCGACCTGCGCGGTGTGGAAGGCACGCGTGTCGTGATCGTGGCGGAGAGCAATCAGCCGCTGGAATCGGCCTGGATCGATTTCGATTGCGACGGCAGTCGCGATCTCAAGCTCAAGGTCGGCGCGAGCGATCTGGCCCGGGCCACCGGCTCGTTCGTACTGCAGATGAATCCGGAACGCACGTCAGCCGAGCATGGGGCATACCGATTGCTCCTCCAGCCTCGCGGCACGGCCCTCGCCGATCGAGGGCAGGTGCAGGCCGAGAAGCTCGAACACCGGATTGAGGTGCAGGCAGACCTGGCACCCGAGATCTCGATCGAGGAGCCGCTGGAATCGCCGGCCCGTGTGCCGCCTGGGGCGCCGGTGACGGTGCGTGTGCGGGCGCTCGACCCCGACTTTGGCCTGGCCCGCGTCGGCCTCGAGACCCGGGTGAAGGGTGGGGCGGCACAGCCGGAGATCGTGCTGCCGGGCAGTGAGCGGAGTGGCGCATTCAACGGCAGTCTGCAACTCGTGCCAGAGCGGCTCGGGGCGGGGGGAGGAAGCACGCTCGAATACCGTGGCGTGGCCGTGGATACGCGGCCCAGCCAGCCGAACGTGACGCATACGCCTTGGAAGCTGCTGCAGATCGATGCCTCAGCACCGCCGAGGCAGCCGGAAAAGGCGCCGCCGCGGTCGGGTGAGCAGAAGAAGCAGGGGGATGAAGAGCAGGAAAATGGCGAAGGCGAGTCTGGCAAGGCTTCTGACGATAGCCGCGGTGCATCGGGCGAGAACGGCGGGCAGGGATCATCGGATGGCCGCGAAGGCGGCAGGCAGGAAAAGGATCAGGGAAAGCAAGGAGAAGAAGGACCGCAACAACAAGGACCGCAACAACAAGGACCGCAGGGAGAGCAGCGGGAGCAAGGCGGCCAGCAGCAGAAGCCGAAGGATGGCAAGGAATCGGGTGGAGCGCAGCAGCGCCAGCCGCAACAGGGCCAGCCACAACAGAACAGCGGCCAGCAGGGTGAAGCCCAGCCGGGGCAACAGGGCGGCGCCGCCAGTGGCAGTCAGCAGGGCGGCAAGCAGCCTCAGGCGGGAGAGAACAAGCAGCAGGGCTCCTCGCAGGGGCAGAGTGGAGAAGCCGGCGGAGCTGACGGCCCGGGAACTGGCCGCGGCACTGAGGGAAAGGGCGGCACAGGCGCACAGTCGGACGGCAAGCAGTCCGATGGAGAGAGCGGTGCGGGCGGCCAACAGGGGGGCAGGCAAAACGCTGCGCAAGACTCAGCGCAGCGGCCAGGCGGTGCGAAGTCAGGCAGTGATGCCGGAGGGGCCGGCGGTGCAGACGGCTCATCCCAAGGGAAGCAGACCGGCGACCAGCGCGGAATGGGCAACCAAAAAGGTGGGAGTCAAAAAGGCGGGAGTCAGCAGCCCCGCCCTGCGGTGGCTGCCGATGGGACCAATGACGGCGAGGCAATGGAGAGGATTCTCGATCACCGCCGGCAGGCCGGCGACAACTCGTCCGATGGAATGAAGGCGGGGAAGACAAAGCCTGACGGCGACGGTGCAGGTGAAAGCGGCCGCGGAAGCGACGGCAAAGCCGGTGAAAACTCGTCGAACGAGGGGAAGTCTGCCGGCCAAAACCCAGCGAACAAGCCGGGTGAGGGCAACCCTCGTGATGGCGCTTCGGCTGATGGTGAGTCGCAGCCGGGAGCGGGTGGCGAGAAGAGTGGCAAGAGCCAGGGAGACAAGGGTCAACAGGGACAGGGTCAACAGGGACAGGGTCAACAGGGACAGGGTCAGCAGGGACAGGGTCAGCAGGGACAGGGTCAGCAGGGACAGGGTCAGCAGGGACAGGGTCAGCAGGGACAGGGTCAGCAGGGACAGGGTCAGCAGGGACAGGGTCAACAGGGACAGGGTCAGCAGGGACAGGGTCAACAGGGACAGGGTCAACAGGGACAGGGTCAGCAGGGACAGGGCGATGCGGCCGGCCCGAATGCAGAGGAGAGCGGTTCGAAAAAAAGCGGGAATCCGGCGACTGGTCCGGCGGGTGAGGGAGCAGCGCAGCCGCAGGGTGACCCTCAGCAAGAGGGTGAAGCTGGTGGTAAGCCGAGCGGCCAGCCAGCGGCGGGGCCACCGCCTGAGGGAGCGAGCCAGTCGAGCCCGGTGGGTGGTGGCGGATGGTCGGAAGGAGCAGGGACACCGACGGGTGGAGCAGCCGCTCAGGGACCACCGCCTTCTCGCGAAACGGAATGGGGTTCACAGGAGCTTGAGAACGCCCGCAACGCGGCCGACCTCGCCCTCGAACACCTGCGCACCACGGTCGATTCGGGTCGAACCGATGTGCTCGACGAACTTGGCTGGACTCGCGACCAGGCGCGTGCGTTTCTCGACCGCTGGGAATCGATGCGGCGGCAGTCGGAAAGCCCCGATCTCCAGAAACGCGGGGAGTTTGAGCGGGTGCTCCGCAGCCTCGGCCTCCGGCCCGCTGGCGTGCAGAGTTCCCGCGAAGTTCCCGCCGACGCGAAGGGCGGCCAGGCGGAGGGCCGCCGCAGTCGGCCCCCGAGCGACTACCGCGAACGGTTCAAGGCGTTCCTTCAGGGGACGAGTGGCGAACAGGACGGCGGTTCCAGACAAGATGACCGTTCCAAGCCGGGCAATGGTGGCGAATAATGCAGTCGAGCCATCATGGCCAGATCTTCGAAGGTCCGCGTTACCTGGCGGCGTTTGGTCCCAAGCGGGTGCCACACTGCTTCACCGATGTGCTCATTCTGGGCGGTGGATTGGCCGGATTGCGGGCCGCGTTGGCCGTCGATCCGCGGCTGTCGGTGACGGTGGTCACGAAGGATGACCTGCAGAGTTCGTCAAGCCAGTGGGCGCAGGGGGGCATCGCCAGCGTCGTCGATCCGGAAGACCGCTTCGACAATCATGTTGCCGACACGCTCACCGCCGGTGGCGGGCTCTGTCATGAGGATGTGGTCGATTCCGTCGTTCGCGAGGCTCCGGCGAGGATCGCCGAACTGATCGCCTGGGGCACGCGATTCGACTCGCACAATGGCAGCCTGGAACTGGGCCGCGAGGGAGGCCACAGCCATCATCGCATCGTGCACGCCCTCGGCGACGCCACCGGCCGCGAGGTGATGCGGGCGGTGATCGAGCGGGCGCGGGAGTTGGAGAATCTCGAGGTCTGGCCCGAGACATTCACGATCGATCTCGTCACCCACGAGGGGGCATGCCGCGGCGCGCTCGTTTGGAATCCATCGCACGGCAAGACGCTCGTCTGGGCCCGCCGCACGATTCTCGCCACGGGCGGCGCCGGACAACTCTACCGGGAATCGACCAATCCACCGGGGGCGAGCGGCGATGGCATGGCGCTCGCCTGGCGGGCCGGCGCGGAACTGCGTGACATGGAGTTCATGCAGTTCCATCCCACGGTGCTCTACATCGCTGGCGGTGCCCGCAGCCTGATCACCGAGGCGGTCCGCGGCGCGGGCGCGTGGCTGGTCGATCGAGACGGTCGCCGGTTCATGCCCGACTTCGACCCGCGGGCGGAGCTTGCACCGCGGGACGTCGTTGCCCGGGCGATCACGGTCGTCATGCACCGCACGCATCAGGCCAACGTCTTTCTTGACCTCTCTCACCTCGATCCGCAGATGGTGCGGCGGCGGTTTCCCGGCATGGCCGAGATCTGCGGGAAGTTTGGGCTCGATCTGACGCGGGATCGGATCCCGGTGAGGCCCGGTGCCCACTACATGATCGGCGGTGTGACCGTCGATGCCCACGGCCGTACAACCATTCCCGGCTTGTTCGCGGCTGGTGAGGTGACGTCCAGTGGCCTGCACGGGGCCAACCGGCTGGCGAGCAACAGCCTCCTCGAAGGGCTGGTGTACGGTGCCCGGGCGGGCGAGGCAGCCAGCGCCGAGATCCTTGGGACGGCCGGTGGCACGGCTGGAGACGGACATGAGTTCCGCGTGCCTGCCCTGGCCAATCCGCGGGCGGTCGATGGGCACGGGCAGACCGCCGAGACCAACGGGGCGCTCGACCTCGCCGACATCCGCAATTCACTGCGGGCGCTGATGTGGCGGCATGTCGGGGTGGAGCGGACCGGAGACTCCCTCGCCGAGGCGCTCGAGACGGTCGAGGGATGGTGCCGCTACGTGCTGCCCCGTCAGTTTGCCGAGCCGCAGGGCTGGCAGCTGCAGAACATGCTCGAGGTGGCGAGGCTGATGATCCGGGGTGCGATCGAGCGGCGCGAGACCCGCGGTGTGCACTTTCGCAATGATTTTCCCGAGGCGAGTGCGGATTGGCGGGCGCACATCGGCTGGCAGCGTGGCCGGTCGCAGCCACTGGTCGATGCCCTCCAGGCCGTGGCTTCAGTGGCTGAGCAGGGCTGAGAAGAAACCTCTGGCCTGACGCATCGTCGGGCCGCGCCGGATGTGCCGCTTTCGCGACATCCCGGTCTCACTTCCCAACGGGCTGGCCTGCCAGTCGTTGGGTGACCGCCTCGTGGAAAAACCCTACCGCATTTGCCGCCTGCCAGAGCAGGATGGCGGAGGTTATCTGCGCCCGTCGTCCGAGCCCGCGATGCAGCCGCAGATGCCGCGGCAGTTGCCTCATCAGGTTGCTGTGAAAGCTCATGTCATCCTGCATGGTGCCTGACCCCCGCAGCCGCCGCTTGGCCTGGTAGACATAGGCACCGCGGCCGTAGCGGTAGTGGAGTTCGAGAAACCGCCTCAGATTCTGGGCGTGGCGATGTTCGATCGTGGCTGATGGCACCAGCCGCAGCGGCCGACCACTGGCCCGCCAGCGATCACAGAAGTCACGATCCTCGGCGCCTGCACGCGGAAACGAGGTGTCGAACCCGCCGAGTGCGGAGTAGTCACTACGGCTACAGAGCATGTTGTTGCTCGTCAGGAAGTAGGCGGCTTCATGATCACGATTGAAGTGCTCGTAGACGAGGTCGATGATCATCTGGCTGGTCGTTGCAAACACGTCGTCCGCAAGTCCATTGACGGTGATGCCGCCCACGAGTGCGCTGGGGCACTGCCGGTGGGCGGCGACGAGCGATTCCAGCCAGGTGGGCGAGGGCAGACAGTCGTCGTCGGTCAGGGCGATGAGGTCCCCACGGGACTCCTGCACGCCGCGGTTGCGGGCGGCTGCCGGACCGGCATTCTGCTGGCGGATGACGCGGACGGCGGGGCCGGCCGGGGCGGTGTCTGCGGGCGGCACGACCGGTTGAGGGCTGCCGTCATCGACCACGACCACCTCGAACGTGTCTGCAGCCATCGTCTGCCGGGCAAGCGCAGCCAAGCAATCACGCAGCCGCTCGGGGCGGGCGTAGGTGGGAATAACGATGCTGACGAGAGGGGGGGTCTTCGTGGTTGTCACCGAAATCATGATACATGGTTGTCCGTTGTCGATCTCTTCGAAGGAAAAGTGGCGGCTGACCGCGTGCGGCGGCCACGGCAACGGCTGTCGACCCGGTCGCAAGTCCGTATGCTGTTGGTTTCGAGGGGTGGCCGACTCCAGCGCCGCCCCGCGTCCCACACGACGGAATTCTTCCGCATGAAGATCACGAAGCTCACGACCTCCATCGTTCCGCCCCGCTGGTGCTTCCTGAAGATCGAGACCGACGAAGGCATCGTCGGCTGGGGTGAGCCCGTGCTCGAAGGCCGCGCCCACACGGTGGCGGCGGCGGTC
>CAMCQY010000007.1 GCA_945877135.1 Candidatus Kuenenia stuttgartensis
GCGCCGTCGTCATGATCTTGCTGATCACGGCCTGGGCCTCGTCGTCACCCACTACCACTTCGATCTTCACCTTCGGAAGGAAGTCAACCGAATACTCGGCGCCGCGATAGGTCTCGGTGTGGCCCTTCTGCCGGCCGAAGCCGCGGACCTCGGTGACGGTCATGCCCTTCACACCCTGGGCATTGAGGGCGTCCTTCACTTCCTCGAGCTTGAAGTGGCGGATGATGGCTTCAATCTTCTTCATGGCTTGTCTCCTGGGAATCGGCGGACGACACAGGCCCGCGAGTGGTCTCTTCTGGCGGGGCCGATCACACGACCGGCTCTCCACCAGAACAAAGGAGCATATCCCGTGCCAAAGGAAGACCTGGGCATTTCTCGGTGTTTTCTGGGTCGGCCAGGCGGGTGCTGTCACGCCGCTGAGGCGCGGCCGCCCGCCCATGCCGCTGCCGAACCCGCGTTCGTGCTGGTTTTCGCCGCACGATGCAGCCCACTTCCACCTGTCACTCCGGCGAGGCGCGTGTCGCTCCAATCGAACGCCCCCCGGGTTCTAATGGTTTGTGGCGTCCGCCAGTTGTCATTACACTCCGAGATGTCGATTGCGATCGCACTCCGAGGGGTTCCCTACTCTATCCGCCGTTTTGGAGGATGCATCTCATGGTGCACGACACTTCTGCCACGTCCGTGACCCAGGCCAGTGAAGCGTCGACCGCCACACGTCGCGCCTTTCTCAAGACTGCAGGCGTCGCCGCCGGAGCCACGATCGCCGCCCCATACGTCATCACCTCCAAGGCCCTCGGCGATGCCACGACTCCACCGGCCAGCGACCGGATCGTGATGGGCGGCATCGGCGTCGGCAACCAGGGTACAAGCGATCAGAATGCTTTTCTCGGTCGACCCGACGTGCAGTACGTGGCCGTCTGCGACGTGCAGAAGTCCAAGCGAGAGGGCGGCAAGGGCCGGGTCGATGGCAAGTATGGCAACAGCGACTGCGCCGCGTATCTCGATTTTCGGGAACTGCTCGCTCGCGATGACATCGACGCCGTGCACATAGCCACACCCGATCACTGGCATTCGATCATGACGATCGCCGCCTGCCGCGCGGGAAAGGACATCTACTTGCAGAAGCCAGAGACGCTGACTCTGCGGGAAGGCCCGCTGATGGTCGCCGCGGCCCGGCGCTACGGCCGCGTCGTCTCCGGCGGCAGCCAGCGTGTGCTCGATGATTACCGGGACATCGTCAATCCCATCTGGGCCGGCGAACTCGGTGCGATCACGTCGGCCGACGTCAGCGTCGGTGGTCCTTCGCAACTCTGCTTTCTGCCTGCGCAGGAGACGCCCCCGGACGTCGACTGGGATCTCTGGCTCGGCCCAGCTCCGTGGGAGCCCTACAACGCCGGTCGCATCGACGGCAACTTCGGCACCGGTGGCAACAGCTGGAGGTCATACCTCGATTATTCGGGCGGCAGCCTCACCGACTGGGGCGCCCATCACTTCGGTGGCACGATCTTCGCGTGCGATCTCCGTGAACTGCAGCCCTCGAAAGTGACCTATCACGCGGCCTCATCAGACGGCAAGGAACCGGCTTATGTGACCGCGACCTACCCCAACGGCGTCGAGCTTCACCACAGCCGGCCGGCGCACCTTCGGCCCAAGGCCCCCCTGGTCGGCGGCCGTGGGGCGATCCAGATCGTCGGCGACGGCCAGCGGCGTCCGCCCAAGCCGGTGCCGGCCTACAAGGGCACCGGGGGTATCTACGGCGACTTCATCGAATGCGTGAAGACCCGCGAGCGGCCCTTCCGAGACATCGAACTCGCGGTCAATACGATGACCTGCCCCCACATGATCGGCATCGCCTACCGGCTCCAGCGGTCTTTGAACTGGGACGTTGCGGCGCAGCAGTTCACGGGTGACGAAGAGGCCAACCGCCTCTGCGATCGAGCCCGCCGCGAGCCATGGATTCTCTGAACAACCCCGTAACCACCTAGGGCGTGGCGGCCGTGCCGATGGCGTGCCCGCTCCCTTCGCGTCCCATTCCGTTTCGTCCTCCCTCTCTCCGCGAGCCTGAACATGGCCTACGATCCCGCCAGCCTCGACAAGCCGTTTGATGTCCTGAGGGCCTTCGACTGGGGCGGTGATGCCTCCGCCTTCCAGCCGATCGACGCTGCCGTCGTGGCCGCTCATGCCGACCCTGCCGCACGGGCCGACCTCGAGAAGCGTCTGGCCGCACTGCTTGGCAAGGGCACTTCCCGCGCAGCAAAAGAATATGTCTGCCGCAAACTGTCGCTGATCGGCACCGCTGCCTCCGTACCAAGCCTGGCCGCACTGCTGCCCGAGAAGGACCATTCGCACATGGCGAGATTCGCGCTCGAGCGAATCAACGTTCCCGAGGCAGCCGAGGCGTTGCGGAAGGCGCTCGGAACCGTGCACGGTGACCTCACGATCGGCATGATCTCGTCCCTGGCGGGCCGTGGCGATGCCGCCTCCGTGCCCGCGATCGCCGCGTTCCTCTCGGGCGAATCGAAGACGGCGGTTGCCGCGGCCGACGCGCTCGGAAGCCTTCATACTCCCGAGGCGTGTCAGGCTCTGGCGGCCGCGGGTGGCGTCACCGACAAGGCCGCTGCCGCCGCCATCGCCGATGCCCGCTTGGCCTGCGCCGAGTCGCTTCTGCGGCAGGGGAAGCGTGCCGAGGCCAAGGCGATCTACACGTCCCTCGCCGACGCGGCGGCTGCCGGCACCACGCCGACAGCGAAGGCCACGCGACTGGCTGCCGCCCGGGGCATCCTCGCCTGCCTCGACACGAGCACGACTTCCTGAGCGACATCACCTTCTTCCATGCAGAAGGCCCTGACGTTGGCCTTCTGGCACGAGCTATCTGGCAGACGACTTCTGGAGCTTTGACCATGCGATTCACTATCCCACGCTTGTGCCGCGGCATCGCTCTGACATGGGCGGTCCTCGCCGGGCTTTCCTGCGGCCTGCAACCGGCGGCGGCGGCGGAGGCCGCGGTGCCACAGGATGCCGTGCAGATGACGATCGATTTCCTCGGGAAGGATGACCAGGCCTTCCGCGCGATTGGCCTCGACCGCGTCCGCTACGGCCTGAAGGGTGAGGCGGTCACCGTGCAACTTGCCGGACTGCTCTCCAAGCTGGCCCCGGCCCGTCAGGTGGAACTCACCGCGGCCCTGGCCGACCGCGGCGATCGCGCGGCGGTGCCGGCGGTGCTCGCCCTGCTCCTGGCATCCAAGGAGCCCGCAGTACGGGCAGCGGCGATCAGCGGCCTGGGCGCCCTCGGCAGCAGTGCAGAGATCGCCGTCCTGAAGGCATCGCTGACAGCTGCCGACCCTGAAAAGGCGGCCGCGCGGCGGGCCCTGACGGTGCTCCGCGGCAACGACGTGACAGCTCTCATCACGGAGGCGGCCAAGTTCGGTGACTCAGGTCTGCGTCCGACGTTCATCGACATTCTCGCCGATCGTCGGGCCATCACCGCACTGCCCGACCTTCTCGCGGCGGCCGTTGACGGTGATCCGGCAGTCCGAACGTCCGCGATGCGGGCACTGGCGAAATTCGGTGGTCCCGAACAGGTCTCGGGGATGGTGCAGGGCGTGCTCAAGGCGGCAGCCGGCGGCGAACGTGACGAGGCAGAGCGGGCCCTGGTGACGGTCTGCACGCAGAATCCGGGCAAGGACAAGGCGGCAGAGGCTCTTCTGACGCAGTTCAAGGCGGCCGACGAGACCGCCCAGGAAACGCTCCTGACCGTGCTGGCTCGCGTCGGCGGCACCGGCGCAATCGCCATCATCGACGGGCTCATCGCCGACACCAACGTGGCCAAGCGAAAACTCGGGCTCACGGCACTGACGAAGTGGCCCGATGCCACCGTGTCGCAGCGGCTGCTCGACCTGCTCCGCACGTCGCAGGATCAGGCCGAACGCGACCAAATGCTGGGCACCCTGATTCGTATCGCTCCCCTCCCCGACAACAAGCTCAACGACAAGCAGAAACTGGAACTGCTCGAAAAGACAATGTCGCTGTGCAAGCGGGACGAGGATCGCCGCCGTGTGCTGGAGCGGGCCAACGCCATCCGGACGATCGAAACGCTGCGGTTCGTCGTGCCCTACCTCGACGACCCGAATCTCGCAGAGCCCGCCTGCCTGAGCGTGGTGGAACTCGCACACCATCGCAACATCCGCGACGCCAACAAGGATGAGTTCACGAAGGCTCTCGACAAGGTGCTGGGAACGACCAAAAACGAAGAACTTATCGACCGGGCCGAACGCTACAAGCAGGGCCAGACCTGGGAGCGAAAGAAACCCGCCAAGAGCTAGTGGGCTGGTCACTTGCGAAACATGGCACCGTCGAGGCCATGGGATTTCATCAGCCGATAGAGTGTGCCGCGGGGGAGGCGGGCGTCGCGGGCGGCCGCCGACACATCACCCGCGTGACGCGAGAGCAAATCATTGAGGTACTGCTTCTCGAACCGCGCGACATGTTCGGCACGCTGCGCAAAATAGCCTGACGCGGCGGTCGTGCGGCCGGCAGCCACCACCACCTCGTCGGGGAGATCATCCACACCGGCCACGGATGACTGCGTCATGGCGATCGCCCGCCGGACCACGTTCTGCAGTTCGCGGACATTCCCGGGCCAGTGGTAGCTGCGCAGCACCTGATAGACGTCCGTGGAGAGCCCATTGATCCGCCGGCCCATTTCCTGTGCGGCGCGGTTTGCAAAGAATTCGGCCAGCAGACCGATGTCGTCTCCACGAAGACGGAGTGGTGGCAGATCGATCCGCACGACGTTGATCCGGTAGAGCAGGTCGCGACGAAACTCTCCTCGCTCCACCATCTGCTCGACATTTCTCGATGTCGCAGCAACGACCCGCACATCGACCGCGTTTTCAAGCCTTGCCCCCACGCGCCGCACCCGCCGTTCCTGCAGCACCCGCAAGAGCTTCGCCTGCAGCGGCAAAGGGAGTTCACCAAACTCGTCGAGAAACAGGGTGCCGCCATCGGCGAATTCGACCAGCCCCATCCGCCTGGCATCGGCTCCGGTGAAGGCGCCCCGCTCGTGGCCAAACAGTTCGCTCTCCATGAGGGCATCGGGAATCGCACCGCAGTCCACGGGCACGAACGGACCGGCGTTGCGGCGGCTCCTCGAATGGATCGCGCGGGCGACGAGTTCCTTGCCCGTGCCGGTCTCGCCCGTCACCAGCACATCCACGGAGCTGGTCGCAATCCGGTCGATGATGGAATAGACCTGACGCATTGCGGGGCTTTCGCCCAGAAAACCGTCGAACGAATAGGGCCGCTCCACCGCGCGACGGAGCACCTCCTCGGCCGCCTTCCGCCGCGCTGCCGTCAACAGCCGCGCCAGAGCGGCTTCGAGTTCAGCCTCGGCGCGGGCGATGTCGAGGTAATCCCCCGCGCCTGCCTGCAGGCAGGCCCGCGCCGTGTCGATGTTCGGCCGCGTGTCGATCACCACCATCGGGAGTTGGGGGTCGGCATTCCTGAGGGCTGCATGGAGAACGTCAGCCGCCGCCCCCACCCGGGCGGTCACGACCCCCAGATCCCAGGAGTCGCGGGAGAGCGTGCCGATCGCCACATCAAGCGATTGTTCAACCCGCACTTCGAACGGCTGCAGGCGGGCCGTGAGTGTGGCGTAGGGCAGCCCCTTGCTGCCCTCGGAATCGACGATGAGGATGCGGGGCTGCTGCACGGGAAGGCTCGGGCGGGCGTGGCTGACAACGAAGGATCGACGTCGAGACGTTCCGCCGCGGTGCTGGCCGCCTGCCCGCGGCCGCGAAACGCCTGCGAGAACGGCAGAGTATGCAGCCCCGTTGGCCAGGCGGCAACTCGCCGCAGGGGGAGGCGGCTGGTACATTGCCGGATTCGTTCGTGAGCCCGCCTCCAGGAGATCATCCAGCCATGGCCATCGACCCCTATTCGCCCTGCCCGGGCGGCACAGGCAAAAAGATCAAGTTCTGCTGCTCTGAACTGATGGGCGATCTCGAACAGATCGAACGTCTCACGGAAGGGCAGCAATACGCGGGGGCGCTGGCGGAGGTTGACAGGCTGACGCAACTGCATCCTGGGCGGGCCTGCCTGATGGCCAACCGCACCCGCCTGCAACTGGCAACCAAACAGTTTCCCGAGGCCGCGGCGGGGAGTGCCGCGTTTCTCGAGGCCTGTCCCGACAATCCCGTCGCGCTGGGACTGGCCGCGGTGACAGAGGCCATCGTGGGCCACATGCAGGAGGCCATGTCCCTGTTCGATCAGGCTCGCGACAAGGCCCGTGAGACCGGCGAAGGGGAGGTGCCACGCGACCTGATTCGGACAGCCCAAACGCTCGTGCAGGCCGCCGCGCAGACAGGCCATCCCGGGTGCGCCCAAGGCATTGTCGAATGGCTGATCGATAAATCGCTGGGCACCGAGGAAGAGCGGCAGGTGATGGCATCGATTGTGGGCTCGGCCGGCGTGCCTCCGGCCCTGCGCACCAAGGTGTCATTTGAGCCAGCGCCGGCCGACTCGCCCTACCGTTTCGAGTTTGAAGCGGCGTTGAAGGCCGCCGCCGATTGGCGGCTTTCCAAGGCCCTGTCCACCTTCCGCAGCCTCAAGCAGGTCGCCGGCGAGAGCCCGGCACTCTTCACCAACATAGCCATCCTCTGCGAGATGCTGAGCCGTCCTTACGAGTCTTCTGAGGCGTGGCTGGCCGTTGCCCGGCTTCGGGCCGGCACGCCCGATGATGCCGTCGAGGCGACCGGCCGGGCGATCGCGATGGAGACCGAGGCCGACCCAGATCGCTCGCCGGTGGTGAAGATCTCGAGCATCATCGCCCCACTGCCGACAATCGGCGGTGAGGCCGCCGGCGGTGGGATCGAACTCCTCGAGGACAAGCTTCGCCACGACGGTCGCTACGATGTCTCGACGTTCGACCGCTCTGCCTGGGTATCGCGGGGGGCGGCTCCGCCGCACTCGGTGTGGCGGGTCTATGCTCCGTCAGAAAGCGGACAGCCCGACCGCCTGCTGGCATCGCTGATGATCTTCGGCCGGCAGACAGACCGTGACCCCGAGGCCGTGCTGCAGGGTTTTGAGCCCGATGTCGCAGAGGCAAAACCGCTGGTGGAGCACCTGCTCGGCTGCACGTTCGCCCCGCCGGTGGAGATGGGCCGCGGCCGGCTGCCAACCACCTCGCCCACCGTCTGGCTGCAGAACACGCAGTACCGCGTGAAACCTGCGGAGCTATCGAAGGAGCCAACGGCTGCCGATGGTCCCTCGATGGTTGATCGCCTGCTCTCCCGGCAGCGGCATGCGGTCTGGGATCGCTTTCTGGCAGTCTGGCCCGACACACCTCTTCCCGAACTGCTGGGCAAGACGCCTCGTCAGGCCGCTGCCGAGACGGGTAAGGAACCAGCCCTGCGGGTCGAGGCGATGATCAGCGAGGGCGAGGCGGCCTCCCGCCAGCCCGAGGCCTCCGCTGCGTGGACGGCTGTGCGTGGAAAGCTGGGGCTCCCGGCACCGGCGTCGATCCACTCGGCCCATCCACTCGAGGAGGTGCCGCCCCTTCGGTGGCACCGCGTCGAACTCGATGGGATTGCCATCGACGAGCTGCGGATACTCTTCCTGACATCGCTTGACGCCGGCTTCGATCTGGCAGCCGCGCGAGCGGCGCGGGCGATCGTGGCACGGCCCGATGCCGAACCCCAGGACCGCTGGGAAGCCTATGGCCTGCTCGAGGATCGGGCTGAGACCAGCCTCGAGAAACTGGAGATCATCGGCAAGCTCCGCGAACTCGCCAAGACGCTCGGCGCCAACGACGGCATGCTCGATGTCGCCGAATTGCGAGTGCGGCTTTCGCGGGCCGACGAGCCAGGCATCATGAGACTGCTCAATCACTTGCAGCGGGATCATGCCCGCGACCAAAAGGTGATCGCGGCGCTCGCGGAGGTGCTTGGAGAGGCGGGTGTTGATCTCGCGGCGTTGGCAGCCCAGTCGGCTGCAGCGGGCCAGATGCCCGGCGGCGGGCTGCCGATTGGAGGCGGACAGCAACCGGCTGCCGACTCCGGACGCATTTGGACTCCTGGCGGCGAACAGGGGGGTGGCGCTGGAGAGAAGAAGTCGCTCTGGACCCCGGGCTGAGGTCACGCGCGTCATGCACATGGGCAGCCCCGAGGATGCGTTCGACGAACAGCTGATGCGGCGGGCGATCGCCCTGGCCCGCCGCGGCGAGGGACATGTCGAGCCCAATCCGATGGTGGCCGCGGTGATCGCCGTGGCATCTGGCGACGGCTCTGGTGGCGATATCATCGCCGAGGGTTGGCACGCCTCCTTTGGAGGCCCGCACGCGGAGGTGGCTGCGCTCTCGGCCGCTGGCGCTGCGGCCCGCGGCGGCACGCTCGCCGTCACCCTCGAGCCCTGCTGCCACTACGGCAAGACGCCCCCCTGCACGACGGCGATCATCGCGGCCGGCATCAGCCGGGTGGTCGTGGGCACGCGGGATCCTTTTCCTGCGGTGAATGGCGGCGGCATCGACGAACTCAGGCGTGCCGGCATCGAGGTGCGGGTGGGTGTCTGCGAGACGGAGGCCCGACGGCTGATCGCCCCCTTCCGCAGACTGGTGGAGCAGCAGCGGCCGTGGCTGATCGCAAAGTGGGCCATGAGTCTCGACGGCCGCGTGGCAACCGCCGACGGCGAGAGCCGCTGGATCTCATCGGATGCCTCCAGGGAAATCGTGCACCAGCTCCGCGGGCGAATGGATGGCATCGTCTGCGGCATCGGCACGGCGCTGGCCGACGATCCGCTCCTGACGGCAAGGCCCGCGGGGCCGCGACGGCCGTTGCGGATCGTGCTCGACAGCATGGCCCGTCTGCCACTGGATAGCCGTCTCGTGCGGACGGCCCGCGAGGTGCCGCTGCTGGTGGCCACCGGCCCCACCGCTCCTGCCGACCGCCTCCGGCAGCTTCGAGCAGCCGGCTGCGAGATCTGGCAGTCAGCTGCAGCGGATCATCGCGAGCGACTGCGGCAACTGCTCGTGGAACTGGGATCACGGCGGCTCACGAACGTGCTCGTCGAAGGCGGCCCCACGGTACTGGGAAGCCTGGCAGATGCGCAGGCCATCGACGAGGTCTGGGCCTTCATCGCCCCGACGATTATCGGCGGCGCAGCATCGCCATCCCCGATCGCCGGCGCAGGAATCGCGGCACTTGCGTCCGCCGCATCAATCGATGTCGAACACGTGGATCACCCCGGCGGCGACCTCCTCGTGCGGGGCGTCGTGCGCCGAGCCTGAGCATGCAACCCGCAGTTCGGGGCTGCCCATGCCCCGTCGCCGGACGTTCGCTACGGCCATCCATGGCCTTCGCTTGGAACACTGAGCACGTTGAAAACGCGCCCACACGACTCCAGATGCTGAGGAGCCGGTCGGAGGCACGCGCAGGAGCCGGTGAATTCTGCGACTCACGAGCGATTGAGGATTCGTCCAAGAGCCTCCCGTAGCAGAATCCGCCGGCGACGAGCATGCCGCAGCCGGCGAACCAATGCGGATGACTTCAATCGACGAATCTCGGGCACATGCCGCGCCAGCATGAAGGCAAAACCACCTCTACTTCGCCGGCATGTCGCGGATCACGTTTCGCCAGTGCGTGACCATGGCGTCCGACTGCATCGCTGTCTCGGCCACGGCAACCCGCAGCGTCTTGATGGCTTCGAACACGACCTTCGCCTGGGCCAGTGCATCCTTGGCCTGCTCGTTCTCGTCGTCAGGCCCGAGTTCCGACTCTGGATCGACGTTCCCTTCGCGTTCCTGAACGCAGCCATACCGCGTGAGATAGACAACCCACGGCTGGATCGCGTCGATCAGGCCCGCAACGTCGAGGGCGGCCGCACCCACAAGAGGCTCTTCGAACTTGCCCAGCTGGGAGCCGGTTTCGAGCCGTGTCTTCACGAGCAGCCGACCAGCCTGCTTCGGCACGAGCGACAGCACGGCAGCGTTTTCGCCGACGCCAATCGATGGCTGGACCTTCTCGTCGAGGCCACTGTTGGTCAGTGGATACGACCAGAGGGCGCCCCCCTCCACCTTGGTCTTCACCGGCTCAGGCACGCTGTACTCCGCCGGCACCGCATCGGGATTGATCTCCCGCACCGCATCGACTGCCTCGTCTGCCAGTTCGAACAGATCGCTCATTCCCTCGCGGAACAGCTTCGGGTCAGTGAGTCCCAAGACGATGGCCGGTTCCACCAGCGGCAGCGGCTCCGTCGCGGAGGGCAACGCCTGGTGAGGCTTTTTCGTGCTGCTCTTGCCGTCGATCACGAAGGCCATCTGGCCATCGGCCAGAGACGGCAGGATCTTGGTCCGCACGATACCGACGAACTTCGCGCCGAGCGGCGCGAGGTGCTCGTCGACCTCCTCGATCTTCTCCCTGTCATCCGCGTCAGCCTTGGGCAGCAGATAGGTGCGGAAGAAAGCCCAGCCCATGTCGGCCCACGACGCCAGGTCTTCGAACTGGCTTGGGTCGTTCTTCACCCGGAATGCAGCCGCGGCCAGCGGAGCACCACCAGCGTGTTCGAGCAGTCCAAGCCGCTTCGACCCGTCGAACGGCAGGTTCTTCGACCAATCCCAGACGTAGCCCTCATAGCCCTGTTCCGACAGGAATGAAAACGCCATCCACGGCCCCGGGACGGGCAGCCGCCGCTTGTAGCCCTCGGCGACCTTGCCCAGGTTGCGACGTGCCTCGTCGGCAGCACCGTCGGGCAGATCGGCGAGGTCGGCGATCGTGTCGCTCAGGTCGGCAAGCTGCTCGATGTCGGCGGCGGAGGGCGCCAAGGCTTTTTGCATCGCCTCGCTCAGGTAGGAGATGGCGGTCAGCGGCTTGTCCTTCATGGCACGCAGCGGCTCGAACGGCTTGGTAGCGAGCAGCGACGTGCGGTCGCTCGCCGCGACGGCCGGCTTATCCGCAACGACCAGTTTGTTCAGGTGGTCGATCGAGTCACCGATCGAGAGGATGACGCGGTCGCCGATCACGCCGAGGCCGATCACCACTTCCAGCCTCTCGACCTTGTCGAAGACTTTCTCGAGCTCCTGCTCATGATCCTCCAGCCCGGGGACGCCCTCGCGAATCAGATTGGCGTCGGGCTTGATCGTAAACGTAACCACCTCGCCCCCGGCCACCTTGCGACGCTCGAGTGAGTCGGCCAGGGCGGGGTTGGCCTGCGTGATCAGCTTGACGAGCACCTCGATCCGCTTCAGCTGCGAGGTGGCGGCGTCGAGCTTGGTGGTCTTGAACCCCCAGACCACGTCGGGCACCACGATCAGGTTGATATTCTCCGACAATGTCTTGACCACCAGCCGCGTCGCCAGTTCGTCGGCCGAAATCTGCTCGGCTGCCTCGGCAGCCTGGAATCGCACCGGCTTTGCACGAACCCGCCGCCGCATGTCACTGGCACCCTTCTTCTCGTCGTCCTCATCGTCGTCGTCCTCATCCTCGTCCATCTCTTCGACGTCGATGCCTTCGAGCACATCAACTTCGAAGCCACCAACCGAGGCGTCTCCGCTGGCCAGCCGCAGCACACCGGCGGCGTTCTGGGCCTGCTGGATCTTCTTCAGGAGTTCGACGAACGTCACGCACGATGGTTCGCCGTAGACGAAGGTGTCGGTCGCGACCATGTCCTTGAGCAGTTCCAGTGCCTGCTCGTTCTCCGGCAGTTCCATGAAGGTTGACATGATCGAGAGCGGGCTGCCCGGCTGCAGTTTCTGCTCCTCGATCGAATCGGCGGCACGGGTCACGAATGCCAGCTTCCTGAGAGCGGCAAAGGCGTTGCTTTTTTCGAGACGGTCGTATTGTTCCCGCGCCCGCAGCGTCGCCGAGACGAATGCGGCGTCGGCGGGAATCATCGCCACACCGCTGGTCGAAAGCGCGTCGGCAGCAACGCCGCACGGCGCGAGTGCGGTGAAAATAGTGGCGGCCACGGCAGAAAGCATGGTTGTCGCGACCGCACGGTTCTGAAACGACATCATCGGTATCCTTTGGCTTGTGGGGGGCGAACAAGCAGTGGGCAGCGGGCACTGCCATGGTCCGCAGCCGGCCATGGAGAGCCGACCACGACCCTTGATAGGATATGCGAAATCCAACCGCCGAGAGAACACGGAATCTTCGGGGCGTCAGCCGCGTCATCCCCGGGCCGGCGGTGGTTGGTTGGTCGCCTTGAGCGGCCACCTGAACACACTGTCGCTCGAGCCCACCATCATGCTCATCGAATCAACACAGATCGTGGACACGTTTGCCGAAGCCTTCCGGCTGCGGTACGCGCGACTCATCGTCACCGCGGCAGATGCCCACTGGCTCGACGCCGCACTTCGCACTGCCTGCGGCTACGGCACGAGCGTGATCGGCTGCGACGCCGAAATTGGGGTCGAACGCTGGCTGGAGCCGGAGGAAACGCCCGACGGTCGCCCCGGGGCGGCCGTTCTGGCCTGTAGTTTTTCTGCAGACGGCGTGGGGAAAGCGGTCGCGAACCGAACCGCACAATGCCTGCTGACCTGCCCCACGGCGAGTGTCTTCGACGGCCTTCCGGTGGCGGAGGAACGGCGGCCGCTGGGGGCGCACGTGCGGTTCTTTGGCGACGGCTTCGAGAAAACGAAGGTTGTGGATGGACGCCGATTATGGCGGGTGCCGGTGATGGACGGAGAGTTTCTCGTGGAAGAGTCGGTGGGTATCGAGAAGGGGGTCGGCGGCGGAAACTTCATCCTGCTGGGGCGATCGCTCACCTCCACGCTCGCCGCCGCCAGACGGGCGGTGGAGGCCATCGCGCTCACACCGGGCACGATCACGCCTTTTCCGGGAGGCGTCGTCCGGTCGGGCAGCAAGGTCGGGTCGCGGTACGCGTCCCTCCGAGCCTCGACCAACGAAGCGTTCTGTCCTTCGCTTGTTGGCCGCGTGGACACGAGCCTTGTGGAGGGGGCCACCTGCTGTCTCGAAATCGTCATCGACGGCGTTGACGAACCGTCGGTGGCGGCAGCGATGGTGGCCGGGATCCGCGCAGCCATAGGCCCCGATCTCGTTGCCGTCTCAGCAGGCAACTACGGTGGGAAGCTGGGCAAGTTCCACTTCCATCTCCACCAGCTTCTCAGGCCTGCCTGAACTTTCACGCTCGTGCGAATGGGCTTTCTTGGACGTGATCGGGTGTGGTACTTCCCCGCGATTCATCCTCCGGGGACCCGCTGATGCAAGAACCCGCACAATCCGCCGAAGAAGTCGAACGCACCTCGCGACAAGACCTCGTGATTCCTCCACGGCACTCGAGACTCCCGATGCTGCTGGGGGCCGTCCTCTGCGCCGGTACAGGGTTTGGCCTGGTCTGGGCGCTGGGAATCGGTCGCTCCACAGGCGTGGGTGAAACGGCCCCCCCCGCGCAGACCGCTATGCCGTTGCCGCCTGGTGAGCCCTCCGTCGCCTTCGTCCCTGAGGACGCGACACCACCTGCGGCAGATGATGCGCTTTCGATATCGCAGTCGGATCTTCAGTATGGAGAGCCGAGGCGGTTTCCTGCCGCCGCGAGCGAGGCCGACTCCCCGCGAGCCATGAACGAGCGGACCGAACGCGGTTGGCGACAGCCCGCAACGCCGGCTGCCAGTCCGCCGGTGATCGACCGTTATCCAACCCGACCGGCGACGCTGGAATCGCCTGACTCGCCGTCGGCGATGCCGCCCGCGCAGGACGGCCGCTCCTCGCGGTTCGCACCCCCGGGCCGCTTCCCGGGCACAGCTGATGAGCCGGTGCGTCTGACATCCGCGGAGTCGGCGGCGATTGAGTCCCATTCCACAGCCGATCAGGCCGATTCCCCTCCTCCTGCCGATGCTGAGCCGGTGACCGATGCCCTGCCCACGGCCGAGAAGCCAGCCGACGCTGGTGATGCCCCCCTGCCCGGGACGCTCACCGCCGAGCCGAGGCATTCGTCCGCCGATCTGCTCGCCCCAGCACCGTCCGACATGACTGATCCTGCGGACGCAGTCTCACCGCTCCCAGCGCCATCACCACCTCCGCTGTCATCGGCAGCCACCGGCACGACAGCGGAGCCCGCAACCGCTCCGCGTGGGTTCACTTCCCCCGACATTGCCCCTCCCGCGAGTTTTCGATCGACGGCGGCCGCTCCCGCTGCTCCCCTCATCCCGGCGTCGTCCCCAGCAGCCGTGATCAGCACCGCTGCCACCAATCCCTTCGCAAGTGCGCCTCCGATGGGCCCACCTCAAACGTCGCAGCCTCGAGTGCCGGGCGACGACCGCGGCCTGTTCGCAGGAACATCAGCCAGCGGCCCAGGAGCCGCCGCCGCTGGATCAGGAGCCGCAGCAGCCGGACAGGGCCGCCCCGGACCGATGCAGCTCGAGGGCCTGCAGACACCGCAACTAGCCGTGGAAAAACGTGGACCCCGAGAGATTCAGGTTGGTAAGCCGGCCCGCTATGAAATCCTTGTTCGGAACGTCGGCAATGCGACGGCACAGGATGTCACGCTGCGAGATGCGGTGCCGTATGGAACGACTCTCATCACCACGACACCACCGGCCAGCCCAGTCGGTTCCGGTCCCAACGCCCTCCAAGCCACAGCCACGGCGGCCGAGCTGGTCTGGCCACTTGGCGTCCTGCCTCCGGGAGGTGAAGCCCGCGTTTCGATGGAGGTGATGCCGCAGATCGAGGGCGAGATCGGCAGCGTGGCCAGCGTCAGCTTCCGCACCGAAGCCTCGGTCCGTTCGCGGGCCACCAAGCCAGACCTGAAGCTGGACGCTTCCGAGACCAAAGCGGTGAGAATCGGCGGCGAAGTGAAGCTCTCACTCCAGGTCAGCAACCCGGGCACCGGCGTCGCCACCGGCGTGGTGCTCGACGGCATGCTGCCCGAAGGGGTTTCACACAGCGCCGGCCGCGAACTGGAGTTTGACGTCGGCCAGTTGCGGCCCGGCGAATCGCGAACGATCGATCTGCTGCTGGGCACCACTGGTCCGGGCGTGCACATGGCCCGCTTCGCCGCTCGGGCCGATGGCCGGCTCGAGGTCGAGCAGCCGGTGCGCATCGAGGTCACGGCTCCGACGCTCGAACTGTCGACCGAGATGCCGTCGCGGCGCTACCTGCAGCGGCCCGCAACCTGCGTGCTGTCGATGGTCAACGCGGGCACGGCAACGGCGCGGGCCGTGGAACTGGTCGCCCAGCTCCCGCCGGGGATGAAATTCGTGCGGGCCAACCATGCCGGCTGGTACGAGGAGCGATCGCACCGCGTCCTCTGGAATCTCGAGGAACTGCCTCCGGGCGAGACCGGCACCGTGGAGATGGTGCTGATGCCGGTCGATCTCGGGCCGCAGAAGATCGTCTCGGCGGCGCGAAGCAGCGATGGGCCGTCGGACCAGGCGGCGCACACCGTCGAAGTCGAAGGTCTGGCCGCGCTCTTCTTCGAGGTGACCGACAGCGAAGACCCGATCGAGGTGGGTGGCATGACGGAATACATCGTCCGCATCGGCAATCAGGGGACGAAGGCTGCCAGCGGCGTGCGACTCACCGCCACGCTGCTGGGCGATCTCGAACCGGTCGATGCCAAGGGACCGGCTGCCCACCGCGTTGAAAACCTGGCCGTCATCTTTGAGCCACTGGCGAGACTCGCGCCCACCGAGGAGGCCGTGTTCCGCGTCCGCGTCCGCGGCCGCCGGGAGGGAGACCAGCGGATGCAGGTGCAACTCGTGAGCGACGACCATCCGGCGCCGATCACGAAGGAAGAGATCACGCGGGTCTACGCCGACCGGTAGCGGATGGAAGGGTAGCAGCGGCGTACGTCATCCCCCTCGTTATCCAAGCCCGCAGCGCAAGCAAGGGAATGCGGCCGGCTCCACCCAACGGCCAACGCAACGCGGATTCCTCTCGCTCGCGCTTCGGGCTTGGATGGAAGGGCCCCGGGGCTGCCCATGTTCCGAGAGCCGGCGTTGCTGACTAGCGCAGGCAGGATGCCGGAGCGCAGTCAGCATCGAGTGAGCGAAGGCCAGGATGGCCGTAGGGAACGTCCGGCGACGGGGCATGGGCAGCCCCGGGGCGTGCACCAGCGACGCCACGATCAAGCCCGCAAGACCGCGCCACACTGGCGACCGCAGGCCGCCACGACTGCCTCGACCGTCCGCTTGGCCTCCTCGCCGGAGAGCGTGCCGGAGTGGCTTCTCAGCCGCAGCGACACGACGAAGCTCTTCTTGCCCGCCCCGAGCCGCTCGGCGTCGGTCCAGACCTGCACCAGCCGACACTCTTCCAACAGCACGCCGGCTCCCTCGTGAATTGCCGTCACGATGTTGCCCCACGGCACCTTCTGGTCCACGATCAGATTCACGTCCCGCTCGATTGATGGGAAGTCGCTCGGACGGCATCGCGACGGCTCCATGTCGACCGCGAATTCCAGGCGGTCGAGCCGGAGCTCGGCGGCAACCACCGGGTTCTTGAGGCCGGCGGCCGCGAGCGCCGCGACAGCCACTTCGCCGATCACGCCCACCCGCTCCGCGGGCTGGCCTGGCCGCTCGAGCACGATTTCGGCGGCCCGCCCGGCTGCGAACAGATCGAGGACGACGGGTTGGAAAACGACACGGAGTCCATGGGCTGCGTGCGTTGCGATCCCGAGCCGCTCGAGCACCGCCTCAGCCATCCCCTTGCCGACCGCGAAGCCGCCCCCCATCACAAACGACACGAGCAGGGGCTCTTCCACCGGGGATGCGGCGGTGGGTCGATTGCCGGAAGCCTGTCCACCGGCGTCGGCTGATCGTGCCAGGTAGCCGCGGGCCGTCTCGAAGAGGTCAGGACGCTGGCCTCCGACGGCCATGTTGGCCCCGCGGGCCTCGAGCAGGCTCGGCAGGAGCGTCCTCCGCAGGCGGTCGGCTCCTCGCACGAGCGGCGGCGCACAGACCAGTGGCGGCGTGTCACCCCAAGGGCTGGCTGTCACTTCCAGCCGCTCACCGACCACGCTCCGCGTCATCGCCTCGCAGAAACCCGCTGCCACGAGCACGTCGGCCGTCCGCCTGACCGTCCGCTCGCGGGCCGACTCGGCCACCGGCCGTGCGGCGATCGGCTCGTTCTCCGGCACCCGGTCGTAGCCCTCGATCCGCGCGATCTCCTCCACGAGGTCGATCTCCCGCCAGCAGTCGCGCCGCCACGTGGGCGCCCGCCAGCGGGATCCGGCACCGTCAGCGGTCTCGGCCGCGAATCCCAGTCCGAGCAGGATCGCCTGCTGGCGAGCAGCAGGGATCTCGATTCCCAGGACCTCGGCGACGCGGCCGTGTCGCAGCTGAATCGTCGCGGGGCTCGCCTTCAATTGCCCTGCCTCCACAACGCCGCGCGACACCTGCCCCCCGGCGATCTCCACGATCATCGCGGCGGCGCGGCGGCTGGCCCAATCGACGGCCGCGGGATCGGGCACCCGCTCGAATCGATACGACGACCCGCTCGCCAGCACGAGCCCCCGCGCGGCGGCCCGCACCGCGAGCGGCGCAAACTGCGCTGATTCGAGCAGGATATCGGTGGTGTCGGCGCCGATCTCGGTGCCGGCGTCTCCCATCACCCCGGCCAAGGCCACGGGCCCCTCCGCGTCGGCAATCACGCCCATGACGTCGGTGAGGGTGTAGGTCTTGTGGTTGATGGCGGTGAACGACTCGCCCGGAAAAGCCCGCCGTACGGTGATCCGGCCACCCCGGATTTTCGCACGATCGAAGGCGTGCAGCGGCTGTCCACATTCGAGCATCACGTAGTTGGTGACGTCGACGACATTGTTGACGCTGGTCACTCCCACGGTGGCAAGCCGGTCAACGAGCCACTGCGGACTCGGGCCCACCCTCACCCCCTTGATCACCCGGGCCGAGTAGAAAGGACAGAGCTCGGGCTCGAGGATCTCCACCGCGATGTCGGCTGCGGCCGGAGCAGCGGCCTCCTGCGGACGGGGATCGGGAATGTGGAGCGGTCGTTCAAACAAAACGGCGGCCTCACGCGCCACGCCGATGTGTCCGAGGCAGTCGGGGCGGTTGCTCGTCACCTCGATCTCGATCGCCGTGTCGGCCCCCACCTTCCAGGTGGACTCGTGGTTCAGACCAGAGAGCAGCAACCGCTCGACAAGGGCCTCGGTGGACGCGGACAGGCTCACGTAGTCGGAGAGCCAGTTCGTGGAGATGATCATGGGCTTGGTCTTCGCTCAGGTGAACGGGGGCGGCGGACGGTTGCGTGAACAGAGTCGGCGAATTGTCTGGCAGCCGCGGGTCAGAACTGCCGCAGGAAACGCACGTCGTTGCGATAGAAATCCCGAATATCGGCCACGCCATAGCGTCGGGCCGCGATCCGCTCGACGCCCAGACCAAACGCGAATCCCGACACCTCGTCGGGATCGTAGCCGACAGCCGCGAGCACGGCCGGGTCCACCATGCCCGCTCCGCCCATCTCGATCCAACGACCGCCCCATTCCATGTCAAATTCGACGCTCGGTTCGGTGAACGGAAAGAACGAGGGGCGAAACCGCACGTGCACGTCGCCACCGAGGAAACTCGAGGCGAGCTGCCGGAGCACGCTTTTCAAGTGAGCCATGGTCGTGCCCGGCTCGATGAGCAGGCCTTCCACCTGGTGAAACATCGGGTAGTGCGTGGCGTCGGCGGTATCAGGCCTGTAGACCCGCCCCAGCGAGACAATCCGCAACGGCGGGCGGCGGTTCTCCATGACGCGAATCTGCACGGTGCTCGTCTGCGACCGCAGCAGAAGCGGGTCGGCGCCGCGGGCCACCGCCAGATAAAAGTTGTCGAGCGGATCGCGGGCCGGATGCTCGGCGGGGATCGCAAGCGCCTCAAAATTATGCCACTGGTCTTCGACCTCAGGCCCATCGACACTCTCGAAGCCAAGGCGGGCCATGATCTCCTGCACGCGGCGGATCGTCTGCGTAATCGGATGGACATGGCCCAGCCGGACCGGTTCTCCTGGCAGGGTTACGTCGATCACATCGGCCGCACCATCGACGCCCGTGGCGCCACCTGCGGCAAGGCGTTCCTGGGCCGCCGCGAAAAGTGCGGTGACCGCTGCCTTGGCCTCGTTGAAATGCCTGCCGCCAGCGGGACGGTCGCCCGCCGCAAGGCCGGAGAGAAGTTTTTGAATCGCCTTGAGCCGACCGCTGCGGGCGCCAAGGAACTCGATCCGGGCCTGTTCCAATCCGGAACCTTCGGCCACACCACCGAGCACGCCCGAAGCCGCATCACGAAATGCCGCAAGTTCGGCCAGAAACGACTCGATTACAACGGCCTCTTCGTCAGGCTTGCCACCTGTCGCCTGGGCGTCGGCACGAGCCGCATCGTCGCGGCCTTTGGAGACAGTCACGGCACTACGCGACCGCAGCCGGCTCCGGCAACCCGAGTGCCTTTCGCGCCGCATTCACGACCGCGTCGAAGCCGGTGGGATCGAGCACGGCCATCTCGGAAAGCGTGCGACGATCGAGCTCCGAACCAATTTTCTCGAGCCCGGCGATGAACTGGCTGTATCGCAGCCCTCGCTCGCGGCAGGCGGCATTGATCCGCACGATCCACAGACGACGGAAGTCTCGCTTCTTGCGGCGACGGTCACGCCGGGCATAGACGCCGGCGCGGATGATCGACTCCTTGGCTGTGCGAAGAAGGCGGCGACGTCCGCCGACCGAGCCCTTCACCCTCTTGAAGAGACGCTTCTTGGCTCGGAGACGGGGAACTACGTTTTTTGTGCGCATGGTTTTGGAGTGCCTTCTGGAACGATCACTGTCGCTATTTGAACGGGATTTTCAAGGGGCCTGCTTGCAAGGGCGAGTAGCTGCAGCCCTCATCGCTGGAGGACTAGTAGCTGTAGCCTCTCAGCATCTCGACGATTTTCGCCGTTTCCGGGACGGCGAGCACGTCGGTGCCGCGGAGGTTTCGCTTCCGTTTGCTCGTCAGCCGCACCTGCAAATGGCTCGTGCCGGCGCGGCGATGCTTCACCTTGCCTCGGGCGGTGACACGGAAACGCTTCTTGACGCCCTTGTGGGTCTTTTGCTTTGGCATGATTGGGTCTCTGGTGAGGGGTGACTGAATCGATGTGACGGGGAAGACGGGAAACGGTATCGGGCGAGCAGTGAGGGCGTGTCTTACTTGGGTGAGAGCGTGCAAACGAGCCGACGGCCCATTTGCTGCGGCGGAGCGTCCACCTTTCCCACGGGGTCAAGTTGTTCGAGGATCATTCGCATCACCCGCTGTCCTTCGTCGATGTGTGCCAACTCGCGGCCTCGGAACACGACCGACACGATGACTTTGTCCTTGTGTTGCAGAAAACCTTTTGCCTGATTCACCTTGAAATCGATGTCGTGCTCGCCCGTCTTGGGCCGCAGCCGAATTTCCTTGATTTTCGTCTGGTGGACGTGTGTGCGATGGAGTTTTTTCTTTTGCTGGTACTTGAACTTGCCGAAGTCCATGATCCGACAGACAGGCGGCTTCTCGTTCGGGGCCACCTCGACGAGGTCGAGGCCGGCCTCGCGAGCGCGATTCAGCGCCTCTTCCGTCGGGATGATCCCGAGTTGTTCACCGTCGCCGGCGATGACCCGGATCGGCGTGATCCGGATCTGCTCGTTGATGCGATGCTGCTTCTCGATGACTCTCGCCTCCCGGACTCGGATGCGGATTCAACTCCGCGGGCCGGGAAGAAAGCGAACACCCGGGCCATTATTGGCACGAGTTGTGTCGGCAGACACTCCTCCGCGGCACTCCCGGAGTGAAGCGGCAAACGGAGCGTTCACCTGGCTTTCCCGGGTCAAACCATACTATCCCAAGGATCGGGGGGCAGCGTCAACAGGCCTTCGGAAATCGGGGAAAACCGGCTTTATCGCGTCTGCTGCCGGCCATCTCCCGGGGCTGCCGCCGTGGCCGCGGGTGGGTTCCCATCGTCCTTGTTTGGCATGTTCTCCGGGCTTGGCGAGTTTACCTTGCTTGGCGCGGACGCCCCAGACCGCAGCTCTGCGATCAGCAGCCGATCGGCATCGCCGAACCGTTGGAGCATCGACTCTTCACACATAAACGTGACGCTCACCCGGCTGCCATCGGGTGCCGCCAGCACATAGTGGATCCAGCGAAAGGGAAGCCGGCCTGCCGTGCCTGACGAGCCCAGTCGCACCACCCGCAGCCCATCCGCGCGGTCCGACTCCTCGGCGGCATCGCTCCGCACAACCTGCCCCGCCAGCGACCGCTCAACGTCTCGTGTGACGTCCTCACCGGTCGGTAAAGCCGCGGCTGCCGCCTGCGGCAGGGCCGTGATCGAACATTGGCCGACCAGTGCCCCTCGGTCAACCAATCGCATCACCATGCCGTTCGCACCATCCTCGACCCGCCGCCACCGCGCGTCGTGCACCAGATCGAACCGCCCCTTCGTGTCGCGATACCAGACTCGTCCGGGGCCACCCGCGCCCCGCCGCCGGGACGGCTGAACTCGTGCCGTGGAGGGCGACGGCTCCTCGGTGGCGTGGTCAACGACCGCATCCGCGCCCAACTCAGCGGCCGATTCCGCGACCGACTCGAGCGGCGTGCGAGCGACCACCAGCTGCGCTTCAACCTCAAATCCAGGCGCGACATGGCTCGCCTGACGGCGTTCCTTGATGTCCGCCGAGGCCTGCAAAACCCGTCCATGAAGTCGGTACAGCGACGACTCCAAATCGGTGCTGGCATCGTTTGCCACAGCGTCGGTCGCGGCCACGGCGAAGCTGCCCTCGACAGTCAGGTGCGTTGGTACGCCATCGACAGCCCCATCGATGATGCCGGCGAACGTGACTTGGGCGCGACCGTCGCTCACCTCGCGGACGCGGGCCTCGATGTTTCCCGATTCCACCGTATCGATGGCCAGCAGGCCCGCGGTGATGTCGCCAGGAATCCCCCATGGCTGTCCGATGGACACCGGCTCCCCGGGGAGAAGGTCGTCGAGCAGCAGGGAGTCGAATGGTGTCTCGAGCAGGTCTGACTCCTCGGCTGACAGAAACCCGTCGGCAAGGTAGGGCATCGGCGTGGTGCCCTGGCGGGCCACGAGCAACCGCCGGGCGTCGGCCGCGAGGGTCGCGGTCGTGGAGGTGTCGCCGACCCGAAGCGTGGCCGAAGCGTCGCGGTAGGAACGGCAGACCACTGCGGACGGGGGGGTGGCCGTCTCCCCACTGGATGGAGCAGGAGAATTCTCGTCGAAATCGAACCGCGCGGCCATGTCGACCGGTTCGCGAAGCGGCGGGGAGTCGGGACCAAGAGGCGCCAGCAGTTCTCCTCGCACGTCGAGCTTGATGCGGACACGGAGCCCGATCATCGCGTCCGTCGCGTCGGCTGCCTGGGCCCCCGAGGCCAGCACGAGGCAGCCGGTTATCACCAAGAGGCCGGCCAACGCGGCAGCCGTCCGCCCCAGATGCACCGCCGTCGGATTGCTACGCATCGCACCCCCTCCGTGGAAACCCGTTACCTTCAAGGGTAGTCTTCGACGAAGGGGCAGATTGTCACGGAAATACCAGGTGTCCGAACGAATAAACCCCTTGTTTTTCCAATCTCCCGCGACCGTCAGGGGGGAAAAACGAGAATTTCCAACGACACGTGGGCGACTGCAAGCCGTTACCTGCTAGACAGTTGCGCGCTGGAAACCGGCTTGAGGCGTGCTGCCGACAGGGGCAGGCCGAGATAAATCGCTCAAGAAATCTGCCCCGCCGTGAACTCGTTTAGGGCGGTAGCCGTATAACTTGCACGTCGTCGAGAGGTGGGCAGTGGGTTATGGATGACCCTGGCACGCCTTCTCTGGCATTACGGTTGGTCGTCGCTTTCAACCCCCGGCACGGATTGTCGGCACTGGAGGTGTGTGATGCGTTCGATTTTCGAATCTTCGCTTGAATCTTCGATTTCTGATTCCCCGCTCCATCTTTTCCAGGACGGCATGATCGGCGAAGTCGCCGGCAGGCCGCAGGCAGCTGGAGACGAGGTGCTTTCGATCGAAGATCTGGCCAACCGGTTTAACGTCTCGACCAAGACCATTTCGCGGTGGCGGGATCATGGCCTCGTTGCGGAACGGCACCTGGTCGGAGGCCGCAGGCGGGTCGGTTTCCTCGCCAGTGCCGTCGAGAAGTTTATCCGCGACAACCCGATCCGGATCGATCGGGGCAGCCGATTCAGTCAACTCTCGCAGGAAGAGCACGATCGGATCATTGCATGGGCCCGACGGCTCGCCCTGGCCGGGGCCTGCCCAGCCGATGTGCATCGTCGGATCGCCAGCCGGCTCAATCGCAGCGTGGAGACGATCCGCTACACGATCAAACGGCACGATCAGGAGCACCCCTCCGAGGCTGTGTTTCCGGTAGCGGATGGCCGCCTGAGGCCGGAGAACTGCGAGCGGATCTACCATCATTATCAGAGCGGCGAAACGGTCGAGTCGATCGCCAAGCGGTACCATCGCTCCAAGGCGAGCATCTACCGTGTGATCTTGTCGCAGCGGGCAGAGCACATCATGCAGTTGCCGCTGGACTGCATGCCCAACGCGCTCTTTTCCCGAAAGAGTGCCGAGAAGGTAGTGAATGAGCCCTTTCCGGGTCTCGCGACCGCCCCCAAACGGGTTCGACGGCCGTCAGGTTTGCCCGCTTACCTCGCCAGCCTCTACGAGGTTCCGCTCCTGACTCGCGAACAGGAGGTGTGGCTGTTCCGGAAGTTCAACTACCTGAAGCACAAGGCGACGACGCTCCGGGCGGAACTCGACGTGGACCACCCCAACGCCCGGGTGATGGATCAGATAGACCGCCTCTACGGGGAGATCGTTGAGATCAAGAACCGGATCGTGAGGGCCAACCTTCGCCTCGTGGTGTCGATCGCCAAGCGGCGGGTCTCGCCGAGCGACAGCTTCTTCGATCTGGTCAGCGACGGCAACATGTCGCTCATCCGAGCGGTAGAGAAGTTCGACTACGCCCGGGGCAACAAGTTCAGCACGTACGCCTCGTGGGCCATCATGAAAAACTATGCCCGCACGATCCCCGACGAGCATCGCCACCGGGACCGCTTCCGGGCGGCCGACATGGAACTGCTGCAGTCGGCGACCGACCGCCGGACCGACGAAAACCAGCGGAAGCTGGCCGAAACAGATCGGCTGTTTCAGGTGGGCAAGTTCCTCGACCGGCTCGATTCCCGCGAGCAGACGATCATCATCCGTCGCTACGGGCTCGACCATCAGCACGAACCGCAGACCCTCAAGGAGGTCGGCTCGGCACTCGGGGTCACGAAAGAACGCGTCCGGCAGATCGAGGCCAAGGCGATGGAGAAGCTCCGCGAAGCGGCCGCCGAAGAAGCGGTCCTGCCGGAGCTGGAGTAGGGACTCGCTCAGGAGTGTCCGGCAAGGGTGTATTGTTGCCCGCATTGCCTCGCTTGCGCAGCGGGCTTGGATGGAACTCACTTCCGTGCACGTCCGAAGCGCGAGCGAGGATCTCGTGGCCTACCGCACGGGTGCGTCGAGCGATGCTGGGCGCACGCCTGAGGTTGCAGGCTGATTTGGCCCTGCCGCGATTGCCTTGCGGCTGCCGGCGCGGGGCTGGTTCATATCCGCTTCGAGGCCTTGCGGCAGCCTGACGTTCGTTGACGGCATAGCACCGCCAGGCTGCTCGCCAGTCCGACCGATGGCCTGCGGGCCGGACGACTGCCCCTGCCCGCCGGCGGCCGACTGCGTGGGCGAATGACTCGTGCCGGCCAGGAAGTTATCGATCGTGGCGGCCTCACGGAGGTGCGAGAAATACCGCGACATCTCGATCCGCTGCTTCTTCTCGTGGATGTCGTCGTAGAGTTCGCTCCGCACCTCGGCAAAGTTCACCTTCGACGCTTCGGTGTAGCCCTCGCACAGGATCACCATGAAGCGATCCGCAATCTGCACGATGCCGGACAGTTCACCGGGCTTGAGCGTGAACACCTGCCGTTCGAGCGCGGGCTGCCCACCATGCTTTTGGATCGGCGGCACCTCGCCCCGCAGCGTGCGGCTGGTCGGATCGACAGAATACTGTTCGGCGAGATCACCGATCCGCTCAGGCGTCGGGTTCTGCCTGGCGAGCTGCCAGACCTCCTGCGCCCTGCGTTGGCTGTCGAGCACGATGATCCGGCAGCGAGCGCGGGGACCGAAAGTGGCCTCGAAGGCTTTGTCGAGATCCTCCTGCGTCACCGGCACCTTGCCCACGAGCTGCTTCAACGAAACCGTCGGCTGCACGATGTCTTCGATGTAATGCCGCATGGGAATCTTTTCGTCGCGCGTGACACGGTCGAACCATGCGGCCACGTCGGCCGAGCCATCCGGCCTGCGGAAGCCCATGGTCTCTGCCGCCCTGGCAATCTCGGCATCGATGTCGGCCTGCGCAACGGCACGCTGCTCACGGGCGAGGGCCTGCTCGATCAGGCGCCGGGTGATCAGGATCTCGAGTACGTCTCGACCATGCCGCTCGATGCACTTGGCCTGGACGGCCTGAATCTCGATGGGCTGGCCGTTGACGCGGGCGGCCACAGCGGGGCTGGCGGCCGCTTTCGCCTTGTCATTCATCACGTTTTCCACGGCCGAGGCATCCTGGAGGGACCGGAATACCTCGCCCGAGGCCGACCGGCTCTTGCGTTCGCGGAGGTCCTCGAGAAGGCGGGGCCGCACGTCCTCGAGCTTCACGTCGGCCGGCGGCAATCGATCCTCACACTTGACGATGATGAACTGGTCGGCCACCTGCACCACCGGCGAAATGTCTCCCGGCCGCAGTGCGAACACCGCCCGCTCGAACCCTGCGTCGCCGGAATGATGGCGGATCGGCTGCACCCAGCCGTTGGCACTGGCACTCCCCACGTCAACGGAATGCTGCCGGGCCAGCCCCCCGAAGTCGTCGGGGGCGGTCAGCGCCTTCACCCGCAATTGCTCCGCCTCCTTCTGGGACCGGGCCACGATGATCCTGGCTTTGATCGCCTCACCAAACTGGTTGTCGAACGCCTGTTGCACCTCCGCGGGCGTCGGTTCGATGCCGGCATGGGCCAGACGTCGCAGGGCGAGCATCGGCCAGACGATGTCTTCGGAATACTGCCGCGGTGAGATTCCGCGTTCCTGCTCGATGAGACCGATCCATTTGTCTCGGGGCACGCTGAACCGTTTCGCCATGGCATCGATCTCGGCATCGACGTCCTGTGGTGTGATGGTAACGCCCTGCCGGCCACAGGCCTGCGAGATGATTGCGCGATTGACCATCACTTCCAGGACGGCATTGCCGTGGCGGCTCAGGCACTCGGCAGCCAGTTGGGAGTGTGTGATTTCAGCCCCGTTGACCATCGCCATGATCCGGTCGGCGGGAGCACTGGCAGCGGACGTTTTGGCCGGGGCATTCTTACCCGCCGTGGTCACCGCCCCCAGCGGTGGCTTCGCATCGGCCTGCGGCGATCCGGAGAGACCACGCCAGAGCAGGCAGGCTGCGATCACGAGCACCGCACCGCCAATCTCACGGACCGGGCCAGGCCGTCGTTCAAGCACCGCCGTGAATCGCTCGCCGAGTTGCTGCCAGAATCGTCTCATCGCATCGCCCTCCTTGGCACCTGCTGACTGTTGCTGGAAAATAGGCATCCTTGGGAACGGGATCAAGGCGAGCGTTGCAACTGGGGTGCCGTGCCTTTACCCTGCCAAGGGTCTCCCAGGTCTTTGGCGGCACCGTCACATGAATTCATCCCAGCCCTCCTCCGCTCGCGCCCCTTCGCCAGCATCCCCACACCACCCAAAGTGCCTCAGCGTTCTGGGCCTACTGCCGCCCGTCACGGCGGAGGACGTCAAGCAGGCCTATCTCGCCAAGGCGATGGCCATGCACCCCGACCGCGGCGGCGACCCGGCGGAGTTCGTACTCCTGCAGAAGGCCTTCGAGGAGGCGAAAGAGTTCGTGCAGTTCAAGGCTGGCAAACTCGAATGGCTGGCGTCAAAGATCGAAGCCTATGCCCAGCAACAGGATGTCGTCAGCGAGACGATCGACCGCGGCGGCGAGGTGGAGATGGAGGAGACCGATTGGCTCCGCAAGTCATTCGGTGACGACTTTGGCCATGTCGCCGACAAACTGGTCTCCGTGCGACTCCGCGGCCCCGCGGCCGACGACGTGTTCGCCATCCTGTTGGGATTTCGCGCGGACTCGCTGAAGGACCTGGCGGTGCTCGACCTCGCCGGTGGCCGGCTCACCGACGAAGGTCTCCTGCAACTCAAGGGCCTGACCAGCCTGCGGTTCCTCGACCTGCGGGGCACCGCCGTCGGGAAGCTGGCCGCGGAGGTGCCGACGTGGTTCGAACACCTGGAATTCCTGGGGCTGCCCCCCGGGGCCGTCGGCCTTTTTTCGCGAATGACCATGCCCCGCCGGGTGAAACTGGCGATCGGCCTTTCGGCAGACTAACGTCTTCATGAGCAGCATTTCCATGCCACGTCACAGAGTACGTCGTTCGCTTGTCGGCACCGGATTCGCCATCTGTCTCGCATGCATTGCGTGCTGGAAACAGTCCCTCACCCTCGCCGAGGACACGACCGTGCAAGCCGCAACAACCACAGCCGAGGAACCCTCCGCGGCCAAGACCGACCTCACGACGCTCTATGAAGAACGGTCCGTCAGCGTCGCCGACGGGAGCGCGACGGTTGAGTTCCGCTATCGACTGCTCCGGCCTGCGTCCGTCGCCGAGGATGGACGCGATGGCCAACGGTATCCGCTCGTAGTCTTCCTGCATGGCGCGGGCGAACGGGGCAACGACAACCTCAAGCAACTCAAGTATCTCCCCACGTGGCTGGCCGATTCCGGCTTGCGACAACGCCACCCCTGCTTCGTGCTCGCGCCGCAGTGCCGCATGGACGAACGCTGGGTGGACGTGTCGTGGGCTGACTCGAAGAGCACGCCGCAGCCCGCCACCCCCACCATCGATCTGGCGGCCGCGACACAGGCGATGGAGGAGACCCTCGCCCGGGAGGCGGTTGATCCCGCTCGCATCTATCTCACGGGCCTGTCGATGGGCGGCTACGGAACCTGGGATCTGGCGGCACGGATGCCCGGCCGTTTCGCCGCCATCCTGCCGATCTGCGGCGGCGGCGATGATCGGGTTGCCGCCCGCATCGCGGCCCTGCCGATCTGGTGCTTCCACGGCGATGCCGACGCGGCCGTGCCGGTCGATCGGTCGCGAACGATGATCGCAGCGGTGAAGGCGGCCGGTGGCCGGCCCATCTACTCGGAACTGGCAGGCGTGGGCCACGATTCGTGGACGCCCGCCTACCGCGATCGGTTCGTGCTCGACTGGCTCTTCAGCCAGCGGCGATAGTCGACAGTCGGGCTGTGCTCGCCAGCGCATTCCCTTCTGGCGCCGCGGGCTTGGATGAAAACGGGGTCCCATGCAAGCCGGAAGCGCGAGCGAGGGAATCCGCCTCGGGGGATACCGCAACGCCGCTCCTCACCCTGCTTTCATTCGGGCCGGCCCCGGCTACTCGGGAAAGAGTCGGGTGGAGAGGTAACGCTCGCCCAGGTCGGGCAGCACGACCACGATCAGCTTGCCGGCGTTCTCCGGCCGCCGCGCCACCTGCAGCGCGCCCCAGGCCGCCGCACCGCAACTGATGCCGCACATGAGCCCCTCCCGCTTCGCCATCTGCCGGGCCGTCTCCATCGCATCTTCGTCATCAACCTTGACCACTTCGTCGATGATGTTGAGGTTGAGGATGTCGGGAATGAAACCCGCGCCGATGCCCTGGATTGTGTGCCGCCCCGGCTTGATCGCCTCGCCAGCCAGCTTCTGGGAGATCACCGGACTGTTGGCCGGTTCGACGGCCACGACCTTGAGGTCCGGCTTCTTGGCCTTGAGCGCCTCGCCACAGCCGGTGATCGTGCCGCCGGTGCCCACGCCGCACACCAGGATGTCGATCTGTCCTTCGGTATCTTCCCAGATCTCCGGGGCCGTCGTCCTGCGGTGAATCTCGGGGTTGGCCGGGTTCTTAAACTGCTGCGGCATGAAAAACTGGCTACTCGAGCGGCTGATTTCGTCGGCGTGGCGGACCGCGCCGGGCATGCCCTCGGCGGCGGGCGTGAGCACTAGTTCGGCTCCGAGTGCCTTGAGCATCCGCCGCCGTTCGAGGCTCATGCTCTCCGGCATGGTCACCCGCAGATGGTAGCCGCGGGCGGCACAGACATAGGCCAGACCGATCCCCGTGTTGCCGCTGGTGGGCTCGATGATGATCGTGTCGGGGCCGATCAGCCCGTCCCGTTCGGCAGCATCGACCATGGCGGCCGCGATGCGGTCCTTCACGCTCCAGAGCGGATTCATGTTCTCGATCTTGCCCACGACCGTTGCCACGCAGCCTTCAGTCACCCGCCGCAGCCGGACGAGCGGCGTCCGACCGATGCACTGTGTAATGTCGTCGCGAATCCCTGCCGGCAGCATGGGCATGATCATGAATACACCTATTGGGGCGATTTTGAGGGAATCATCAGCATGTTTACGATCGGACTGAACGAAGCATAACTTTAGGGTAGCCGCTTCACGCGAATATTTTTGTAGTGAACCTCGCTGCCTGGGTCATGGGCCTGCAGGGCAAAGGTGCCACTCGAGAGCTTTCGAGTGCCCGTCACCCCCTCCGGCTCGACGAATTCGAAGAGCACCTTCCCGTTCACGAGCACGGTGACGGCCTTGCCTTTCACCATGACCTCCTCGGTGAACCACTCGTTGTCGGGTGCGGGCGGGATGAAGTTCTTCACCACGTTGTAAATGCTGCCGGTCCGCACCGGGTCTTTGTGCGAGTTGTTGACCTGCATCTCATAGCCCTTTGCGGGCCAGCCTTCCGGCTGGAACGCCGTGTGGAAGAAGATGCCCGAGTTGGCATTGGGCTTCGTCAGCACGTCGGCCTTGAAGTGGAAATCCTTGAAGTCGGCCGGCTTCGCGGCGTCGGGCCCGACGTAGAAAAGATGGCTCCGCGGCCCGAGGCAGACGATCTCACCGTCCACAACTTTCCAACCGGCGGGGTTCTCGTTCACCTTCCAGCCTGCCAGACTCTTGCCATCGAACAGCGTCTCGAATCCCGGCTCCTCCGCGATGGCCGTGGTGGCCGCGCAGGCCAGCAGGGCCACGAGCATCCCCATCACCTCCCAGCTGTTCCGACCGTGAACCATGCCCCAGCGCCGTACGTATGCCATGAACACACTCCGTCGTTTCAAGATTGCCAAGGACGCCGCGATCACCACTCAAGACGCAGCGCAGTCGGATCATACGCCCGCTGAGGGCCGATCGCCAAGCGATATCCCGTCGGTGCCGCTCCCCCCTCTGCCGGCCGCGGTGCGGCATTCGCTCGATCAGGCAGGGCTCAATCACCGGCCGATTCTGCTCTCGATCGACACCGACGTGGGGCTGGATGGCCGACCCTCCCGGGAGTGGCTGGTCGTCACGCCAGACCACCTTTCGGTGGTGCCTGAAACCGCTCCGCACCACACGCCCGACGGGGCCTCCGCCGGCAGCCCCCTGCGGAGCGTAGCCTGGGAGGGGATCGACCGGGTGCGGACGAGCGCCGGCGTGGGGGGCGGCACGTTGCAGGTTCGCGAGGGGGGCGACTGGGTCGATCTGGTACGGTATTCCAATGCCATGGCGACACGGTTTCACAAGGTGTCGCGGGCACTGGAGCAGGCGCGCGACGCGGCCCCCGAAGACGGCAAGCCGCTGGCACTGCTGCCGGGCTGGAGCGACGGCGATGCCCGCACCGGGCCGCTCGATCCGCCCCGGTGTCCATCCTGCAGCCTCCGGCTGGCAACCCGCGACGACACCTGCCCGCGGTGCATGCAGAAGGGCCAGATCCTGCGGCGTGTGGGGGAGTTGCTGCGTCCCTACACCCGCGGCGCGATCCTCCTCTGCCTGCTGACGTTTCTGGGAGTTGTGGCCGAACTCGCCCCCCCCAAGCTGCAGCAGTATATGGTGGACAACATCCTGTCGGGGCGGGCCGATGCGACGGCGACCGCGACGCCCGATTTCAAGACGGCGCTACTGGTCGTCGTTCTGGCCCTGGCCCTCTCCCGCGTGCTGCTTTCGGTTGTCGGCATTCTCAAGGGTCGCCTCGCCACCGACATTGGCACAGGCATCACCGCTACGCTCCGCGACGAGATGGTGAACAAGCTGCAGAGCCTGTCGATCGCCTACTATGACCGCCATCAGGTCGGTTCGATGATCAGCCGGGTGGCCCACGACAGCGAGGCCCTGCACGGCCTCATGCACCAGATCACCGGCGGCTTCCTGCTGCAGATCGTGCAGCTCGTCGGCGTGGGAGCGATGCTCGTCTGGATCAACCCCAAGCTCGCGCTGTTCACGCTTATTCCGGTGCCTCTGGTGATCCTTGGCTCGTGGATCTTCTGGAAGCACGTCTATCCACGGCACTACCGGCTCTGGGACGCCTCCAGCAAGCAGATGGCGGCGCTCTCGGGCATGCTCTCCGGCATCCGCGTGGTAAAGGCCTTCTCGCAGGAATCGCGGGAACGCGACCGCTTCCACTCCGCCAGTGACCATCTCCGCCAGTGGCGGCAATGGGTCGAACACACCAACACCACCTACGCCGCCTCGATGCAGATCGTCTTCGGGCTCGGCGGGCTGATCGTCTGGTATGTCGGCGGGCGGGACGTGATCGGTGGCGAGATGACGCTCGGCCAACTGATCGCTTTCCTCGCCTACCTCGCGATGTTCTACGCGCCCCTCGGCGCGCTGTCGAACTTCACGACCTGGCTTACGAGCTTCCTCTCCGGCAGCCAGCGGGTGCTGGAACTGCTCGACACGCCGGCCCTGATCACGGAGCCCAAGCATCCGGTGGCGTGGGAGAATGTCCGCGGTGCAATTCGCTTCGACAACGTGACATTCGGCTACGATCGCAATCAGCCGGTCCTCCGCGACGTATCCTTCGAGGTGCGACCGGGAGAGATGGTGGGGATCGTGGGTCGGAGCGGCTCCGGCAAGACCACGCTCGTCAGCCTGTTGTCTCGGTTTCACGACGTACAGGAGGGGAGCATCACGATCGATGGCATCGATCTCCGCGACCTGTCAATGCACGACCTGCGGGAGAAACTCGGCGTCGTCTTCCAGGAATCGTTCCTCTTTCGGGGAACGATCTGGAAAAACCTCGCCTACGGCCGGCCGCAGGCGACGATCGAACAGGGACTTGCCGCCGCGAAGGCGGCCGGCGCCCACGACTTTCTCTGCCGCCAGCCGCTGGCCTACGAGACCCTCCTCGGCGAGCACGGAGCCGGCCTTTCAGGCGGCGAGAAGCAACGGCTCTCGATCGCGCGGACGCTGCTCTACGACCCGCGGGTGCTCGTGCTCGACGAGGCGACGAGCAACATCGACGCCGAGGCGGAGAAGAGCATCCAGGAGGCGCTCGCCGTTCTGGTCCGCGGGCGGACGACGATCGCGATCGCCCACCGGCTCTCCACGCTCCGCAACGCCGACCGCATCCTCGCCTTCGATCGCGGCCAACTCGTCGAGCAGGGCACCCATGCCGAACTGCTCGCCGCCGATGGCATCTATGCCCGACTCGTGCGGATTCAGACCCAGGTGTCGAAGCAGCCCACGGTGGACAGCCTGCTGGTGGAGCACAAGGACAAGGATGAGGAAAAGGATGAGGAAAAGGATAAGGACACGGGGAAGGACAACGATAAGCCTGGACTGCCCGCGCTCGATGGGTCGCAGCATGCCATGCAGCAGCCCCCCGCCGCCGCCTGCATCCAGTGGCTCGACCCGCAGGGGCACCGTTTCGCGATCGGCACCCATGACCGAATCGAACTCTGGAAGGACGACGCACGGGTCGCCGCCGGAATCTTCGTGGTCCGTACGTTCCCGGCCACGCATCCGGAGGAGTATCTCTCGGTCCGGGGCTGGGGCGAGACGGGCGAGGAGGCCGAACTCGGCATGATCCGCTCGCTGGACGGCTGGAGCGGCGCCAACACCACGATCGTGCGGACAGCACTGACACGGCGATCGCTCGTGCGGACGATCATCCGGGTACATGGCGTGAGGCTCGCCCATGGCTACCTCGATTTCGACGTGGAGACCGACGCGGGCAGTCAGGCGTTCACGATGCGGTGGACGCAGAGCCAGGCGATCGACTACGGCGCCGACGGCAAGATGCTCGTTGACACGGAGGACAACCGCTGGGTCGTCCCCAAGGTGGACGATCTTCCAAAGCCCGACCGCGAACGGTTCATGCAGTACGTTTACTGGTGACCGGAGCCTCCCTCGCTTGCGCTGCGGGCTTGCATGGGAGCGTGACCTCTCATCCAAGCCCGCCCTTTCTCATCCAAGCCCGCAGCGCAAGCAAGGGAATGCCCGCCGCCCGAGGGATTGGGACGCAGATTCCTCTCGCTCGCGCTTCGGGCTTGTATGGGCACAAAACGAGCCGGCCCGGATCGGCGGGGCCGATCCGGGCCGGTCTTGTGAATTCAGCAGGCGTACGGCAAAACGCCGCCCGACCGCGTTACTTGCCGAGCTTTGAGAGCGTCTCGATCATCGGCGTGACGGTCGGTCCAAGGATTTCCTTGACACCCGGGATCGCCATGACCGTGTCGATCACCTTCTGCAGGGAGCCCATGTTCTTGGTCACGAGTTCCACGATCGACGAACGGCCCGCCTCGGGCAGCGCCACGGTCGACTTCTGCAGCGACTCGAGCACCGGAGCGTATTCGCTCAGTTGCGGAATCGCGGCCCGGGCCGAGGCCTCGTCGGTCACGGTGCCGAGCACCTTGCCGAGGTTGCCAAACAGACCGGTGAGGTTCTCGCCCACCTTGAGGGCTTCGGCAATCTCGGGGGCCAGCGAGATCTTCTCTTCGACGGCATCGGCGACGACCTTCTTGCCTTGCGTCTCGATCACTTCAGTGCGATCGACGACCACGGGGCCTTCACGACGGACGGTCTCATTGACAACCACGGCGCGGGGCTCCTCCTTCGCCTTCGGCCACAGGGCCCAGCCCACCAGGCCGAGCAGCGGCAGCAGCAGGAGGGGCAGCCACGACGGGAACGCCGACGCGGGCTCCTCGTGACGGTGAGCACCACGGGTCTCCTCGTGGCGCTGCACGCCGCGGGTCTCCTCGGCACGACGCGGCGAAGCCGAAGTCGTGTCGAAGTCGGCGAGCGACAGGCCACGCGGCAGAGCCGCCTTGATGTTGTCCTGCTGCTCCGAGAAGAGCCTCGTGAGGCCGGCCGCATCAGGCTTGGCACCCTTGAAGGAATTCGCCACCGTGCCCAACACGATCGGGGCCAGATAGGTGAGCAGCGTCTTCATGATGCCAGGCTGCATGCCGGCAAACGAAGCGATCGTGCCCACGAGGCTGCCCAGATTGTTGCCGAGCAACGACGACAGCAGGCTGCCGCCGATGCTGCCGAGGCCCGAAGCCTGGCTGCCACCGAGCAGGCCGGCGAGGTTGCCGAGCATCTTGAGGTCGAGGCCGCCCAACGACGATGCGAGTTGGCTGGCACCGCTGTTGGTCGAGGCCATCTTTCCAAACGCGCTCAGCAGCGCCGGCACAGCGGCGTTGGTGGCGGAGCGGGTCTGCGCCTCGCTCGTACCCGTCAGTCCGGCCAGTTTGCCCAGCACATCGCCGGTCAGTTGGCTTGTCACCAGATCCACAAGATTCATAATCGCTCATCTCCAGAAGGGAAGAAACCATAATCTGAAAGAACATGGCACGTCTTCCCTGACGAGCATGCCTGACCGTTCGCGGCACCCATCGAGGAGGGCCCCGAACCACCGGTCATAACTGACTGTCTTACGGGGTTGCGGGGGGGGATGCAAGCGGCCGGTAAAGTCAGCGTAATAGCCCGTCCCCTCGGCCCCGTCACAATCGGACACCTGCTGTTTTCCGGCCTGTTTTCGACCCGATGCGACCCCTTGGCGCGACCCCTTACAGAATGGCGAGCGGGTTGCGTCGCTCTTCCAGCGTGCCCCGGGTCACCCCCACGCGGTTGGTGGCCTTGAGACGACCCCACACCTCGCGGCCGGTGGTCCTGCCGGCGAGCAGGTCGCGGTAGCCGCGAAGGATGTCATGGATGGTCTCCGCATCCTCATCGAGCAGTTCCACTCGGAAGTGCCCGACGTGGCGGGCCACGAGCGCGGGCACCGCCTCGGCGGCGCTCTGCGGCACCGCGTTGAACAGCGTGTTGCGACAGCCCACGTCGGCGGTGAGCGGGTGCTCCACACCGATCCGGTCGCGGAGTTTCACGACGTGGTCGTCGCACGGCCGGCCGCAGTTGGTCTTGTTGGTACCAGGCGAGAGCACGGCACAAAACACGCAGTGCTCCATGTGGAACATCGGCATGTGCTGGTGGACCACCACCTCGAGCCACTCCGGTGGCACTGCCGCGACCAGCGCCAGCAATTGGTCCCGGTTGAGGTCGTACGACGCGGTCACCCGCGAGAGCCCCTCCTCCAGAAAGAATGCGGCCGTCAGTTCATTCGTGACGTTCAGCGAAAAATCACCGGTGATCGGCAGCCCCTGCTCTCGAAAGAATCGCAGGCCGCCGACATTGCGGACGAGCACGCCGTCGGGCCTGGCCTTGACCATCAGCCGGAAGATACCGATTTCGTCCGGCTTCTGGATCCGTGGCGTGGCGAGATGGATCGTGGCGCCTCGTGCATGCGTTAACTCCACCGCCTCGCGAAACTGCCGGATGTCGGCGAAGTCGGCATAGAGGCTGCGCTCGCCGAGTTCGAGCACGTCACGCACCTGCGACAGCGACCGCACCAAAACGTGCAGTGCCACCGGGTTTGCGTGCTCCGGTCCACTGTCCACCTTTGCAACAGGTGAAACCCGCGACGCCACCACGCGGCGATGGATCTTTCTCGGCGGCACGGCCACCACCGCCTCTTCCAGCCGGGCAACGAGGTCGTGCCGCAGTTTTCCGAGCACGCTGTGCGGCACCATCGGCCCACCTGTGATCTCAGCCGTGAGCGACTGCAGTTCGAATGGCGTGCCTCCGAGTCGGGAAAGCTGGGCGGTGAGCGTCTCGGAGGTGAGCGGGTGTTTCGTGGCCGCAACTGTCGGTTCATCCGACTCGACAAGACACTTTCTGCCCCCAATCAGCGTGGCCACGATTCGCACCGGCCCTCCCACGGCCACCGTGACATGCAGGTCGATCGGCGTGCGGCGATGCGGCTCGCCCGCAGCGAACGTCTTGCGGAGGCGGGCGGTGAGATGCGGATCGTCGGTCTTCCAGACGGTCTGGCCAGCCTGCACGGCATCGTAGTTGACGGCCCCATGACCAAATGCCAACTCAACCTCACCGCGTGCCACGGGCTCGGTGAGCGAGTGCCCCCCCTGAAACACCTCGTAGACACGGCCCCCCTCAGGATCATCGACCGGCTGTCCGCAGTCGAATGCCACGCCGTCGCCACGCTTCACTCCGGCCACGAGATCGACCACCACACGGTCGCGACGGACCGACACGACGGTGCCGAGTTTCACGCCGCGCTTTGCGCTGCTGGTCGCCGGCACGAGCATCTTATGGTCGCAGCCCTGGAGCCAGCCCGGCGAGAAGCCGCGGGAGAACGACAGCTCCATCTCCTCCACGTCCCGCGGCGTGAACACGGCGGGCTGCGCGGCCACCGCCGCATCGATCGCCGTTCGGTAGTGCTTCGTGATGTTGGCGACGTATTCCGGCGTCTTGAGCCGGCCCTCGATCTTGAACGACGCAATGCCGGCGGCGATGAGTTCCGGAACCATCGCATAGGCGGCGAGATCCTGCGGCGAGAGGAGATACTTCTGGTCGCCAAGATCGACATCCTTGCCGTCGCAGAGCAGGTCGTAGGGGAGCCGGCAGGCCTGGGCACACTGCCCGCGGTTGGCACTGCGGCCGCCGAGCGACTCGCTCGTCAGGCACTGCCCCGAATAGGCCACGCAGAGCGCACCGTGCACGAACACCTCGAGCGGCATGGGCGTCTGCCGGCGGATCGCGACGATCTCGTCGACAGAAAGTTCCCGGGCCACAACGACCCGCTCCATGCCGAGCTGCTCAGCCAGACCGATGCTCTCGGCGCTGGTCAGCGTCATCTGGGTCGAGGCGTGCAGTGGGAGATCGGGGCAGATCGCTTTGATGAGTCGGGCGGCGCCGACGTCCTGCACGAGCACGGCGTCAACGCCCGCCTCGGCGACGGCGGCGATGACCTGCTCGAACCGCGGCAGTTCATCGCTGAAGACGAGGGTGTTGAGCGTGGCGTAGCCCTTGAGCCCACGGCGGTGGAGCATCGCCATCAGCCGTGGCAGGTCTTCGACCGGAAAATTGGTGGCGCGGGCCCGGGCGTTGAAGCCGGTATCGAGGCCAAAGTAGACGGCGTCGGCGCCATTTTCGATGGCGGCGCGGACGCAGTCCCAGTCACCAGCGGGCGCGAGAAGTTCGGGGACGGAGGGCATGGCAGGAGTATACGCCACGGTTTTCACGCCGCACCCCAGCCCCCACCAAAGCTCCCATCCAAGCCCGCAGCGCAAGCAAGGGACTGCGTCTGGCCTCATGGGAGTGGGTTGCGAATTCCCTCGCTTGCGCGTCGGGCTTGCATGACAAAGGCACCATCAAAGAAAGCCCCTCTGGCAATCCCGATTCATTCGTCGTTGCCGCGGAGTTTGGCGAGCACGGTGTAGTCCTCGAGCGTCGTCGTGTCGCCGACGGTCTCCTTGCCGGCGGCGATGTCGCGGAGCAGCCGCCGCATGATCTTGCCGCTGCGGGTCTTCGGCAGCGTCGCCGAGAAGTGGATGTCGTCGGGCGCGGCGAGTGCACCGATCTGCTGGCGGACGTGTTTCCGAAGCGAGTCCTTGAGCGCGTTCACATCGTCGGGCTCGCCGCCCTTGAGCGTCACGAACACCGCCACCGCTTCCCCCTTCACATCGTGCGGACGGCCCACCGCGGCCGCCTCGGCCACCAGCGGATGGCTCACCAGCGCGCTTTCGATCTCGATGGTGGAGAGCCGGTGGCCGGCGACGTTGAGCACGTCATCGATCCGACCCATGATCCAGTAGTAGCCGTCGGCGTCCTGCCGGGCGTTGTCGCCAGCCAGATACTTCCCCGGCACGCGGGACCAATAGGTCTCCCGAAACCGCTCGTCATCGCCCCAGATGCCCCGGAGCATGCCGGGCCACGGCTTGGTCATCACGAGCCAGCCCCCCTCACCCTGCTCGACCGGATCGCCGGCCGCATCGACGATCTCAGGACAGACGCCGGGCAGCGGCAGCGTGCAACTGCCAGGCTTGGTGGGCGTGCAGCCGGGAAGCGGGCTCATCATGATGCCACCCGTTTCGGTCTGCCACCATGTGTCCACGATCGGGCACCGCGTGCCGCCGATCACCTCGTGGTACCACATCCAAGCCTCGGGATTGATCCCCTCGCCGACGGTGCCCAGCAGCCGAAGGCTCGAGAGATCGCGGCCCTCGATGTGCTGCATGCCCCACTTCATGAACGAGCGGATGGCGGTGGGAGCGGTGTAGAAAATCGTCGGCTTCTCTTGCTCGATGATCTCCCAGAAGCGGCCCTCGTGCGGGGCGTTTGGCGCCCCTTCATAGATCAGGATGCTCGCGCCGGCGGCGAGGGGGCCGTAGGTCACGTAGCTGTGCCCCGTGATCCAGCCGCAGTCGGCGGTGCACCAGAAGAGGTCGTCGTCGCGCAGGTCAAAGACCCACTCTGCCGTGGTCTTCGCCCAGAGCAGGTAGCCGGCGGTCGTGTGCTTGATGCCCTTCGGCTTTCCGGTGGAGCCGCTGGTGTAAAGGATGAAGAGCGGAGACTCCGAATCCATGGCGACCGGCGGCGTGTCAGTGGGCATGCCGGCGACGAGGTCGTGCCACCAGACGTCACGGCCCGGCACCATGTCCACGGGCTGGCCGGTCCGCTTGAGCACGACCACGTGCTTCACGGTCGGCGATTTCTTGAGCGCCTCATCGACGTTTTTCTTGAGGGCGAGAGTCGTTCCGCGCCGCCAGCCGCCATCGGCGGTGATCACGGCCACGGCCTTGGCGTCTTCATTGCGGTCGGCGATCGCCTCACTGGAAAACCCGCCGAAGATCACGGAGTGCACCGCGCCGATCCGCGCGCAGGCGAGCATCGCGATCACGAGTTCGGGCGTCATCGGCATGTAGATCGAGACGACCTCGCCGGGCTTGATTCCGAGTTTCTGCAGGCCGGCGGCACACTGGCAGACCTCCGCGAGCAGCTCGCGGTAGGTGTACGTGCGCCGTTCGCCCGTGGGCTCGCCCACCCAGACCAAGGCTGTCTTCTCTCCCCTGCCGGCGGCGACGTGCGCATCGAGGCAGGCAGCCGAGGCATTCATGTGGCCATCCACGAACCACTTGGCCGTCGGCGGCTGCCAATCGAGCACCCTCGAATAGGGCTTCATCCAGGGGAGCAATTGGGCGCGGGCGTGCCAAAAACCCTCGGGGTCGCAGGCCGCCTCGTCGTAGGTCCGCCGGTAGTCCTCGAGCGAACCGATCCGTGCGCGGGAGGAAAACTCAGCCGACGGTGGAAACACGCGGCTTTCCTGCATGACGCTGGCAACCCTGCCGGCAGCCTTGTGTGGCTCGGTCATAAAACTGCTCCCCCTGCGGTGCGAATCCGATGAAAATCGAAATGGCCGACGGACATTCCTTCGAACCGTCCTAGAAGAACATCCGCCGTCCCGTCGGGCAATGGCCCGTAGGCGTTTCAGCCTCGCGACGCTGTGTCGTCCAGGCAGCGGTCAGAGAACGGGCTCACCCGCTCGTCCGCGTCGCCGAAGCTGATGCCAAGGGCCCGGGCCGCCTGCACAGCGGAACTGGCGGGATCGACACGTGACAGCGAGCGCACGGCCGCGGTGATCGGCACGCTTGCGATATTGGGTGGCTGGTAGCAGACCATCTCGCCAAAACGCCCCTCGTGGATGAGTCGGACGGCATGGGCGCCAAACTGCGTGGCAAGCACTCGATCGAACGTGGTCGGGTTGCCACCTCGCTGGAGGTGGCCGAGCACGACGTTGCGGACCTCCCGGTCGAGCCGTCTGGCCACTTCGGCAGTCACGAGCGCCCCAATGCCGCCGAGTTTCACCTGCTGGTGATAGCCGGCTGCCTCCGCCTTTGCATCCGTTCGGTGCACCGTGCCACCCTCGGGCAGATGGGCCCCTTCCGCCACCACGATCAGCGTGAAATTCTTTCCTTCCGACTCGCGTTCGCGAACCTTGCGGCAGATACTTTCGAAGGTCCAGGGAATCTCGGGCAGAAGGATTACGTCGCCGCCACCGGCGATCCCCGCATGCAGCGCGATCCAGCCGGCGTGCCGGCCCATCACTTCGAGCACCATGATCCGTTCATGGCTGGCAGCGGTGGTGTGGAGGCGGTCGAGTGCGTCGGTAGCGCAGGCCACCGCCGAGTCGAAGCCAAAGGTGAAGGCGGTGGCACCCAAATCATTGTCAATGGTCTTGGGCACGCCGATCACCGGGATGCCATGTTCGTAGAGTTGCTGGGCGATGGTGAGCGAGCCGTCGCCACCCACGCAGATCAGTCCGCAGATCGAGAGCTGACGGACCGTGGCGGCCACCTCAGCGAGGAGTGCGGGATCGATAGCCACGCGTTGGTCCTCGCCGACCGTCGCGGAGAACCGCCCCTTGTTGGTGGCCCCGAGGATGGTGCCACCCTGGGTGAGGATGCCGGCTGTGTTCCGCGCGGTGAGGGGCATGTAACTGACGGGATCGACGAGCCCCTCGTAACCGCGAAGGAAGCCGATGCAGTCGTAGCCGAGTCGCTCCGAGCTTTTGACGGCCGCCCGAATGACGGCATTGAGCCCGGGGCAATCGCCGCCGCTGGTAAGGATGCCGATGGTGGGCTTGTGGGTGGGCATAACGAGAGTGTATCGCGATCGCATTATGGCAGGCATGGCCTCCGTTGCAATCGACACACACTCCAGGGTGAAACCGGCGGCGTTGCCCGGAATCGCCAAAATGATGATGATGCTCGCCGGTTTGCAACGACCTGGACGGGGCTCTCTCACGATTGCAATGCTCCTCGGAAAGCTGGCCGCGTAGCCGTTGAACCGCCCGCCACCCTGACGTCGAGCCGAGGAAGCCTGCCCACATGAAAGTCGACACACTTCCTCGGTCTTGCGACGCAAAACAAGTGGACTCCGTGGCCCGTCAGACAGAACGCGTCACCATGTTCGGCTGGGCCGCAGCCATCCTGGCTCTCGTCGCCCTCGCCTGGTGCACCGGCACTGGCCGTTGGTCAGCCGCCGATTGGAACACCCCCACCCAATACCTTGAGGGTTTCTACTGCGACACAATAACGACCCTCGCCGGCATGAGGGCCACCGCTGACGGCCACGCCTGGCCGCTCTCCTGGAAAACCGTTCCCGAACTCGGCGCGCCCTTCGACGGCAACTGGACCGACTGGCCATCGATCGAAGAATTCCAGTGCTTCTTCTACGGGGTCCTCGGCAAAGCATTCGGCCTCTTCGCCGGACTCAACCTGTCCCTGCTGATCGGCCACCTGCTCGCCGCCGCCACGATGCTCCTTGTGGCACGCTCCCTCGACTGCTCAGCCCCTTGGGCATTCGTCGCCGCCCTCGCCTACGGCCTCGCCCCTTTCATCTTCGCCCAGTCGCCTCACCACATCACCGTCGCCTACGCGTGGCACATCCCGCTCTTCCTGCTGGTCTGGAAATGGGCCTCCACTGGCCCCGGCCTCGAGTTTGGCACGTCCCGGTTCTATTGGGCCCTCGGCATCGCGATCCTTACGGGCCTTCAAAACGTCTACTACACCAACATTCTCTGCCAACTCACCCTCCTTGGTGCTGGCTTCCTCTCGTTGCGCACCGGAGACCGTCGGCCTCTCAAAGCCGCTCTTGCCGTCATCGGCGGCGCGGCTGCTGCCTTCGCCCTCATGAATCTCGACACCTGGACTTTCAAGGCCGTCCACGGCCCGAACAGTGGCGCCGTCGTCCGCGAATACAAGTGGCTTGAAATCTATGGGCTCAAACTCGTCGACCTTGTGGTGCCGCCGACGACCCACCATTTCCAACTCTTCGCCGATTTTGCCAAGGCGCATCGCGAGGCAACCCCGCTTCAGGATGAGGGCTCCTACCTCGGAATCACCGGCCTTGCCGCGCTTGGCGTGCTCGTCGCCACAGCCATCTTGGCCGTTGTCCGGAACCGGGCGAATACGATCCCCCTGGAAGCCTGGCAGGTGCTCTGGATCGTGCTCTGCTTCTCGACCGGCGGGCTCAACGCAATCCTCGGTGCCTTCGGCTTCACACTCTTCCGCACCGGCTGCCGCTACAGCATCGTGATCCTGGCGATCGCCCTGGTCTACGCCGCCCAGCGACTCACAGCCCTCCAGAAGGCCGCGGCATTTCGCACCGACCCCGCAACGCTGCGGATCGGCACGACGACCGCCGCCATCGCGGCCGGCCTTGTCATCCTCTGGGACCAGGTGCCGCAGGCCCCACCTCGCGAGCAGACGGCGACGATCGCCCGTCAGATCGAGGCCGACCGGGAGTTCGTTGCCCGAATGGAAGCGGCCCTGCCACCAAACGGGATGGTGTTTCAACTGCCTGTCATGGAGTTTCCCGAGGCGCCGGTCCCAGGTGTGCCTCCCTACGATCACTTCCGTCCCTATCTTTACAGCCGACACCTGCGGTTCTCCTTCGGCTCGATGAAGGGCCGGCCCCGCGATCAGTGGCAGCAGGCGGTCCAGAAGCAACTGCTCAACGGGGCGGCACTCAACCAGCAGACCCAGCAGATCCAGTTCAATCAAAACAGCGTCGGCGCGGCGGTCGATGAGATGCGCAAACGAGGCTTCGCGGCGATCTACGTCAACCGCAACGGGTTCCCGGACCGCGGCAAGGGCCTCGAGAAGTCCCTGCTCGAACTGGGCTACCTGAAGCCACCGATCGACAGTGCCGCTGGCGACTTGGTCTGCATCCTGCTTGAGAAAAACTGAACCATGGCCTTGAAGCCCTGGCAACAGGCGGCCCTGCTCGCCGGGATCACGTTCGCCGTCTTCTCCCCCACGCTGTCAGCGGACTTCGTCTACGACGCCCGGATGCAGATTCTCACGGGCGACTTCATCCACGACTGGCAGAACTGGCCCGCCGTGCTGAGCGGCCGCGTGCTCGGGATGGACGTGCTCGACTTCAACCGCCCCGCCATGCTGGCCTCGCTCATGCTCGACGCGGCTGCCTGGGGGAGGAGCCCATTTGGATACCACCTCACCAGCGTGCTCATGCACGTGGGGAACGTGATCCTCGTCTGGCTCGTGATCCGGGAGGTGACAGGCGGCGAAGGCGAGGCGGAGCAGGTGCTCACCCCGCTGCTGGCCACGCTCGTCTTCGCCGTTCATCCGGTCGTCACGGAGGCCGTCTGCGAACCGACCTTCCGCGAGGACCTGCTCGTGGCCCTGTGCACGCTCGCCGCCCTCGTCCTCGCCATGCGACACGACCCCGCCACCCCCGGCTTCGACACCCGCCGGGCCATCGGCTGCACAGGCTTGTGCCTGGTGGCCATCGCCAGCAAGGAGGCGGGAATCGTCGCGCCCATGCTGCTGGCAGCCTCTTGGTGGCTGTTCCACCGCGGCGAGCCGGGCCGATTCTGGGCCATCACCATCGGCGGCGCGAAGCTTGTTGTCGTCGCATTCCTCGCCGCCCGGTTTCTTCTCGAACCGAGCCCCTCTTCGATCTTTCAATCCAAACCGGAATACCCCGGGGGCTCTCTGACTCAGGCGATGCTGATCGAACCGCGGATCCTCGCACTCTATGCCCAGCTCATCCTGTTTCCGGTCAATCTCTGCGCCGACTACGGGGTCGCTTCCGTTGGCCACCTGCAGCTGCCTCTGGCTCTCGTGCTGCTGGCCACGATTTGCGTCGCCGGTGTGATCGCTGCCCGACATGACCGTCGCCTCCTGTTTGCCTTCTGCATGATCGTCCTGCCGCTCGTACCGGTGGCCAATCTGGTTCCGATCTACCGGGCTGCCGCCGACCGCTATCTCTACCTGCCGATGGCGGGCGTGGCGATCGTCGTGGCCTGCCTGCTCGATGCCCCCTGGCTCGCCGGGCGGGAGCAGCTCCGGCAGCGGATCCTCGCCGGCTGCATGGCGGCAGTCGCGGCGCTCGGCCTGGTCTGCATCGAACGCCAGGCGGTGTGGGCCAACTCGCTCGCTCTCTGGAGCGATGCCTTTCGCAAAAACCCCACCTCGTACACCAGCGCTGCGGGCCTCGGCGAGGCGTTCCGCGAAGCCGGCCGGCTGTCCGAAGCCGAGCAGTTCACCCGCGAAGCGATCCGGCTTTCAAACGGCGAGAGGGGAGACGCCTGGGCCACGCTCGCCCTCATCCTCGACGCCGAGGGCCGCAAGACCGACGCCGCTGCGGCGCTCGCCAAGGCATTGGAGCTCGAACCCGGGCTTTCCGATCCCGATACAAAAGTGAAGTCGCTGGCGATGGAGCGGCCGATGGCGGAAGATCTCAAGCGGCTGCTCGGCACGACCAAAGTCGGCTGGCCAGAGCGGGAAAAAACAGGATACTGACGGCATGGCACGCCCATCTACCGCAGCGATCCAGGCCCGCGACACCGCCCCCAGCGCTACCGAGGCCGGCCGCTGGCGGGACTTCCTGCTCCATGCCGCGATCATCGCGCTCGCATGCCTCTGGGTCTATTCGCCGTCCTACCACGGCGACTGGCTCTGGGATGACGACCAATTGATCACGGCCAACCCGGTCGTACAGTCGGGTTCGCTCCAGGGGCTCAGCAAGCTCTGGTTCAACCCGGACGGCGCCGACTTCTTCCCGCTCTCCTACACCGCGCTCTGGGCGCAGTGGCCGTTCTTCAAGAACCAGCCCACCGGCTACCATGTCACTACCATCGTGCTGCATCTGATCGGCAGCCTGCTGCTCTGGGCCCTGCTCGATCGCATGCGGATCCCAGGGGCCTGGCTGAGCAGCCTCATCTTCGCCATTCATCCAGTCGCCGTGGAATCGGTGGCCTGGGTATCGGAAACCAAAAACACCCTCTCGCTGCCGCTGTTTCTGCTCGCCTGCCTCTGCTGGGTCGTGCAGGATGACGAACACGAAGGCCCCCGTCGAACGCGGTTCTACCTGCTCTCGATCGTGTTTTTCCTGCTGGCGATGCTGGCGAAGACGTCGATGGTGGGATTGCCGGTCCTCCTGCTGCTGCACGCCTGGTGGAAACGCGGCACGGTCACGGTGCAGGACCTCATCCGGACCTCCCCCTTCTTCCTGATCTCGCTCGTGCTCGGCCTCATCACGATCCAGTATCAGCACGGCCGGGCCATCGGCGCGGAGAAAATCCTCGTCGGTGGTGTGGCCTCGCGGATCGCCACCGCGGGCATGGCGATCCTCTTCTATCTCAAGCAGATCGTCTGGCCGGTGAGCCTCCTGCCGATCTACCCACGGTGGGAGGTCGATCCTCCCAAGGTCTGGCAGTTTCTGGCCTGGCCGGTGATCGCTGCCGCGGCTGCGTGGCTCTGGGCCAACCGCGGCACGGCCGACCGCCCGGGCTGGGGCCGGCATGCTCTCTTCGGGCTCGGCTTTTTTCTGCTGATGGTGCTTCCCGTGCTCGGCTTCGTCACCATCTCCTACATGCGGATCACGTGGGTCGCCGATCACTTCATCTACCTGCCGATGATCGGCGTGATCGCCCTGATCGGCGCTGCGGCGACGCGGTGGTATGACCGGTCGACGGCGTCGGCGCAGCCGCTGATCCTCGCCGGCGGGGCGATCCTGCTGGCCACCTGCGGGCTGCTCGCGTTTCGCTATGCCAATGCCTGGGCCAGCGAAGACGCTCTTTGGACACACACACTCAAGACCAACCACAACGCCTGGCAGGCGCACAACCGTCTCGGCGCCAAGAAATTTTCCCGCGGCGACATCGAAGGTGGGTTCTACCACTTCACCCAGTCCACCAGACTCCGGCCCGATCTCGGTGAAACGCACAACAACCTCGGCTCGGCCCTCTCCGCCAAGGGCCGTCTCAACGAGGCCATCAAGGAGTTTGCCATGGCCTGTCAGCTGACGCCCCACGTGCCGGCGATGCGGGTGAATCTCGCCAACGCGCTCTTCCAGGCCGGCCGCTTTGTGGAAGCCGGTGATGCCTTCCTGTTTCTGCTGGAGAAGGAGCCGAAGAATCCAGCGCTCCTCAACAACTATGCCGTCACCCTCTATCGGCAGGGCAACAAGGACGAGGCCATTCGGCAGTTCCGCAGGGCGCTCGAGATCAACCCAACGCTGAAGGATGCTCGTGAGGGGCTCGCCGTCGCGCTCGGCGAGCAGCCCGCGGCGCCGGCGCCGCAGCAGCAGCAGGCCCCGAACCTGCCGGGACAATCAACGCTCGACGCCACGCCGTTCCCATCGCCAACACCCACCGGAAAGTCGTTCGATCCGCTCGGCATTCAGAGCAAGTGAATTCCGTCGGACATGCGATTCCCTTGCTTGCGCTGCGGGCTTGGATGAACGGCGGCCGCGTCACCCGGCTCCCATGCAAGCCCGAAGCGCAAGCGAGAGGAATCCGCTGCCCAAGCCATCAGGCCACCCGCACTCCCTTGCTTGCGCTGCGGGCTTGGATGATGCGCGGGCTTGGATGATGCGCGGGCAGCTCTTCAACCCAGCCATGTCTGCCGGGCGAGCCGCAGCAGTTCGCCGATGCTCCGTCTACTCTCGGCGAAATCTGCCTTGCTGGAGCCCCGCTGCCGGTCGGTGAACGTGATCGGCACTTCCGCCAACCGACCTCCGGCTCGGTGCACTCGCCAGAGCAGGTCTTCCTGGAAAGCGTAGCCCTGCGCGAAGGGCCCCGACACCCGGTCGAAGATCGCCAGCCGCACCGCCCGAAATCCGCTCGATGCATCGCGGATCGGCACCCACAACACCCAGCGGGTGAACCAACCGACCAGCCGGCTGGCCACGTGCCGCGAGAGGGGCCAGCCCACGGTCTGCCCGCCGGGCACCCGCCGTGAGCCAACTACCACATCAGCAGCTCTGCCTCCCACGGGTTCGAGCGCCGCCAGCAGCCGCGGGATGTCGTCAGGATCATGGCTGAAGTCGGCGTCCATGTTGACGGCCACCTCGAAGCCATGCTGGCGACCGAGCTCAAAGCCCTCAAGGATTGCTGTGCCGAGGCCGCGCCGACCGCGGCGCACCAGCACGTGCAGACGTGGTTGCTCCTCGGCGAGGTTCAGGGCGAGCCGCCCCGTGCCATCGGGTGAGTCGTCATCGACAATCAGCAGTTGCAGTTCGGGCGATACCGCCAGCACGCTGTCGATCAACGCCGCGACGTTCTCATGCTCGTTGTAGGTGGCCGAGACGACGAGCACGCGGCCCGAAGGCCAGTCATCGCGCGAATGGATATCTGCGGTGGAGGACATAGCGACGGCCAGCGTAGCACGCGGCATGAAAAGTGCCGAACCGGCTCGGAATCGCTGTTTTTTGCCGGCGATCAGCCGCCACGACGCAGCCGCGCGAACAGGCGGCGGTAGTCCCCCAGCCGCACGGCCGCGACCGCCGGTCGCCCCGCGGGCTGCGCCAGCAGATCTTCCTCGATCACGACCATGTCGGAGTCGTCCAAGTCCGCCGCCGGCGGCGTGACACGTGGCCCTTGCTCGATCGCCGGCAGCGATTCCCCTCCAGACGGCCCGGCGATCCCGCCGCGTGACCGGCCGTCGTGCGGCCCAGAGTCCTCCCCCGGCCGGGCATCGGCCAGTTCGGCCAACTGCCTTACCAGCGCCGCCCCCTCACAACTGGCCACGTGCTGATGGCGGCTGAAGTCGTCGGGCGACCGCATCAGATAGCGTTCCACGATTCGCTCCTCCTGCTCGAAGAACTCCTGAAACGGGTCTGTCGAGGCATCGAACACGAACTCCACATCTGGCCCATGCCAGGGGTCGGGATCGACGGCATGCGTCGGCTCGTGATCATCCATGCCGATGATCTCGCGAAGAGTCGCCAAGGGCCGCATTGGCACGTCGCCGCCACGGCTCGTGGGCTGGTCGTCGAGCGATCCGAATTCGATCACCCCAACGCCACTGTCACCGCCATGTTCATGCACGATGGAGCCGTCCGACAAACCGTCGAGCGAGCTGTCGATGCCACTGAATGGGTCGATGCCGGTGTCGGCCATGCCATCCTGGGCAGCGGTGGGCATGCCGGCGGAATCGTGGCATGTCTCCCCGGCGACCAGGTGGCCGAAGAGCGCCGGCGACGGCAGTTTCTGGATCTCCTGCCAGGCAGCGGCGATGTCGGAGGGCTTCACCCGCCGGCGGGCATCGGCGACGAGCACGATCGCCTGGTCGCAGAGTTGGTTCATCAGTCGGGGCACGCCGTCGGCAACGCTGTAGACGGCGTCGTCGCAGCCGGGCTCGAAGCAGGTGTCCCAGTCGAGGCCCGCGGCCTTTGTCTGCGTCCGGAGGTACGCCACCGTCTCCGCATGATCGAGCGGCTCGAGATACGAACGCACTGCGATTCGCTGGGCGAAGCTCTCCATCTTGGGCGTTCCCAGCCGCTCCTCGAGGGCGGCCGGCCCGGCCAGCACGATGTGGACAGCAGGCAGCGGCGTGGGCATGTTTGCCAGGAGCCGCAGTTCCTCGACCAGCCGCAGCGGGAGCGTGTGGGCTTCGTCCACCAGGATCACCAGTCCCGATCCGCTGGCGGCCAGTCCCCGTACGATCTCCGCCACGGCGATCCTCAGCTCGGCTTCGTCGATCCCACGGTAGGGCTGCCCAAGGTCCACAAGGATCGACTGCCAGAGCGCCCTGCGGGTGCAGATCCTCGCGCCGGAGAGGAGCGCGACTTTGAAGTCCTCCGCCACGCTCTCACCCACCTTTGCCAGGAGGAGTGACTTGCCCGTGCCCGGCGGCCCAACCACCAGCGAGATTCCCTCCGCGCGGCGGATCGCGCGGTCGATGGCGTGCATGGCCGCATCGATCACCCGAGCCGGGTGATAGAACTGCGTCCGAGGGACAGCCATGAAGGGGCGGGTGGAGGGGTGCCGACGGGGTTGATGCACGGGTTTGAATATCCAGAGGTGACGTTCACAACTTCCGACACCAGTGGTTTCGACCAACTGTCGCGCCTTCCTGTACCGTCCGACGCGCCCGTAGACTTTGCGGTGTGGAGAAATCGGCCCGACCGAGACCGGTGGCGCCGGATATGACGCCCGGAGGTGATTGTGTGTTCCATGTGAAGATTTGCGGGGTGACCACCGCCGCCGACGCAGCCATGGTCGCCGCAGCGGGCGGCGATGCCATCGGTCTCAACTTCGTGTCGGGCTCTCCCCGTCAGCTCGACCTGATCCGCGGCCGCGAGGTGGCCGACGCCATTCCCGCCGGGGTGCTCCGGGTGGGTGTCTTCGCCGGCACCCCCGCCGCCGAGATCCGTCGCATCGCCCACGAACTCGCCCTCGATGTCATCCAACTCCACGGCCATCTCGACGGCGATCGAGAACCAGTCGACCCGCCCGGGTTGTGCCGAGAGCTCGTCGGACTCCCTGTGATCCGGGCCTTGCGGCTCGAGACCTCTCGGCCCGGCATCGACGCGTTGGCAGAAGCCCGGCAGTGGATTGCCGCGGCGGCGGCCGCGGGGGTCTCGCCCGTGATGGCGATCATTGACGCCGCCGTTTCACGTGGCACCCCCTCAGGCCAACTCGGTGGCACCGGGGAACGGGTTGACTGGACCGCGCTGGCCCAGGCCGGCTCGCTGCCGGTGCCGATGGCCGTCGCGGGCGGACTGACCCCGGACAACGTCGCCGAAGCGATCCGCATCACCGGGCTTTCGGCCGTGGATACGGCCAGCGGCGTGGAGGCCGCCCCGGGACGGAAAGACCCCCGAAAAGTCCGAGACTTCATCGCCGCCGCCCGCCGGGGTCTCGAGGCCCTCCCGTAGCCGATTTTGCGATTGCCATCACGAGGCTACTATACGACAACTCAGAATCATAACCCACCCCGCTCCAGGAGCCTTTCCAGTGTCGCAAGTCGAAACCCGCCTGCCCTACAAAGTCGCCGATCTCTCGCTGGCCGATTGGGGCCGCAAAGAGATCATGCTGGCTGAGAACGAGATGCCCGGCCTGATGGCCCTCCGTCAGAAGTATGGCAAGTCGAAGCCCCTTGCTGGCGCGCGGATCGCCGGCTGCCTCCACATGACGATCCAGACCGCCGTCCTCATCGAGACGCTGAAGGAGCTCGGCGCGGAAGTGACCTGGAGCAGCTGCAACATCTTCTCGACGCAGGACCACGCCGCCGCCGCCATCGCCAAGGCCGGCTTCCCGGTCTACGCCTGGAAGGGCATGACCAACGAGGAGTTCGACTGGTGCATCGAGCAGACGCTGTTCTTCAAGGATGGCGAGCCGCTCAACATGATCCTCGACGACGGTGGCGACCTCACCTCGATGGTACACAACAAGTATCCCGAACTGATCGGCGGCATCCGCGGCCTCTCTGAGGAAACCACCACGGGCGTGCACCGTCTCTATCAGATGCATGAAAACGGCGAGCTCAAGCTCCCGGCGATTAACATCAACGACTCCTGCACGAAGAGCAAGTTTGACAACCTCTACGGCTGTCGCGAGAGCCTCGCCGACGGCATCAAGCGGGCCACCGACGTGATGGTGGCCGGCAAGGTGGTGGTGGTCTGCGGCTACGGCGACGTCGGCAAGGGCTCTGCCCACTCCATGAAGGCACTCGGTGCCCGCGTGATCGTCACCGAAGTTGACCCCATCAATGCCCTGCAGGCCGCGATGGAGGGCTACGAGGTCACGACCATGGAAGAGGCCGCCTCCCGTGGCCAGATCTTCGTGACGGCCACCGGCTGCCGTGACGTCATCCTCGGGTCGCACATCCAGCAGATGCCCAACGATGCCATCATCTGCAACATCGGGCACTTCGACCTGGAAATCGACATCGCCTGGCTGGAAAACACGAAGGGCGTGAAGAAGGTTGAGATCAAGCCGCAGGTTGACCGCTACACCCTGCCGAGCGGCAAGTCGGTGATCGTGCTGGCGGAGGGCCGGCTCGTGAACCTCGGCTGTGCCACCGGCCACCCGTCGTTCGTGATGAGCACGAGCTTCACCAACCAGGTGCTGGCCCAGATCGCGCTCTGGACCGACACCGACGCCTACGACATCGGCGTTCACATGCTCCCGAAGAAACTCGACGAAGAGGTGGCCCGCCTGCATCTCGACAAGCTGGGCGTCAAGCTGACGAAGCTCACCCCCGCTCAGGCCGAGTATCTGCACGTGCCGGTCGAGGGCCCGTTCAAGCCCGAGTACTACCGGTACTAGTCTGGCTGGGTTCGTTCGCCACAGATCGATTCAGGGCGGGGGCGTCGCGATGCGACGCCCCCGCTTTTTTGATGCGCTCTCGGCGTTCCACGTGGAAACAATGCGCATTCCCTCGCTCGCGCGTCGGGCTTGCATGGGAGCAACCTTTGCTCATCCAAGCCCGCGCCCTCTCATCCAAGCCCGCAGCGCAAGCAAGGGAATACGCCCCACGCTCAACGACTGCTGCCTTGCGGTGTGCTACTCTTCTCCGTTCCGCACGTTCTCCTCCTCCGGCGCTCCAACGTATGCCCTCCGTTGCTCCTCTCCGTGGTCTCCGCTACGACCCCAAGCATGTCGGCGCCCTCTCGCAGGTCATCGCCCCGCCCTACGACGTCATCGATGCGTCGCTCCAGCAGCGGCTCTACGAGCAGCACCCCGCCAACGTGGTCCGGCTCGAACTCAACCGGGCGGAGCCGGGTGACGACGACCAGTCAAACCGCTACACCCGGGCTGCGAAGTTCCTCAAAGCCTGGCGAGAGCAGGGCGTGGTCATGCAGGAGTCGGCGGCGGCGCTCTACGTCTACCACCAGGAGTTCGACGTGGAGGGACGCCGGCACGTCCGCCGGGGTGTGATGGCCCGGGTGCGGCTCGAGCGTTTCGGCACCGGCAACATCCATCCCCATGAGGAGACGATGTCGGGCCCGAAGCAGGACCGCCTGCTGCTCACGCGGGCCTGCCGGGCCAACCTCAGCCAGGTGTTTGGACTCTACCCCGACCCGGAGGGCGAGGTGCAGGACCTGCTCGACGCGTCGGTGGCCGGCCAGCCGCCCGTGGAGGCGACCGATCACCTCGGCGTGCGGAGCTGGATGTGGCCCATGACGAATGAGTCGGTGGCAGCCCGAGTGGCCGGTCTGCTGGGACCGAAGCCTGTCTTCATCGCCGACGGCCACCACCGCTATGAGACTGCCTGCACCTACCGCGATGAGGTCGCCCGGGAGTATGCCGAGCAGCACGGGGGCGAGCCGCTGCCGTCCGACCACCCGGCAAACTTCGTTCTGATGATGCTCGTTGGCATGAGCGATCCAGGCCTGGTCGTGCTCCCCACGCACCGCCTGTTCATCGAGCCCAGCGTAGCCACGGCGACCGAGCTCGCCGCCAAACTGGGCGACTGCTTCACGGTTGAACCGGCCGGCACCGGCCCCGCCGACGCGGAGAACGTCTGGCTCGAAGTCGAGTCGGAAGGCAGCCAGGGCACGCTCGGCCTCTACACAGCCGGCGACCAGGCCTGGACGCTGGCCCGGATCACCCCGGCGGGCCGGGCTCGGATGGAGACCGTGGCGGCCGACCATAGCGCCGCCTGGAGGCGCCTGGGGGTGTCGATCCTCCACCGGCTCGTGATCGGCGACCTGCTGGGAGCCAAGGAGATTCCCACCCCTGGCTACGTGCACCTCATGCAGGAGGTGGTGGAGGGACTGGGCACCGGTCGCTATCCGTTGGCCGCGCTCGTCATGCCCGCCAGCGTGGACGACATCCGCGAGGTGAGCCAGACCGGCGAACGCATGCCGGCCAAAAGCACCTACTTCTATCCCAAGCTCGCCAGCGGTCTGGTTTTTAATCCGCTCGTGTGATGGCTTGCGGAATCCGTGAGGGGCTGCCCATGGCTGTATACACGCGAAACATGGCATCCTGCCATTTTCGCTTGGCGGACATCCGTCCGCCGGTGCTCACCCGGCCCTCCGGGCCTGCGCTGATGGATACGACGTATCCGTGAGGGGCTGCCCATGTCCCGAGAGCCGGCGTTGCTGACCAGCGCAGGCAGGATGCCGGAGCGCAGTCAGCATCGAGTGAGCGGAGGCAGGATGCCGAAGCGAACGTCCGGCGACGGGACGTGGGCAGCCCCGAACCGCCCACTACCACTACCACCCAGCCCGCACAGGTTTCACGTGAAACCGGTGAGATAGGCGATCTGGGAAGCGAGGGCGGTTTCACGTGAAACCACGTCCATGCCGGGCCGGTTGCTGCCGATATTCCGTGGGCACGCGTTGTGCGTGCGTTGGCGTTTGGAAGGGATGTGCGTGTGGGACGGATTCTCTGCGTGGCCAATCAGAAGGGCGGCGTCGGCAAAACGACGACCTCCGCCAACCTCGCGGCCGGCTTGGCTCGGGGCGGCCTCCGCACACTCCTGCTCGACCTCGACCCGCAGTGCAACGCCACCACCGGCTTCGGTGCCACTCCCGCACTGACGCACCCGCTCGTCTCGGAGGCCCCGCTCTCCGAGGCTGTCATGGAGACCGGCATTCCCAATCTCTCCATCATTCCCGGAAGCCGCAGTGTCCGCGATGTCGAACGGATCGCGGCAGAGGCGCGGAGCGGGTCGATGGTGCTCGAAAATCATCTCGCCCGCGGGCTCAATGCCTGGGACTATTGCCTGATCGACTGTCCGCCGAGTGTCGGCGAACTGACTCGAACGGCACTGGCCGGGAGCACCGAGGTGCTGATGCCCATTCAATGCGAATACTTCGCGCTCGAAGGACTCACCCAGATGATCGAGGTGATCCGCGACGTGATGGCCGAGCGACCGGGCCGGCTGCGGTTCAGCGGGATCGTGCTCACGATGCACGACGCCGCGCTCGAACTGACGGCGGAGGTCGAGGCCGAGGTCAGGGATTTTTTTGGGGAGATCGTCTTCGAGACGGTGATCCCGCGCGACGTGGCCGTCTCGGAGGCGCCCAGCCACGGGCAGAGTGTGCTCGATTACGCCCCGCGCTCGCGAGGAGCGCGGGCCTATACAGAACTGTGCATGGAGGTACGCGACTGTGAGTAAGGAACGACGCTTGGGCCGTGGGCTGGAGGCACTGCTGGGCCGGGCCGGGATCGATCCCGCGCCGGCGACTCAGGGCAGCGCGGCCGTGGCCACGCAGCCTGCCCGTCAGGAACTCGGCGCCGGGGCCGCCCGGCTGATCCTCCACAAGCCCGAGGAGTTGGAGCAGGCCGCCGCGTCGCTCCCTACCAACGAGATCGCCGAGGGGCTGATCGACCCCAATCCGTGGCAGCCGCGGAGCATCGTCAACGACACCGATCTTGTGGAGCTGGCCAACAGCCTGCGTGAACACGGGCTCGTGCAGCCGATCGTGGTGCGGGCGTATGGCGACCGCTACCAACTCATCGCAGGCCAGCGTCGGCTTTTCGCCGCGAGGCGGCTGGGCTGGGGTAAGGTGCATGTCCGGGTGCTCGAGGTGGACGACCGGCAGATGTCGGAGATCGCCATCGTCGAGAACCTGCAGCGTCGCGACCTCGACCCGCTGGAGAAGGCAGCGAGCTTCAAGCAGTATCTTTCCGCCTGGGGTGGAACGCAGGACGAACTCGCCAAGCGGCTCTCGATCGACCGCTCCACCGTGGCCAATCTGATCCGCCTGCTCGAACTGCCCGAGGGGGTGCAGAAGCGGCTCCGCTCTGGCGCGATCTCGATGGGGCACGCGCGGGCCCTCCTGCCGCTAGGTGACGAGGAGGAGCAGGTCCGGCTCGCCGATCGGATCGCTTCCGACGGGCTTTCGGTCCGCGCGATCGAAGCGGAGGTGGCCGAGATCCTCCGGGCTGATGACCTCGCCGACGAGGATGGAATGCTCGATGAACCGGGCGATCAGACGCCTGTTGGGGGCACTGCCACGACCACCGGAACGGCGGTGAAACGCAAGCCGGGCCGCCCGGCCACGAAGCGTTCCAGCCAGACCGTGGCCGTCGAAAACGACCTGCGGCGGGCGCTCGGCGTGAAAGTGGTGGTGCACGCCAACGGCAAGGGAGCCGGCCGAATCGTGATCCCGTTTGCCAATCTCGACGAATTCCAGCGGCTCTTCGAACATCTGGCGGAGTGACTCCGGCCGCCGATGCGGTAGACTCTTTCTGAGGGCCCACGGATCACGGATCGCGGGCCCACCATCGGGGCGTAGCGCAGTTGGCAGCGCGCCTGGTTTGGGACCAGGAGGTCGAGAGTTCGAATCTCTCCGCCCCGATTTCGTCAAAGGGACCGGAGGATTCCTGCCGAGGCAGCCGGCATTCCCTTGCTTGCGCTGCGGGCTTGGATGGACGGGGATCCCGCCGCGCGGGCTTGGATGGACGGGGATCCCGCCGCGCGGGCTTGGATGGGGATCGGGTGCGACCCATTCCCATGCAAGCCCGAAGCGCAAGCGAGTGGAATCCGCGTGGCATTCCCGTGACGGCAACCCGCATGCCCTTGCGTACGCTGCGGGCTTGGATGAAAGCGTTGCTACGCCAGGGCTTGGATGGGGAGGGCTAGCCGCCGGCGATCCGCAGGCCTGCCCAGACGGCGGCAAGGGCCGCGACGTTCGTGCCGATGACATACGCGGCCGCCGTGAACGGGTGGCCCCCTTCCAACAGCTCCACCGACTGGAAGGCGTAGCTGGAAAAGGTCGTGAACCCTCCAAGCAGACCGACGAGCAGGATCGTCTCCGCGCTGATGCCGATCGTGCCGCGGGTCCGGGCGAGCCCCACGATCAGCCCAAACGCGAGTGACCCCAGCACGTTCATGGCGAGCGTGCCCCAGGGGAAACCGACACCAAAAAGCCGCGTGGCGAGGGTCGTGCAGCCGGCGCGGAGCAGCGTGCCGACGGCACCAGCGAGACCGAGCAGCGCGAAGTGGGACAGGTGGTTCATGGTTGACGAGGGATTATACTGCTGAACTTTCCCGGCCCAGACAGCGTACATAACGGGTTCGGAATCCCACCGGAGCTCGGGAGCCGTTTCCGATTCCACGCCCGGTCAGTCCGTCCCTGTCCCAGGAATACACCGCCTCACGATGGTCGCCTTCAACAAACGCATTTGCGGCACCAATGGATCGGCGAAGGGATCGGCGTGAGGATTCCGAGCATTAGGCTATCCTGCCGTAGCGAGGAAACTCATGCCGATCCCTTCGCCCTGCACGAAAGAACCCATGAACCAAAAACAACTGCTTGATCTCGCCAAGAAGCACGGCACGCCCCTGTTCGTCGTCGACCACGACGAACTCCGCAAGAATTACGCCCTGTTTCGCAAGCATTTCCCGCGGGTGCAGATCTACTACGCCGTGAAGGTCAACAGCGATCCTGCCATCGTGAAGACGTTCTACGAGCTCGGCGGCAGCTTCGACGTGGCGAGCATGCAGGAGTTTCACACGGTTCACCAGAACATCGCCAAGCTGCCGGCGAAGCAGCGGCAGGACTTCATCTGGGACAAGATCATCTACGCCAACCCGATCAAGCCGATCGAGACGCTGGAGGAACTTGACCGTTACAAGCCGTTGGTGACCTACGACAATCACGAAGAGGTCAAGAAGATCGCAAAGCATGCGCCGCACGCTGGCCTCGCCCTGCGGCTGCGGGTGCCCAACACCGGCTCGATGGTGGAGCTGTCGAGCAAGTTCGGCGCGCTCCCCGGTGAGGCGGTGGACCTGATCGCCTACGCCCACGACAACGGGCTCACCGTCGAGGGGCTTTCGTTCCACGTCGGCAGCCAGTGCACAAATCCCGAAAACTACATTCAGTCGATCCACCTCTGCGCCAGCATCTTCGCCGAGGCGAAGTCACGGGGCTTCACCCTCAAGCTGCTCGACATCGGTGGCGGATTCCCTGCGGCCTACGACGCGAGCGTGCCCAAGTTCAGCGACCTGGCGAAGAAGATCAACCACGAGATCAACCGGCTCTTCCCGAAGGAGATCGAAATCCTCGCCGAGCCGGGGCGATTCCTCGTGGCCTCGGCGGGCTCCGCCGTCTCCAAGATCATCGGCAAGGCGGTGCGGAACGACAAGCTCTGCTACTACGTCAACGACGGCGTCTACCACACCTACTCGGGCGTGATCTTCGACCACTGCACCTACCACATGAAGAGCTTCAAGAAGGGTGCGACGCAGATATGCGCCGTCTTCGGGCCCACCTGCGACGCGCTCGACACGATCAGCCTCGCGGAGCAACTCCCCGAACTGGAACTCGGCGACTACCTCTACAGCGACAACATCGGCGCCTACTCCGCCGCCAGCTCCACCCACTTCAACGGCTTTCCGCCCGCGAAGATAGTGCACGTCAATCAGTAGGGGCGTAACGGCCGTTCATGCGGAACGGGCGCGGACGTTTCATCCAAGCCCGCAGCGTCAGCAAGAGAATACGGCCCACCAAAGGTGACTCAATACGGATTCCCTCGCTTGCGCGTCGGGCTTGCATGGGAGAGGAGTATCATCGGGCACGAGCGCGAGGGCGTTCATCCAAGCCCGCAGCGCCAGCAAGGGCATGCGGCCGACGATAACGGCGACCGTGACGTCTACGGACGCACCGCCTCGATGAGGTGGTAGGTCTTCACAGACTCTCGCGCCACGTCATTCCATGCGTTCGGCAGGTTCTCGACATACCACGTCGGCTGCTTCGTCACGATCAGCAACGTGCCCCCGGGTGCCAGCGCCCGATACGCGG
>CAMCQY010000008.1 GCA_945877135.1 Candidatus Kuenenia stuttgartensis
CATGGCATCGTGCCATTTTTTCTTGGCGGGCCTCCGCCCGCTGGCGAGGGCGTGGCATCCTGCCACGCAGTCGATGACGCAGCGGGAGCCGGGATCGGCGAAGGTGGAGGAGACGAGGAGGATGTCCGACTTGTTGTGCGTGCCATTCCAACCGGGGTGACAAGTCGGAATCTCCGAGCGACGGAACCTTTGCCGTCCCGGCGGCGCGGCGTCGTGCGGGGTAGCCGGGCAATTGCGATCCGTTGCTTGCGCTGCGGGCTTGCATGGGAACAGGTTGAGATGAGAGCGGGCTGCAACTGGCCGTCAAACTGGCCAACGGCCTGCGGAACTGGACGGGGCCAGAATTTGCCCTACAAAAGTGACTATGACATCAACCGCCGTCACGGAAACGAATCTCGGCATCGGCCCGCTCTACCGCGGCAAGGTTCGCGACTGCTACCGCTTGGACGATTCGGCGTTTGGCCCCGCGATGCTCATCGTCAGCACCGACCGGATCAGTGCCTTCGACTGGATCCTGCCCACGCCCATTCCCGACAAGGGGAAGGTGCTCACCGCGATCTCAGCATTCTGGTTTGACTGGCTGTCATCCGAGCCGCGGTCTCAGGCCCATCATCTGCTCACGACCGACATCGATGCCATGGGCCTGCCGGCCTCGGTCGATCGCGACCTGCTCCGCGGCCGCTCGATGCTCGTGCGGCAGGCCGAGGTGATCCCCTTCGAGTGCGTGGTCCGCGGGTGGCTGGCTGGCTCTGGACTGGCCGAATATCGTCGCAGCGGCACCGTCTGTGGCGTGCCATTGCCCGCCGGCCTCGGCCCGGGCTCACCGCTGCCGGAGCCGATCTTCACGCCGGCGACCAAGGCCGTGACCGGGCACGACGAGAACGTGTCGTTCGAGTTCATGGCCGATCGCATCGGCGGCCCGCTGGCAGCAACCCTCCGCGCCAAGAGCCTCGACGTGTTTCGCCGCGGGGCCGAGTATGCGGCCTCACGCGGGATCGTCGTCGCCGACACTAAATTTGAGTGGGGCCGCCTCGCCGATGGCTCGCTGATTTTGGTCGACGAGGTGCTCACCCCCGATAGTTCGCGGTTCTGGCCGGCAGACGGACGCGTCCCGGACCACGTTCCCGACTCGTTCGACAAGCAATTTGTGCGGGATTGGCTGGAGTCGAGCGGCTGGGACAAATCGAGCACCCCCCCCGCCCTTCCGGCCGACGTGGTCGCCAAGACGCGGGCAAAGTACCTGGAGGCCTGCCGGCTGCTCACCGGTCGGCTTCCTACCAAGTGATACCTACCGGGCGTACGTGACGGGCTTCCCTATCGGCCTTTTTGCAGGGTTTCTGGCCTAGGGGGGCGTGCCTGCCGAAATTAGACTGAAGGGTGTCCGCTCACGCCGGGCTGCCCCCTCCTGCCACCGACACTTCTTTGTAGAAGACTTCCCATGCTCCGCTACTGGACCGCCGGAGAATCGCACGGCCCCGCTCTCGTGGCCCTCGTTGATGGATTTCCGGCCGGCATGGCCGTTGACAAGGCCTTGATCGATGCGGAACTCGTCCGCCGCCAGGGTGGCCATGGCCGCGGCGGCCGGCAGCGGATCGAGACCGATGCCGTCACGTTTCTCTCCGGCCTCTGGCACGGCACCACCCTGGGCAGCCCGCTCGCCCTCGAAGTCGTCAATAAGGACGCCAAGCTCGAGCGGCTCGAGGACGTTGACCGACCGCGGCCAGGGCACGCCGACCTGCCTGGCGCCGTCAAACATCTCGGTGGCGTCCGTGCCGTCCTTGAACGGGCAAGCGCCCGCGAAACCGCTGCCCGTGTGGCCGCAGGTGCCCTGGCTCGCCAACTGCTCGCGGTCTTCGGCATCGAAGTCGCCGGCTGGGTCACGGAGCTTGGCGGCGTGGTGCTCGGCGACCGCCCTGGCACACTGCCTGAACTGCGGGTACTCCGCGACTCGAGCGGCATCTATTCGCTCCATCCCGAGCGCGATGATGAAGTGACCACGCTCATCGACCGCGTCGGCAAGGAGGGGGACACGCTCGGCGGCGTGGTGGAGGTCCGTGTTGATGGGCTGCCGATCGGCCTGGGCACGCATGCCCAGTGGGATCGCAAGCTCGACGGCCGTCTCGCGCAGGCCGTGATGGCCGTGCAGGCGATCAAGGGCGTGGAAATTGGCATGGGTTTTGAAGCGGCCCGGAGGCGTGGCTCCGAGGTGCATGATCCGATCCACTACGACGAGGCAGCCCGCAGCGGCCCGCAACTCGGCTTCACCCGGCCCACCAATAATGCCGGTGGCCTCGAGGCGGGCATGACCAACGGCCAGCCGCTCGTGGTCAGGGCCGCCATGAAGCCGATCAGCACACTGCGGAAGCCGCTGGAGTCGGTGAACCTGAAGACGAAGCAGGTCGAAGAGGCCGCCTACGAGCGGAGCGACGTCTGTGCGGTCAGCGCCTGCAGCGTGATCGTGGAAAGCGTCGTTGCCTTCGAGGTGGCCGCTGCCCTCGTGGACAAGTTTGGCGGCGACAGCATCGAGGAGATGAAGGCCCGGTGGACGCTCTACCACGACTTGGCGCGGAGTCGGTAGTGGGCTCGTGAGGCGGCAGACTGGCGGATCGCCGAGGCGATGCGTTTTCTGGCAGGGAACAGGTCTGGCAGGGAACAGGGATGTTCATCGAACGGTCGGCAGCACGGATTCGACTGGTACGCACGCTCTTCGTGCTGCTTGCGGTTCTGCCCTGCGCCGGCCTGTGTGGCTGGGCCGCGGTGCGACATTCCAAAGGCCATCGCGAGACGATTGAACGCCGCTTTGAGCAGGTGATCGGACTGCCCCTTGCGATCGGCGGAGTGGAGTATGTGCGGCCGAATGTGATGCGGCTGCGAGACTGCCGGCTGTCCGCGGCTTCGGGGGCCGTGGTGCTGGCGGCGCCGGCGATCGAGGTTGAATCTCTGGAGAGTGAACTCAGGATCACGCTCGGAAGGCTCGATTGCACGCCAGAGTTGGCCCGTGTGCTGGCCGGCCTGGCACGGGATTGGCTGCGGCAGCCGGCCCGATTTCCGGTGGATTGCGTGGTCGATGTCGATGACTTCTCTTGGCGGCCGCGTCAGGCCGCTGTGGCGGAGGGGACCCAGCCAGCGGAACGCGGGACGGCGCGCACGGTTGCCAGATCGCTGCATGTCGAATGCGTGGCGGCCAACGGTTCCCGCGCAGTCCGCGTCCGGCGGAACGGCGAGGTCGGTCAGCCGCACAGCCAGTCCCCCGATGAGGTTCGCGTCGTGGCCGGCGGGCTCGCAGATGCCGTTGGTGAGGGGGTGGCTCTGCATTCCGACGGCAACCGGCCAATGGAACTGGATCAGGGGCTCGCAGAGGGGCTTGAGGTGACTGGCACGATCACGGAGCCGCTGCCGATCGCCATCTTCGAGGCGCTGGTGGGGCTGGAGGCGGGGGCATTACCTTTGGGTGAGGAGGCTTTTGTGAGCGGGACGATCGGGGCGGTGGTCGACGCCGGTCTGGCCCGCGGCTCTGCCCGGGGGCGTCTCGAGCGGATTGATCTGGCCGCAGCGAGTCTCCATCTGTCTCACCGCGTGTCGGGTGAGGCAGTGCTGGCGATCGACAAGCTCGAGTGGAGTCGCGGCAGGATCACGGCCTGCGAGTGCCAGTGCTCGGTCTCCCGCGGCCGTGTCAGCCAGCGGTTGCTCGACGCTTGCGTGTCGGCGCTCGGCTGTCGCCCGGGCCCCGCCTACCGGTCGCTCGCCCGCGAAGAAGTGCGGGGTTTTGATGATGCGTCGGCTCTGTTTCGGCTTGATTCCTCAGGTCTTGACCTGCGGGCCGCGCCGGAGCGGGGAGGCTCCCTGGCCAGAGCGCAGGGGCTGTCAATCTTGGATGAGCCGCCGGTGGCGGCGCCGTTGGATAGGCTCGCATGGCTGCTGGCGCCGCCAGGAGCCGTGGCTGTGCCGGCCTCCAGGTCCACGGCTTGGTTGCTTGGCTTCTTTACGATCGATGTCCCCGGCGGCCAGGCGGTGCGGCCCCTCCGCCGCAGTGAATTTTGACCCATTTTTGACATGGGTCAGACGGTGGACTGACCGCTGAGGCTGGCAAGTCTGCCGAAATACGTCACAGTAGTCGCCGCCGGCGGAGTGCTGGCCCTCGCGATCCACTGCGGACGCGGTTCGCCCCTCTCGTGCGAGAGGCGGCGAGCGCGACGCAGCGGTCACGTCAGGATGATCGTGCGGCCTCACGAAAGGAACTGATGATGCCCTCAAGCCCCACCCGCCATCGCAAGACCGTTCACCATCACCACGCTGGCGGCAAGACCACGCAGCGACCCGAAGCGCACGGTGCCGGAGCCGACACACTGGAATTTGGCCGGTCGGCTCTTCACGATCCCCGGCAGTTGGACGATGCGGCCACCGCCGGAAGTCTGGCTGCGGAACCGCGGCAGGATGGTGTCGGGGCTGTGACCGGGATCGACTGGCCCGTGCTGATCTGGGTCGCGGGCATACACCTGGCGGCCTTGTCGGCCCCGTTCTTCTTTTCGTGGTCGGGGCTGGCGATCTGCATGGGGCTCTACTGGTTGACCGGCAGTTTGGGCGTCTGCATGGGCTACCACCGGCTGCTCACGCACGGCAGTTTCACGACATTCCGGCCGGTGCGTCTCTTTTTTGCATGGCTGGGCGGCGTGTCGGGAGAGGGATCGGCACTCCTCTGGGTGGCCAACCACCGCAAGCATCACGCGTTCAGCGATCACGACGGCGATCCTCACTCGCCGCGCGATGGGGGAATGTGGGCGCACATGCTGTGGATGTTTCCGAAACGCACGACGGCTGAACTTGCCGCCCACATCAGTCGCTGGGCTCCTGACCTCGATCGCGATCCAGGTCTGCATTTTCTGCAGAATACGTTCCTGTTGTGGCATGTCCTCATTGGCTCGGCATTGCTGGCCGGCGGGTGGTGGCTCGGCGGGCCCCAGCTGGGCATCTCGTGGCTTGTCTGGGGGCTCGCCCTGCGGATGGTGATCGTGTTCCATGTCACGTGGCTGGTGAACTCGGCAACGCACATGTGGGGCTATCGGAATTACGAGACGACAGACGATTCACGGAATCTCTGGTGGGTCGGCCTCCTCGCCTTTGGCGAGGGCTGGCACAACAACCATCACGCCTACCAGCGAATGGCGAAGCACGGGCATCGCTGGTGGGAGGTCGATGTCACCTATTGGGGCATTCTGACACTTGAAAAACTGGGGCTCGCCTGGAGTGTGGTACACACGCCCTACGGGAAAAGTAGCCGCGGAATAGCGGCTGAATAGCGGGCCAAAGGTTTTTTCAGGGTTCTCTCAGGTTGTTTGTTGGGCGGTTTTGCCGGCTGCTGTTGCAATCTTCGAGACCCTCGATACACTTCGCGTAACCAAACGTCATTTCAACAATCAATGTCGCCCGTGGACGGGTGGATTTAGGCTCGATGTCGCTTACAAAAGAACGCAAAAACGAACTGATCGGTGCGTATCGGCGAGGGACTGCCGACACCGGATCAGCCGAGATTCAGATCGCCCTTTTGACAGGGCGGATTTCGCATCTCACGGATCACTTCAAGAAGCATTCCAAGGATTACGCCAGTCGTCGCGGTCTGCTCATGATGGTGAGCCGTCGGCGTCAACTTCTTGATTATCTCAAGCGAGTCGCTCCGCAGCGGTATCTCGACGTCATTCGACGGTTGGAGATCCGTAAGTAGGCCTTCTGCCTTTCGCCCGTCGGCGTGTGGCATTGATTGGAGTGGTTCGTCTCTTGGTTTCCTTGTCCGGCGGATCGTTTCGGGCCATCGTGGCTTAGGCCATGGTTGTCTGGTGCGATTCGGATAGGGGGCTTTGTGGCGACTCCGCTTCGTCGTCAATCCACAAACCTTGAGCTGCGATTTTTGAAGTGTGGCCCTGTGCATGGGTCGTTCCTGGGGAAGCGTTCCCGAGCGCAGCCTGAACACATTCCCGCATCCCAACTGAAAACAGACTAACCGCAAGAAAAGAAAAGGAAGCAAATATGAAACAACGCGTTGAACGACAGATCGGCGATCAGGTCCTCTTCATCGAGACCGGATTTCTGGCCAAGCAGGCCGCGGGCAGCGTGCTCGTCGGCTATGGCGACACGAGGGTGCTCGTGGCGGCAGCAACCGGAGCGCCCCGCGCCGGCATCGATTTCTTTCCGTTGACCTGCGACTACCGTGAGCGGGTGGCTGCCGCCGGCAAGTTCCCCGGTGGCTTCCTCAAGCGGGAGGGCCGCCCCACGATGAAGGAGACGCTTACCAGTCGTCTCATGGACCGGCCTATTCGGCCGCTGTTCCCGGACGGCTTTTTCGATGAAGTGCAGGTGCAGGCGCAGGTGCTCGCCAGCGACCGCCAAAACGATCCCGACATCCTCGGCATGGTGGGGGCGTCGGCGGCACTGTGTGTTTCGCCGCTTCCGTTCCGTGGCCCGCTGGGCAGCGTTCGAATCGCGCAGGTCGATGGGCAGTTCATTCCGTTCCCCACCCAAGACCAACTCGAGGAGAGCGATCTCGATCTCGTCGTGTCGGGTAGCCCCACGGCCGTGCTCATGATCGAGGGCTTTGCCCGCGAAATGCCCGAGGAGCGGATGCTTCAGGCCCTCGAGGAGGCCCACCGCCACATCCGCACCATCTGTGAGATGCAGGACGAACTCGTCCGCAAGGCAGGCAAGCCGAAGAAGGAATATGTGCTGGCCGACTACTCTGGCCTGCGTGACCGCCTTACCCGGGGCTACCTCGCTGACCTCAAGACCGCGAAGGCGATCGCCGGCAAGCACGATCGCGGACAGGCCGTGAAGGCCCTGCGGGAGCGTGCCAAGGCCGAGATCGCCCCGTCCGAGCCGGCGGCAACGGCGAAGGCTGGTGACGCGGGTGGCTTTAGCGACACCGACTTTGCCCACGTTTGGCACGCCTTGGAGGAGCAGGCGGTTCGCGAGCTCATCCTCGAGGGCAAGCGGCCCGACGGTCGCGATTACACGTCACTCCGCGCGATTCACTGCGACGTAGACCTGCTGCCGCGGGTGCACGGCTCGTCGCTGTTCCAGCGTGGCGAGACGCAAGCCCTGATCACCGTCACGCTCGGTACCGGCAAGGACGAGCAGCGGGTGGACGGCCTCGTGGACGAATATTCGAAGAAGTTCATGCTCGACTACTACTTCCCGTCCTATTCGGTTGGCGAGGTGCGGCCGATTCGCGGCCCTGGTCGGCGCGAGATCGGCCACGGGGCCCTGGCGGAGCGTAGCGTCAAGCCGGTGCTCCCCGATCCCGATGTCTTCCCCTACACGATTCGCGTGATTTCCGACATCCTGGAGTCGAACGGCTCGAGCTCGATGGCGTCGGTCTGCGGTGCCACGCTGGGCCTGATGGCGGCCGGCGTGCCGATCTCGAATCCAGTGGCGGGCATTTCGGTCGGCCTCGTCAAGCAGTCGGAACAGAAGTGGGTTCTCCTCACCGACATCATCGGTGACGAGGATCACTACGGCGACATGGACTTCAAGATCGCCGGGTCTCACCAGGGCATCACCGGCATCCAGCTTGACCTGAAGATCGACGGCATTTCGCCGGCCATCATCGAGGCCACGCTGCGGCAGTCACGCGAGGCCCGTCTGGAAATTCTGCGAAACATGCTCTCGGCGATTCGTCGGCCGCGGGAAGAGATTTCGCCGTGGGCGCCACGCCTGCTGCGGACGCGGATCGATCCCGAGAAGATCGGCCTGCTCATCGGTCCGGGCGGCAAGACGATCCGGGCCATCCAGGAATCGTCGGGCGCCAGCATCGAGGTCGAGGACGACGGCACCGTAACGGTGGCAAGCCACGACGCCGAGGGCGCCATGGCGGCCATGGCAAAGATCGAGGCGCTCACCGCGTCGATCCAGATCGGGCGGATCTACGAGGGCCGCGTGACGAGCGTGAAGGATTTTGGCGCGTTCGTGGAACTCGTGCCCGGCAAAGACGGGCTCTGCCACGTCAGCGAACTGTCGGACGAGTATGTGGCGAGCGTCGCGGATGTGTGTCGCGTGGGTGACATCATGCGGGTGAAGGTGATCGCCGTTGACGACCAGGATCGGGTGAAGCTCAGCCGGAAGGCTGCCATGCGTGAGCAGGCGGAGGCTGGCAAGCCGGCGGGCAACTAGCCGGCAGGCAACTAGCCGGCAGTCGTAGAAGAAGGCGGCAACGGATCCGGAAGCCTCGGAGGTTACGGAAGCTTCGTGGCATCTTCAAATGTCGTGGAAGGGGCCATGTCGTCCGCCGACGATACAAGCCGCTCGCGGGCGGAAACCTATGCGGAATTTGTGACTCTCGTGGGCGCTCTCGCCCACGAGATTCGCAATCCTCTGTCCACGATCCGTCTCAACATGGAACTCCTCGCCGAGGACTTCGAGCAGTCCGATCCGGAGTCGCCGACGAAGCAACGCGATCGCCGGGCCAAGGCGAAGATCGATCTCGTGCGGCAGGAGTGCGATCGGTTGCAGAAGTTGCTGGGTGATTTCCTCGATTTCGCGCGTCAGGAAAAACTCGTTCTCGAGCCTGGGAGCCTCAACTTCGAGATCGACCAGTTGCTCGATTTCTACGCTCCACAGGCCCGTGATGCTCAGGTGGAGATCGTCCGCTATCTCGACCCTGAACTGCCCATGGTCAGGCTCGACCGTGAGACCCTGCGATCCGCGGTGCTCAACCTGCTGATCAATGCGGTACAGGCAATGGATGGTGGCGGCCAGTTGGTCGTGCGGACGCGTCCGGCCGGATTGGGTGTGCTGTTGGAATTGATCGATACGGGGCCGGGCATGGAGGCGGAGACCCTCGCGAAGGTGTTTCGCGCGTTCTACACGACCAAACAGGGCGGATCGGGGCTCGGCCTGCCCACGGCGAGGAAGATCGTCGAGGCACATGGCGGGTCGATTGATATCGAAAGCACTCCCGGAAGGGGCACCAAGGTCACGATCTGGCTGCCTGCTCCGCCCCGACTGCCCACCGTGGACGCCCGACTCGCCCGGGTGCCGGTTCGGACTCCATCGTCTTGCATTCCACCGGCCCGGAGTCCGGGGGACTCCGGGCAACTGGACGGGCCGAAGGGTGGCTTCGTACCATCGAACGCATCATGAATCAGACCCGAGAAAATGCCCCCGCTGCGTCCCCATCGCCTGCCGCCGGGCTGCAGTCGCTCGTGCGTGTGCTGGTTGTCGACAACGACATCGTCCACGCCCGCACCATGGGCGAGGTGTTGAGTCGGCTCGACTATCAGGTCGTGGTGGTGGGCAGCGGCACGGAGGGGTCCAGGAAGATCGAGCAGGAATCGTTCGACGTCGTGGTCACGGATCTGATGATGAACGACATCGGTGGCCTCGAAATCCTGGCGCGAGCGAAGGCGTCGTCGGCTGAGACCGAGGTGATCGTGGTGACCGGCCACGGCACCATCCCCTCGGCGGTCGCCGCGATGCAGCAGGGGGCGTTTACCTACCTGCAAAAACCGCTTGATCTCGCCCACCTGCGGTCGGCTGTCGAGAAGGCCTCTGCTGGCGTCCGTCTCAAGCGGCAGAATCTCGAACTCAACCGCCGGCTCGACGAGAAGTTCGGCTTTGAGGGTGTCGTCGGATCGAGTGCGCAGATGCTTGCTTTGATCGAGCGGCTCAAGCGGATTGCCCCAACCGATGCCACGGTGCTGATCCAGGGGCAGACGGGCACGGGCAAGGAACTCGTGGCCCAGGCCATCCATCAGAACAGCCCCCGCAAGAGCAAGCCCTTTGTGGCACTCAACTGCGCGGCGCTCAGTGAAAATATTTTGGAGAGCGAACTGTTTGGCCATGTGCGGGGCGCCTTCACCGATGCCTCCAGCGACCGGATCGGCAAGTTCGAATACGCCAACGGCGGCACGCTGTTTCTCGACGAGGTCGGCGACATGCCGATGCCGACGCAGATCAAACTGCTGCGGGTGCTCGAGTCGGGGGAGATCACCCGCGTCGGCTCCAACACCCCGACCCGCGTGAACGTGCGGATTCTTTCGGCCACAAACCGCAATCTCGAGGATGCCATCGCGACAGGGGCGTTTCGCAGCGACCTCTACCATCGCCTGAAGGTCGTCACGATCGCCATCCCCACGCTCCGGGAGCGGGCAGCCGACATTCCCCTGCTCATCGAGCACTTCATCCGGCAGTTTGCCAAACGGCATGGCAAGACGATCAAAGGCATGTCGCTCGCAGCCCGCATGAAACTCGGCTCCTATGACTGGCCCGGCAACGTGCGTCAGCTTCGCAACGTCATCGAGAGCATGGTGGTCGTGGACTGCGATGAACTGCTCGACGTGGACGACCTGCCGCTGGAACTCGAGCCAGAGACCGCGGCCGCCGGGGCGGAAGCACCCGCTCTCGACGGTGCGCCGACAGTCGCTCTCGAGGCGGGCCTCGCGGCACTCGTTGGGCGTCGTCTGGAGGATGTGGAGCGGATCCTGATCACCGAAACCCTCAAGCTGACCGGGGGCAATCGGGAGCAGGCGGCCGAACTGCTCGGCATCGGCGAGCGGACGCTCTACAGGAAAATCAAGGAGTACCAGCTCCCCTGACCTGGCGGGCGGAGGAGCTGGAACGAGGCATGGCGAGAATTCACAAACTGCCGGTGTCGGTGGTCAACCGCATCGCTGCGGGCGAGGTGGTCGAACGGCCCGCCAGCGCGGTCAAGGAATTGCTGGAGAATGCGCTCGACGCATCTCCGTCGAGGGTCGATGTTGCCCTTGAGCAGGGTGGAATCGGGCTGGTCCGAGTGGTGGATGACGGTGGTGGCATCGAGGCCGATGATCTGCCGCTGGCCGTCACGGCCCATGCCACCAGCAAGCTGCGGGTGGCGGAGGATCTTGAGCGGATCCAGACGCTCGGGTTTCGTGGCGAGGCCCTCGCGAGCATCGGAGAAGTATCCCGACTCGTGATCCGTTCGCGCACTCCGCACGGTACGGGGGCCAGTCTGACAGTGGACGGCGGCCGGGTTGGGGAGGTCATGCCTGAAGGGTGCGGCGTGGGCACGACCGTCGAGGTGCATCAACTCTTCGGCAACGTGCCTGCCCGTCGGGCGTTTTTGCGGGCGCCCCAGACGGAGTGGTCGCATGCCTCGGAGGCCTTCGTCCGCACGGCCCTGGCTCATCCGCGTGTTGCGATGTCCCTCACACACAACGGCCGCCGTATCCATGATCTGGCGGCCGTGACGGCGTGGCGCGACAGGGTTGGCGGGCTCTTTGGCGCGGCCCTTGGCACGCGATTGATCGAGATCACGGCGGAAGACGGCGAGATCTTGATCCGCGGCCTCGTGGGCCGGCCCGAGGACGACATGGCCGGCACCCGTCTGCAGCACCTCTTTGTGGCCGGACGGCCGTTTCGCGATCGCTCGATCCTCCATGCGGTGCAGGAGGGATACCGCGGGCTGCTGCTCTCGGGACGTCAGCCGATCGTATTTCTGTCGTTCGAGATGCCGGCCGACATGGTCGATGTCAACGTGCATCCTGCCAAGATGGAGGTGCGGTTCCGCGAACCTTCCCGGCTCTATCGCCTCGTGCTTTCCGCGCTCCGCACTGCGTTTCTCCAGCAAGACATGGGCACGAGCCTGAAGGCCCCGGAGCCAGCCTGGCCGTCCCAGCGGGAGACCACCGCATCGCCGGCATTCGCTCCGTGGTTTGGACAGCCGCAGAAGCAGCCGCCCTCCCCTGCCCCCGTTGCCGCGCAGCGGTCGTCGCCCCTGTGGGAACAGGCCGAGCCGACACCATCCGCTGGTACCGGTCCGCATGCGGCGGCTGGTGGCGGTGGTCACCAAACCTCGGCGTGGGCCGGGGAACGGGCTGTGCAGATGCACGATCGCTACATCGTGGTCGAGTGTGGCGATGGCATCGAGGTGATCGATCAGCACGCGTTGCATGAACGGGTGCTGTACGAGCGGCTGAAGGCGTCGGTGGCCGACGGGCATCTGGAGGTGCAACCGCTTCTCATCCCGGAGCGAATCGAGTTGGAAGCGGCCGATTTGGAACTTGTCATGGGACATGCAGAGGCACTCGCGAAGGCGGGAATGCGTGTGGAGCCCTTTGGAGGCTCGACCGTGATCGTGACCAGCAAGCCCGTGCTGGCGGGCAACGCGTCGGCCGCCGAGATCGTCCGGGAGGTGCTGGATCGGCTGGCGGCGGTCGCATCTGGCGGCGATGCCGCCATGCTCGTGGACGAGGTGCTGCACGGTCTGGCCTGCCGCGCCGCCATCAAAGCGGGCGATCCGCTCTCAAGGGACGAGGTCGATGCACTCGTACGCGACAGGCGGATGGTCCGCGAATCGCACCATTGCCCTCACGGCCGGCCGACCTCCCTGGTGCTCTCCAGGCAGGATCTCGACCGGCAGTTCCGCCGCACCTGAACCCCCTGTACGGAAAGTGTTTGGAAAGCGACATGATCTGCGTCAGTATCGGACGGGGCCGTCACCGTCACGTCATCGCCGAACACAAGCATCTTGCCGAACACGGTATCCGGCTGGTGGAGTTGCGTCTCGACTACATCGAGGGGCCCGTGCAGGTCGCCCGTCTGCTGAGGGACCGACACTGCCCCGTGATCGCCACCTGCCGCCGCGCGGTGGACGGTGGCCGCTGGGCGCAGTCGGAAGAGACCCGCAGACTGGTGCTGCGAACGGCGATTGTCGAAGGGGCTGATTACGTCGATCTCGAGGACGACATCGCCGCCAGCGTGCCTCGCTACGGCGCGACAAAGCGGATCATCAGCCACCACGATTTCCACAAGACCCCCGCCGATCTCGAATCGCTCCACGCCCGGCTGGCCGCCCTCGATGCCGATGTGGTGAAGATTGCCACGATGGCCAACCATCCCACGGACAACCTCCGGATGATGGAGTTGGTGCGGACGGCTCGCATCCCAACCGTGGGCCTCTGCATGGGCGACATCGGCATGCCGACCCGCGTGCTCGCGGGCCGCTACGGTGCCCCCTTCACATTCGCGACCTTCCACGAAGACCGCGTGATGGCACCGGGCCAGATCGGCTGGCGTCAGATGCGCGACCTCTACCGCTACGACTCGATCACAACGGCGACCCGCATCTACGGTGTCGTGGCCGATCCGGTGGCCCACAGCCTCAGTCCAGTCGTCCACAATGCGGCGGTTCAGGCAGCCGGTATCGACGCGGTCTACCTGCCGTTTCGGGTGCCGGCCGAGCAAATCGACGAATTCCTGGAGCGGGCGACGAGTTGGCCGTTGTCGGGGTTGAGCGTGACGATTCCCCACAAGGAGTCGGTGCTGAAACATGCTCTTCGGCAGGAGGACCTGGTCACGGCGATCGGTGCGGCCAACACCCTTTCCTTCGAGCCAGCAGGGGTGGCGGCCTCCAACACCGACGCCACCGCGGCAGTGGAGAGCCTGAGGGCCGCGCTGGCGGAACAGGAGGCCGAGGAGATTGCTGCCGGCGGGCCCTCACGCAAGAAGGACGGGCTCGGCTTGAAGACGGCTCTCGTGCTCGGTGCCGGGGGAGCGGCCCGGGCGGTTGCCTTCGGACTGAAGCGACAGGGGGTCGATGTCACGGTGAGCTCCCGCACGCTGGAACGCTCCAAGCGGATCGCCGCCGAGGTTGGCTGCAAGTCTGTTGACTGGACCGCCCGCTCCCGCGTGCCCTACGACTGCGTGGTGAATGCCACGCCGGTCGGTATGCACCCCAACGTGGACGAAACCCCCTATGCCAAGGAGCATCTGCGGTCCTACATGGTTGTCTTCGACACCGTCTACAATCCCGAGAATACGCTGTTGGTGAAGGAGGCTCGTGCCGTGGGCTGCAGGATAGTGACGGGCGTGGATATGTTCGTTCGGCAGGCGGCGATCCAGTTTCGGATATGGCACGGTGCCGACGCCCCCGAGCAGGTGATGCGCGACGCCCTGAAACGAGCTACGTCATCAGCGCGGCACTCGGACTGAGTCACGTTGACCGCCGGCAACGGCCGCACGGAGAGGTTTGTGAATTCATGCCACGCATGACCCTCATCGGCTACCGCGGCACGGGCAAATCGACCGTGGCTGCCCTGCTCGGTGACCTCCTCGGATGCGAGTGGTGCGATGCCGACATCGTGCTCGAGGAAAAAATCGGCTGTTCGATCGCGTCACTGGTCAGGGAGCGTGGCGAGCCTGTCTTTCGCGACGAGGAGGCGGCCGTTCTGGCCGATCTCCTTGGTCGCTTTCCCGGCGTGCTGGCCACGGGAGGCGGTGCTGTGCTGCGGCCTGAGAATCGCGAGGCGCTCCGGAGCTTGGGCCGCCCGATCGTCTGGCTCACGTCGCCGGCGGATGTGGTTCGGCAACGGTTGGCCGCGGATCCCACCACCTCCCAGCGGCGGCCGGCCCTGTCAGGGCCATCTGCCGTCGGGGCTTCGGCCTCTGGTGATCCCTTGGCCGAGGTGACCGCGGCCCTCGCCGACCGCGAGCCGCTCTACCGCGGCTGCGCCGATTATCAGGTGGACACCTCGATTGCGACGCCCGCCGCCGTGGCCGCTCAGGTGGTGGCATGGTGGCACGAAGAGTGGCAAAAAAACGGGCTAGGGAATTGGCAGCGGGACCGTGCAACGGAGCCGGGCCCGGCCGCGTCGGATGGCGGTCTGCCGGATCGCGGCGGTCCAGGAGCAGCCTCATGAATCCCGCCAGTTCCCTCGTCGCTCTGCTGCCTGCTCCAGACAGTGGTCTCTGGGGGGTGATCGTCGCGGTCGCCGGGGCCGTGGCTGGGCGACTGCTGACCGCGAGCGTGGGCGGACTGCTCGACGCAGGTGCCTTCGCCCACGAGGAATCACCGGTGAAGACCGGTGAAAATTCGACTGGGAGCCGTCGCTGGATCGAGATGGCTGTGGCGGCTGCCTTCGTGGGGCTCTGGTGGTGGGAGGTTCGCTGCCGGGGATTGGGAACGGTGGCCGAGTCCGGCTCCGGGGCCGACGCCGCGATCCTGATTCGCTTTGCCGCGCATGCTGCTCTCGGCTTGTTGCTGGCTGCCGCGGCCTGGATCGACATTCGGCACAGGGTAATCCCCGACTGCGTGACCGTGCCCGGCGTGATACTTGGTCTGGTAGTGGTCTGGCTCTCGCCCGACGTGCTGCTGCCCGTCGGATGTGAAGTGCCTCGGTCGTTTGCGCCGCCGCGGCTCGAGGCCGATGTACTCGGCTGGTTTGGCGGGCTCCGCACGCAGGCTCCGCCACCGTGGATGGAGGGATCACCGCAACTCCCTGGGCTTCTCGTGCCGGCTGCGATCTTCCTGATCTGGTGGTTCGTCTGCACGGCCCCCTTCCTTGCGGCAGTGGAAGGCCGACGCCAGATTGAACCTCGCACCATCATGCTGCTGGCGGGGCTGGCGGCGATCGTGGCGGCCTGGCTCGGTGGAGGTGAGCGGTTTCGTGGTCTGCAGTCGGCACTCGTCGGTCTCGGGGTGTCGGCCGGACTCGTGTGGAGCATCCGAGAAGGGGCCTCGCGGAGCCTCGGTCGGGAGGCGATGGGGCTCGGTGACGTCACCCTGATGGCAATGGTCGGGGCATGGGTCGGCTGGCAGGCGAGCGTGCTGACATTCTTCCTGGCCGCCTTCATCGGTCTGGCCCATGGACTCGTGCAGATGGTGTTGCATCGTGAGAGCGAACTGCCCTACGGCCCGAGCCTCTGTCTCGCCTGTGCAGCTGTGGTCGTGGGCTGGAAGCCGCTGTGGCAATGGGCTGGCGGCCCGTTCGGGCAGCCACTCGAACTGGCTCTGGTGCTCGGAGCCGTCGTTGTGCTGACGGCTATCACGCTCTTTGCGTGGCAGCGGTTGCGCCGTTGATGGCTCCGCCAGGGACGGCGCACGGCCGGGGACGGCAGAAGTCTCGTCGCTACGGCTTTTTCTCCTTCCACGACCGACGGCAGCACATTCCCCAGAAGGTCGAAAAATCCTAATGATCCTCGAGCTTCCGCCGATCCCCGGCTACCGTTTGGCTGCATGGCAGGATGCCATGCAGCACCAGGAAGCCCCGGGCGGAAGCCCGTGGACACCGGGTGTGAACATCATCCCGCTTGCCATACTCATGCTCATGCGTACCGACGCAGCGACGTTGCCTTGTATCGAAAACGGTCTCCGCCGCCACGCGGAGTCCCCCGGCTTCCGCCGGGGGCTTCTTCCAGACACGATGTCGTGTTTTTCGGGGGTATCACGGCCTTGCCCGGTCTGCCGGTCTTTCCTACGATCCCGCACCCTTTCGGGCGTGGAGCCGAGGCATGCCGATTTCTTTTTGCACCGCCAGAGAGTCCGTTGCCGTTCGCTGCCTGCTGTTGCCGGCGGTTGCGATGATGGTCGGCTGCTCGAACCCTCTCTTTCAGAAGCCGACGGCTGCAACTCCCGTGAGCCTCGTGCCGCCGCCGGGAGTTGCGGTGCCAGCAGCCACGCTGCCGCCGCTCTCGGCCTCTTCAGCGACAACGCTGCCGTCGTATGCCGATGTTGACAGTCGCCAATTGCAGACGACTTTGGCCCGCAGCCAAGACGAAAACCAGCTTCTCAAGGACGAGATCACCGTGCTGCGCGAGCAGTTGGCGAGCACTTCCAACCAGTTGGCAGCGTCGCGATTTCCATCGGCCGGTGGTGGAGCAACGCCGTGGGGGCCGCCACGGGCACCTGGGCCAGTCGGCATCGGCCCACCTGCGGGACCAGGCCTGCAGCCCAGCGGACCTCCGGCTGCGTTCGTGGCGGCGAGTCCTGCCGTGAACGGCCCGGCGGCCATGCATGCTGCCATGGGCCAGTTGGCATTGCCCGGCGTTGAAACGCGGTTTGATGGCAACGTCGTGCGGCTCGAAGTGCCCGCCGATCGACTTTTCGATGGAGGCGGCGCCTCTCTCCTCCCCGGTGGCTCGGCCCTGCTCACGCAGGTGGCGGCCGAGATTGATCGAGTCTTTCCCAGGCACTTCGTCGGCATCGAGGGACACGTCGATACCGAGCCACTCGAGCAGTCCTCGTGGGGCACGCCACACCAGCTCACTTCGGCTCGCGCCACGACGGTTTTTGACTTCTTCACCACCCGCACGCCGCTGCGACAGGGGCAGCTCTTCCTCGTGGCGCACGGCGCGAATCATCCCGTCGTGTCCAACGCCACGGCCGCCGGCCGCACCCGCAACCGTCGCATGGAGTTGGTCATTTATCCCGAGCGGATCGGCGGCGGAGACGAGAGCGGCGACTAGCTTCACGAAAAACATGGCACCTGCTGCTGTGGATACCCGCTTGCTTCATCTAAGCCCGCAGCGCAAGCAAGGGTATGCGGGCAGCGTCACCCCGCGGGCCAGGCAAAGCCGTTTCCCTTGCTCGCGCTGCGGGCTTGGATGGAAGGGCAGGAGGTCGGGCTCCCCGAACACCAAAGCGTGGCTGTCTTCACGCGAAACATGGCATCCTGCCATGCCATCCGGGAAGGTCGGGGAGACCGCCCGGTGTGTTTCCAGCTGAGTGGCCGTCGCCACATTGGCCACTTTCGGCAGGCCGCTCTCGGCCCTAAACTCACGGGATGGTCACGATTATCGACTACGGCAGTGGCAACCTCCGCAGCGTGCAAAAGGCGCTGGAACGGGTGGGCGTCGAGGCCCGCATCAGCGACGATCCAAATGTGGTGGCCGAATCGAGCCGGCTCGTGTTGCCGGGAGTCGGTGCCTTCGGTGATGCCATCCGGGCGCTCCGCAGCCGTGGGCTGGTGGAGCCGATCCTCGCACACATCCGGGCCGACAGGCCGTTTCTCGGCATCTGCATGGGCCTGCAACTTCTCTTCGACCGCGGTTCTGAAGGGGGATGCCACGAAGGGCTGGGCGTTCTGCCCGGTGAGGTGACCCGGTTCGAACTGCCCCGCGGCATGAAGATTCCGCACATGGGCTGGAATCAGGTTTCCTGGAAGAGCGGCGACACGACGCAGCCCGTCGGCCGCGACGGCGACCACTTCTATTTCGTTCATTCGTATGTGGCGCGGCCCCGCGACGAAGCGGTGATCGCCGCCACCAGCGACTACGGTGAGCCGTTCTGTGCGGCCGTTGCCCGTGGGCGGCTGTTCGCCACGCAGTTTCATCCCGAAAAAAGTCAGTCGGCAGGCATGGAACTGCTGCGGACGTGCATGAGGAGACCCTGACCATGGAACTCTGGCCCGCCATCGACCTTCGCGGCGGCAGGTGTGTGCGACTCCTGCAGGGCGACTACGACCGCGAGACCGTGTTTGGTGACGACCCTGTGGAAATGGCCCGCCGGTTTACCGCCGGTGGTGCCCGACGCCTGCACATCGTCGATCTCGAAGGTGCCAAGGCAGGCACGCCCGTGCAGGCCGAACTCGTGGGCCGCATGGTGGCGGCTGCGGGAGTCCCCTGCCAACTCGGCGGTGGCATCCGATCGGTCGAGACGGCCCGGGCCTACGTGGCGGCAGGCGTGCAGCGACTCGTCGTGGGAAGTGTGGCGATCGAGAACCCGGCCCTGCTCGCGGAACTGGCCCAGGCTTTTCCCGGCCGGATGGTGCTGGGGATCGACGCGCGGGACGGCAAGGTTGCCGTACGCGGATGGCTCGAGACCAGCACCCTCGGGGCGATCGACGTCGCGAAGCGGCATGAGCACCTGCCTCTGGCTGGAATCGTCTACACCGACATCGCCAAGGACGGCATGATGTCCGGCCCCAATATCCCCGCCCTCACCGAAATGGTGCGCGCCGTCCGCCTGCCGGTTATTGCCTCGGGGGGCGTCTCGAACGCGGATGATATCCGGGAGGCGGCAGCCGCCGGAGCCGCCGGCTGCATCGTGGGGCGGGCTCTCTACGAGGGCAGTCTGACGTTGGCATCGGCAGCCGCAGCTGCTGGTGAGCCATCCGCCGCGGACGCCGGCTAACAGCCTGGATCGCCCAGGCCGCCAGGATTGCCGTGGCGGTCGTGGGGTCGCTTTTTTTGCCGCTGACTTCAGAAGAACCCTCAATTCCCTCCGGCTTTTCAGTCGAACGCTTTCATGTCCAGTTCATGTCCAGATTGCCTGGCCCACCAGACCTCTCTACCATCGAGCTTATGGCCACCGATATCCGCATCAAGGAACAACTGCCGGAACTGACGCGGCGGATCGTTGAGACGTATCACAACGTGCCGACGATCCACTATCTCGGCCACTGCCCGCTGCCAAACTACGAGGCGATCGTGTCTGCCTGCGAGGATCTCAAGGAGATCCTCTATCCCGGCTACCGACGCCGGGAAAACCTTCACATGGGCAACGTCACCTACCACGTGGGCGACCTTGTGGACGGGCTGCACGACAAACTCACCACGCAGATTGGCCGGGCGCTGCGTCACAGCCTCTCGGCGCTGCGAACTGCCACCGAGAACGGCGTCGCTGCCCACGCGGTATCCGATGCCGTACAGCACTGCACCGATGAAGGAGATTTCGAGGCGCTTGGGCAGGCCAAGGCGGTAGAGTTTTTGGAACAGATTCCCGACTTGCGGAGGATCCTCGCCACCGATGTGCAGGCCGCCTACGATGGCGATCCGGCCGTCCGCACGCTCGACGAGGTGATCTTCTGCTACCCCGGGCTCGAGGCTGTGACGATTCATCGGCTGGCGCACCTGCTGCACCGGCTGCAGGTTCCGCTCATCCCCCGCATGATGGCCGAGTGGGCCCATGCGCGGACCGGCATCGATATCCATCCCGGAGCGACGATCGGTGATCATTTCTTCATCGACCACGGCACCGGAGTCGTGATTGGCGAGACCTGTGAGATCGGCAGCCGTGTGAAGCTTTACCAGGGCGTCACGCTCGGCGCGGTCTCATTCCAGACCGATGCCGACGGGCATCTCGTGCGGGGCACAAAGCGTCACCCGACGATCGAGGATCGCGTGGTGGTGTACGCCAACGCCACGGTGCTCGGCGGAGCGACACGGATCGGCCATGACTCGGTCATCGGCAGCAACGTCTGGCTGACCCGGTCGGTTGATCCCCACACGACGGTCGTGCTTGAACGCCCGAAACTCCGCATGCGCGGCGAAGCTCCGCAGCCGGACTCGGACTATCAGATCTGATTACCGGCTGCGTTCGGCAATCCGCACGACCTCGCGGGCCGTGGCCTCGGCCTGCATCTTTGAGGCGATTGCCTCCTCGCCCGTGGCGACCGTGCCCCGGATCTTGTCGAGCTCCTCGCGGGCCTGCGAGAGATCGATCTTCTCGGCCGGTATGGCCCGCTGGGTGATCACCGTAACGGAGTCGTGGCCGACCTCGACGAATCCACCTTCGACGAACACACGCCGCACCGCATCGGCCGGCCCGCCCTGTTCGCCGGTAATCCGCACCTCACCCGCCCCAAGGCGACCGATGAAGGGCGCATGGCCACGGCCCACGCCCCGCTGCCCATCAAACAAGGGCAGCGTGACAAAACGCGCACGCGTATCGAGGCTCGTCAACTCCGGGGTCACGATGACGCAGCGAACGCCGCTGACATTGCCCGCTCCGGATCCAGTTGTCTCTGCCATCATGCGTGTTTCCTGGGGAATCGCCTTTCTGTGGGCACCAATCTCCTACCAGCCTCAGCTTTTCGCGGCCATCTTCTTGGCCTGCTCTTCAGCCTGCTCGATCGGGCCGACATACATAAAGGCCGGCTCGGGCAGATGATCCCACTTGCCGTCGGCAATCTCCTCGAACGACCGGATCGTGTCGGCGAGGCTCGTGATCTCGCCGGGTTTGCCGGTGAATACCTCTGCCACGAGGAACGGCTGCGACAGAAAACGCTCCATGCGGCGAGCCCGATGCACGACGAGTTTGTCCTCCTCGGAAAGCTCATCGACGCCGAGGATCGCGATGATGTCCTGCAGTTCGCGGTACCGTTGCAGTGTCCGCTGCACGCGACGGGCGATCTTGTAGTGCCGCTCGCCCACGTACTGCGGGTCGAGAATGCGGCTCGACGAGGCGAGCGGATCGACAGCCGGATAGATGCCCTTCTCCGAGATCGATCGCTCCAGGTAGAGGAAGGCATCGAGGTTGCCGAACGCCGTCGCCGGCGCGGGGTCGGTCGGGTCGTCCGCAGGCACGTAGACGGCCTGCACGGAGGTAATGGCCCCCTTCGACGTGGACGTGATCCGCTCCTGCAGCGCGCCCATTTCCGTGGCCAGGGTCGGCTGGTAGCCCACGGCGCTCGGCATACGGCCGAGGAGCGCACTCACCTCGCTGCCCGCCTGCGAGAAGCGGAAGATGTTGTCCACGAAGAGCAGCGTGTCGGCGCCGGTCGTGTCGCGGAAGTATTCGGCCATGGTGAGCGCGGAGAGAGCAACGCGGAGGCGGGCTCCCGGCGGTTCATTCATTTGGCCGAACACCATGCAAGTCTGCTCGATGACGCTGCGGCCCGTGTCGCCAATCTTCGCTTCCTGCATTTCGAGCCAGAGATCGGTGCCCTCGCGGGTTCGCTCACCGACGCCGGCGAAGACCGAATAGCCGCCGTGGGCGCTGGCGATGCGGGCGATCAATTCGGTGAGGATGACCGTCTTACCCAAACCGGCACCGCCGAAGAGACCGGCCTTGCCACCGCGAACGAACGGCGTCAAAAGGTCGATCACCTTGATGCCCGTTTCGAAAAGCTCGGTCTTCGTTGACAGTTCGGTGACCGGCGGGGGATCGCGATGGATCGGCCACCGTTCCGCCGTCTTGACCTCACCGCGGTTGTCGATCGGTTCGCCGAGCAGGTTGAAAACGCGTCCGAGCGTGGCCGGGCCCACCGGCACAGAGAGCGGTCCCCCGGTGTCTATCACGTCCGCACCCCGGATGAGCCCGTCGGTACTGCCAAGCGCCACGCACCTCACCTTGCCACCACCGAGATGCTGTTGCACCTCGCCGACGAGGTGCAGCGACACCCCCTTCTTCTCGCTGTCGATGCGAACGGCATTGTAGATCGCGGGGATGCTGTCTTCCGCGAACTCGACGTCAAAGGTCGAGCCGATCACCTGCGTGACGTGTCCGATGGTTCTGCCTGCTGCCTTGGTCGCCGTCGCCATGATGGTTCCTGTTCGTGTAACGATCGAAAGAGTTGAGTGTCGTAGGGAGGTGGATTGGAGGAATAGTTTGAAGAGGGCGTTTTGCCTGCCGGCTATTGTTTCAACGCCTCGACACCGCCGAGGATTTCCATGATCTCGCCCGTGATCTGCGACTGCCTCGCCCGGTTGTAGCGGCGTGACAGGTTCTTGATGAGGCCGGCGGCGTTTTCACTAGCGGCCTTCATGGCCACCATGCGGGCCACCTGTTCACTCACGGCTGCATCCAGAAAGCACTTGAAGAGCCGCGACAGGAAACTCGCCGGCAGGATTTCCTCGAGGATGCTCTCCGCCGAGGGATAGAAGTCATATTCCTGTGAAGCCAACTGGGTCGTCGCCGTTCCAGACGCAGCTCCACCCGGAACCGCCCCACCCGGAACTGCGCCAGCGATCTCCGGGGCCTTGAGCGGCAGGAGCATCTCGGTGACCGCTTCCTGCCGGGCAATGCTGTGAAACCGGGTGTAGACGACATCGAGGCGATCGATTTTTCCGGACGCATAGGCCTCGAGGTAGGCTCGGCCAATCGGCATCACGGCGTCGAACGCGGGCTTGTCTTCGAACGACGTATACCGCTCGTCCATGTGGATGCCGCGGAACTTGAGTGCTGAAATGCCGCGTTTGCCCGAGACGGCCACATCGGTATCGACCTGCTCGCTCCGCCACTGGCCGAGGATCGCCACCGACTGCCGGACGATGTTGGAGTTGTAGCCGCCACAGAGGCCCCGGTTGCCCGACAACACCAGCACGGCAGCCCGCTTCGTTGGCCGAACATCGAGCAATGGGTGGACGACGTCGGCTCCCACGCTGGCGATGTTCTCAAGGATCTTCACGAGCTGCTTTGTGTAGTCTCGTGCGGCGACCGATCGGTCCATCGCCTTTTTGAACCGCGCGGTGGCGATCAGCTCCATCGTGCGCGTGATCTTGCGGATGTTCCTTACGGAACGCCTGCGTCGATCGAGTGCTCTCGCCTTGGCCATGCTGTTACACCTTCAGTCGGGTTCGCAATCGGTTTCGCAACTACTTCGCCGTGCCTGCCAGCGACCGTGAGCCGCCAGTCGAGCTTGTCCCCGAGCCATTTCTGGTGGCCCACTGCCGCTTGAACTCCGCGATCGCGGCTTCCAGTTGTCGCTCCGACTCGGCGTCGAACTCCTTCGTCTGCTCTATCTTCGCACGGAGATCCGGAGTCTGGTCGCGAACGAAAAGGAGGAACCCCTTCTCCCACTCGGCGACCTCCTCGCGCTTCACCGCGTCGAGGTGACCACGGGTGCCGGCGTAGATGCTCAGCACCTGGTCCACCACGTCCATCGGCTGATATTGGCCCTGCTTGAGCAGTTCGACCATGCGGTAGCCGCGATCAAGCCGCGACTGCGTCGCCGCATCGAGGTCGGTGCCGAGTTGGGCGAATGCCTCCAGTTCTCGGAAGCTTGCCAGGTCAAGACGCAGGCCGCCGGCGACCTTCTTCATGGCCTTGGTCTGGGCCGCACCACCGACGCGCGACACCGAGATGCCCACGTTCATGGCTGGACGCTGGCCGGCGAAGAAGAGGTCGGGCTGCAGGTAAATCTGGCCGTCGGTGATGGAGATCACGTTCGTGGGGATATATGCCGAAACCTCACCTTCGAGTGTTTCGATGATCGGCAGCGAGGTGAGCGAACCGCCCCCCTTCTCCTTCGACAGTTTCGCCGACCGCTCGAGCAGGCGGCTGTGGGCATAGAACACGTCGCCTGGATACGCCTCGCGGCCCGGTGGACGCCGCATCAGTAGCGACAGCTGACGGTACGCCGTGGCCTGCTTCGACAGATCGTCGTACACGATCAGTGCATGCTCGCCGTTGTACATGAAGTATTCGGCCATCGCGGTGCCCGAGTACGGAGCGATGTATTGCAGAGGGGCTGCGGTGCTGGCCCCGGCCACGATCACCGTGGTGTAGTCCATCGCGCCATATTTGCGCAGGATGTCGATGGCGACGGCCACCGATGAATCCTTCTGCCCCACGGCGACGTAGAAGCACTTCACGCCGCTGTTCTTCTGGTTGATGATTGCGTCGATGCCGATGGCCGTCTTGCCGGTCTTACGGTCGCCGATGATCAACTCGCGCTGGCCGCGGCCGATCGGGGTCATGGCGTCGATTGCCTTGATGCCCGTCTGGAGCGGTTCGCGGACAGGCTGCCTGTCGGCCACGCCAGGGGCGAGCGTTTCGACGGGACGCCGATGCTCGGTGACCACCGGTCCCTTGCCGTCGAGCGGATTGCCGAGCGGATCGAGCACGCGGCCGATCACGGCCTCGCCCACCGGCACGCTGAGCAGTTTGCCAGTGCTCCGCACCTCGTCCCCTTCGGTGACTTTCAGGTAGTCGCCGAGGATGATCACACCGACCGAGTTTTCTTCGAGGTTGAACGCCAATCCAGTAACGCCGCCGGGGAATTCGACCATTTCGCCGGCCATCACGCCGGAGAGGCCCCACACGCGAGCGATGCCGTCGCCGACCTCGAGCACGCGACCGACCTCGCGGACGTCGATGCCCGACTCGAACCGGTCGATTTCCTCACGCAGTACCGAGGCGATCTCGTCCGTATTGAATTTCATGAATGCTCCTCTGCTTCAGGCGTGCCCTGAGCCGCACAAGGCTCGTGGCAACGGAATGGTCATAGACAGTGTCGGCGATCCGCACGATGAGGCCGCCGATCAGTTCAGGATTGACGATAAAGGTGGGGCTGAGGCTCGAGCCGATGGCCTGTTCAACCGAGGCCACGACCTGGCTCTGCTCGACAGAGTCGAGCGGCTGGGCGGTGGTGAAGGTGGCCTGGCGGCGGCCTTCCAGCTCGTCGGCCTGCCGACGGGCAGCCGCAACCACATGAGACAGGATGCCAAGCCTGCCGTGTCGAGCGAGGACGTGCAGCGTGTGGAGGGTCGTGGGGAGCACCCGGCCCGCGCAGATCCTGTTGATGACAGCCGACTTCTCTTCGGGCGTCACCTTCGGCGAGTCGAAGACGAACTGTGCCTTTGGCACCTTGGGAAGCACGTCGTGGACCATGCCTGCAAGTTCGTTGATCACCTCGTGCCGGCACTGCTTCCGGTCGGCGGCCTCGATGATCGCCTGCGCATAAACCTTTGACAGACGCTCCACGCCGATGTCGGTGGGACCATCGGCGGCGTTCTGTGACGCGTGGTGATCGTGAGAGTCGCTGGTCGCGCTGGTCATGCTGGTCATGGCACTGGTCTCAGTTGACGCTGGGTTTTGTGCCGATGCCGGCGATCGAATCACGGACGAGCCGGGCCTGATCGTCGCGGCCCAGCTTTTCCCGAAGGAACTTGCCGGCGACTTCAACGGCAAGGTCAGCGGCACGGTCGGCGATCTGGGCGAGAGCATCATCCTTTGCCAGACCGATCTCGTGGCGGGCGCGGGCCTGCTCTTCGTCGGCCGCCTTGCGGGCTTCGGCGACGATTGCCTGGCGGGTCGTATCGGCGTCGCGACGAGCTTCGTCTAGCATTCCACGAACCTCGTCAGTAGCTTCGGCCAGTCGCCGCTCGTAGGAGGCCAGCATCCGCTTGGCATCCTCGTTTGCGGCCTGGGTGGACGCGATCATGTCGGCGATGCCCTGCTCACGCTTCTCCAGCCCCTGCATGATGGGCTTCCAGGCGAAGGCACTCAACAGGCCCAGGAGCAGCATGAAAACGGCAAACGACCACAGAGCCAGATCCGTTTGAAACCAGGCCGGGCTCTCAAAATCGGCCTTCGACACGCCTGCGGGAGCGGAGGTGCCGATTTCGGAGTGGTGGCCATGTCCGCCATCGCCATGGTCTGCGTGAGCCGCATGATCCTTCCCATGGTCCTTTCCGTGATCTTTGTCGCTCGCGCGGACGTCGGCGGCCACGGCCGCCCGACTCAACACCGGACCGATCGAGAGGCCGGCCACCATGCAGGCGACGCCAAGGGCTGAAAAAGCCCTGACGGCGGCGAGATCGAAAAATACGAACGGTTTCAAGGGACGACTCCGGAGCGTGGCGACTGACTACAGACAACAGAGACAACGGGACTCAACAACACAGGACGGCGTGCCGGAACGCAGCAGAACGATTCACGGACGATCGAGCCACGGATGATCCGGGTCGACCGGCGAATGCTCCCGCCCTTTCTCCAGGATCGGGGCGCGGGTGGGAATGCGGCTTTCACGCATTCCCACCCGACACCCTCGGATTCCTGTTGAGCGGGCTCTGCTGCTGACGCGTTCTTACTTCGTCGAGCAGATGAACAAGGCGTAGAACGTGAAGCCCTCGATGAGGGCCGCCGCGATGATCATCGCTGTCTGGATGCTGCCCGACACCTCGGGCTGGCGAGCCATGCTCTCGTAGGCCGAGGCCGCGAGTTTGCTGATGCCATAGGCGGCACCGATCACCACCATGGCCACGCTGAACGGCGCGGTCAGTTCGATGAGCGAACGGCCGACGCCGGCGGCGGATTCCTGAGCGCTTGCGAAGTCGGCAAACACGAACGTGAGGGCCACGGCGGCCAGGACGCTGAGAGTGCGGGCGGAAAAGATCGATCGAATCATCACGGGATCAAGCTCCTTGCAAAACGAGGATCCCAGGGCCGGGCCCCGGAACCAAGAAATGAAAACCCAGAAATGAAAACCCAAAGTCGAAAACGAGAGAGGTAGGGACGAATCGCGAAAACGGACGAAAATGTGTGCGGTTGGTAGTGAACGGGGGCGGCGAGTGGTGCTCGCAACAGCTTCCCGAAGACGAAATGTTCTAAGGAATTTCTTGCGTTTTTGAAGACCAGTTCATTGTGAGTCGCTTTTTGGCTGCGTGTTTGAGCTCGCGGCCGCCTCCCAGGCAGCCGCGAAGGGCATCAGTGCTGGTGCACGGATGCCCCGATGAACAGGGCTGAAAGGAAGGTGAAAATGTAGGCTTGCAGGAACGCCACGAACAGTTCCAGCAGGCTGAACAACGCACTGCTCACGACGCTGATGCCGGTGACGGTTGCCCACATGCCCATCGAGTAGGACGCGGCCGCCGAGATCATTCCCATGATCCCCAGCAGCACGAGGTGGCCAGCCACCATGTTGGCGAGCAGTCGCACCGCAAGGATGAGGTGCTTGATACAAAGGCCGAGCATCTCGATCGCAAAGATCATCGGCTTGAGAACGATCGCGATCGGCAGCGGCAGGTCCATCGACGGCACCTGATTGCCGAAAAAGCCGAGGAAACCGAATTTGAGCATGCCTGCGACCACAACCGTGGCAAGCGTCACGCCGGCCAGGGCGAGCGTGACCGAGAACGAGGCCGTCGGCGACCCCGCCCAGGGCACCATGCCCATCAGGTTGCAACCGAGCACAAAAAAGAAGAGCGTCCAGAGCAGCGGTACGAACCTGTCGCCGGTGTGGACGGCGGCAGCATGGGCGTGACCAGCAGCGCCATGAGACTGGGCATGGCCGTGCTCGTGGTCGTCACCGTGATCGTGTCCATGGTCGTCGATCGCCGGTCGGGCAATGTTATCCCGGATAAACACCAACATCGACTCGAACAGATTCAGCAGCGGACCCTTCGGTGCCGCCCCCGTTCGCAGCCGCGACGCGACCCACGTGAAGATCACGAACATCAGGGCCGCAATGACGAGTTCGAGGATCATGTACTTGGAGATCGCGAACCCGGACTTCACCGCATACAGGCTGTGCAGTTCGGCGAAGGGCTGCGGAATCAGGATTTTTCCGTCCAGCGCATCGTTGAACGCGGCGACGTCGGTGATGTCAGGGCTGCCGTTCCGTAAGAAAGCCGGCACCTCATCGAGGGTTTTCCAGCCGTGCCGCCACATCGCCTTCGGCACTTCGAAAAAGTAGCAGTCCTTCAGATGGTAGATCGGATTGGCTGACATGGGCTCGGGAATTCCTCGGGCTGCCGAAACGGGATCGGAGAGTGTGCCGTGCGGGGCCCCTTCTGGTCAATGCGGCCGTGTATCGTCGCCCGGAGGCGACCGTCGAACCATGATGTGCAGAAGAATGTCGGAGGCAAGCAGGGCCAGATAAAAAACGACCAGAAGGGGGGCGGAGCCGGCGTCCACGGGTCTGCTTTGTGGCGCAGAAAGCCAGGCCAACGCGCCCAATGGGGGCATGATTCGCAGCGTGATCGCCGCCAGAGGCGCGGCCACGGCGACCGCCGGGGTGGCGATTGGCAGCCGGGTCACGATCCAGGCGACCAGAGCCCCTGGAAGGCAGCACGCGGCAGCAAAGGCGATCGCTGACCGCCACCCGGGGCGATCGGGGCCTACCGCCAGGGCGACGGCCGCAACGCCCGCCGCCGTGCCCAGGAGGACCGCCATGCCCAGCATCGTCAGCCGCCGGCCAGAGGAATCGGGGCGTTGGTCGGCGCGATCGAGTCGGGGCATGGTCAATCCTTCGGCTCGGCAGCGATCTGGCTAAGCCAGTAGAGCGATGCCGCAAACCCCAGCAAAAAGCCGGCCGGCCCGAGCACCCGCAGGCCGAATCGATCGTCCGCCCAGCCGCCGATCACTCCCGGCAGGAACATTGCGACTCCGATGGCGATGATGCGCGACGCCCAGACCATGGCCTCGCCCACATGCGAGCCCCGCTGGTGCCGCCGGCGGTGTTTGTGGACGGTCGTGGGCGGCTCATGCGGGAGACGACGACATTCCTCATTTGGATCCATGACGATTAGGATACTCATCTGCCTCGCTTCGGTTGAGGCCGCACCTCAATTCCGGCGTCTTCTTCGGCACTGTCCTCCCCTGCTCGACGCGTCGCATTCCGTCGTATCCAGTCGGAGCCCATCATGGCCCATCGCAGAAACCGCCGCCGCCGCCGTCAACGCCGTGGAGATGCAGGTGCTGCCGTCGCCGCCGTGGCGACGTCTGGTCTTCCCAGTTCGACCCTGCGGATGCTCGGCTGCGATGGAGAGTCCTCCCAGGAGACCGTCGTCCTGCGGCCGGAAGAACTCGCCATCGCACGCGAGAAGTGGCCGGTCGTCTGGATCGACGTCGAGGGTCTGAACGATGCCGAGGCGATCCGCATGATCGGCGATGTGTTTCAGATCGGTGACCTGGCGCTCGAGGATGCCACCACCCCCGACGAGCGGCCCAAGGTGGAGGTGTTTGGGCATCAGGTGCTCGTGGCGGTGAGGATGGCGAGGTTTGACGGCGACGCGATCATCACCGATCCGGTCTGCCTCTTTCTGGGCGATCGCTACCTGATCACGTTTCGTGACCGGCTCACCCAGGACGGATTCGACAGCGTCAGACAGCGCATTCGCCATGGTCGCACCCGGATCGGCCATCTCGGCGCCGACTCGCTTTGCGCCCTGCTGCTTGACCAGGTTGTCGACGGCTATTTCCCGGTACTGGAACAGTTTGGCGACCGGCTCGAGTTGCTCGAAGACGAGGCCCTGAACAATCCCAGCCGCGACTCGCTCGTGCGGATCCACGACGTGCGCAACGACTTGATGACGCTCCGCCGAGCCCTCTGGCCCACCCGCGACGTGCTCCATGCCCTTGGCCGCGAGCAGACACCGTTTGTGGGCGACCACGCACGAACTCACTTTCGCGATTGCTATGACCACACCATGGAACTGCTCGACCTGATGGAGAGCTATCGCGAGATCGGCGCCGATCTGCGGGATATCTACCTGGCGAGCCTCAACAACCGCATGAACGATGTGATGAAGCTGTTGACGGTGATTGCCACCATCTTCATGCCGCTCACTTTCATCACCGGCTACTACGGCATGAACTTCGACACCGCTTCGCCCTGGAACATGCCGCTCCTCCGCTTCCGATACGGTGGCCTGGTCGCTGCTGCGATCATGGTGGCGACGACCGTCGGCATGGTGGCGGTCTTCTGGCGCCGTGGCTGGCTGAAACGCTGGCACTGAATACACGCAAAACGGGCCATCCATGGCCCCGTTTTGCTTGGCGGGCCTCCGCCCGCTGGCGCGAGGCCGCCATCCAGGCGACCAGCGTCAAGCCGCCGCATCGGCGGATGCGATGTTTTTCGTGAACACTTCACTCGCGGCCGAGCAGGAAGAACGTCCGCATCACGCCCTTGCCCTTCACCGGCACCTCGCCGCGGTCGGCGAAGCGGAATCGGTCGGCCAGCAGCAGTCGCGTCGCCTCCGAGACGTGGATCCGCGACGGTTCGCCGTGGGATTCCATCCGGCTGGCGAGGTTGACCGTGTCGCCCCACAGGTCGTACGTGAACTTGTGCCGCCCGATGACACCCGCAACGACCGGCCCCGAGTGGATGCCGATCCGGACTTCGAGCCCCAGACTGCGGTTGGTCATGACGTCGCGGAAAGCCTCCTGCATTCCGATCGCCATGGCCGCCACCGCGTCGGCGTGATCGGACCTGGGTACCGGCAGTCCGGACACGGCCATGTAAGCGTCGCCGATGGTCTTGATTTTCTCGACCCCGTGGATGGAGGCGAGGTGGTCGAACGCGGAGAAGATTTCATCGAGCAGGCCGACCAGATGCTGGGCGTCGGTGTGCTGGGAAAATTCGGTGAATCCCTTGAGATCGGCAAAGAGGACGGTGACCTCCGGGAAGCTGTCCGCGATCGTCGATTCGCCGTTTTTGAGCCGGTCAGCAATTTTTTCCGGCAAGATGTTGCGGAGCAGTCGCTCCGACTTTTCCCGCTCAAGTTCCAGGTCGGCGAGCGAACGCTCCAGCGCCGCGAAGGCTGCGTTGCGCTCCAGCAGTCGTCGGTATGCGTCGGAATGGACGCGAATGCGGGCGATGAGTTCGACCCGATCAGGCAGTTTGACGAGGTAATCGTTTGCCCCCGCTTCGAGCAGCCGCGCCTTGATCACGGGTTCTTCCTGGGCGGAGAGCATGATGACCGGCACATCGGCTGTCGCTGGCAGGCCGCGAAACTGTCGAACCATTTCGAGCCCGTCGATGCCGGGCATGACGAGGTCTTGAAGGATCACAGTTGGATGGAAGGCCTCGGCCGCCGCCAGGGCCGCGGTGGACTCCTGGCAGAACTCGAAGACGATGTCCGGCTGGCCTGAGAGCAGGCGACGGACTGCAGCGCCGATCATCGCCTGATCATCGATGAGCAGCACGCGATGCTCGGATGGTGCAAGAGATGACGGAATGGCGGGGTCAACCATGCTTCGACGCCGTCCCGAAATTCAAACCATCCGGTCCCACGCTGTGCAAGGCAAGCCCCCGGCGCGTGAGGTTATGCAAGGCAAGCTCCCCGGCGCGTGAGGTTATGCAAGGCAAGCCCCCCGGCGCGTGAGGTCTAAGTTGGCCGGCGCTTGAGTTCATGCAAGGCAAGCCCCCCGGCGCGTGAGGTTATGCAAGGCAAGCCGCCCGGCGCGTGAGGGATAAAAACTGGGGAACTAGGATTCGAACCTAGACTAACTGGTTCAGAGCCAGTCGTGCTACCGTTACACCATTCCCCACCGGAGGGGTCCCTGTCGGCCGGCCACTCTGCCGCGACACGGATCGGAACGATCCGTGTATGCTGTCGGCCGGCCAACGGTGGTAAAGATTACTCGGCGGGCTTGAGGCTGGCAATTCCGAGTGCCGCTTCCCGTGGGCTGTGCACCAGAGCGAGCAGGCCGTGGCGTTTCTCGAACTGAAATCTGGATCCCGCAGTGGCGAACGCGTGTCGCTCCGCGAGGGTAGGGTCGTCATTGGCCGCCATCCGGCCTGCGATATCGTGATTGATGCCTCGGCCGTGAGCCGCCAGCACGCGGCCATCACGATCCACAACGGCCACGCGACCATCGAAGACCTTCGCAGCCGCAACGGCACTCTCTACAACGGCCGGCCACTCTCCGCACCACACCGGCTTGCGGAAGGCGACCAAATTCAAATCTGCGAACAGCTGTTGGTGTTCGTCTCTGGCGACCGCCCTGCGCGGGCCAATCAGGCGCCTGGTGCGAGCTCGATTTTTGGGTCGCAGACCTCGCTGCTCGACGAGGTCGTCGATGGGGCTGATCACGATTCCATCATCGTCTCGCAGTTGGCCATCAGCGAGCCGGCGGGCGATGTGGAGATCGGGGAGCACGCGGAGGCCAAACTGCGGGCTGTCATCGGGCTCAACCGAGCCATCGGCTCCTCGCTCTCCCTCGACGAGGTGTTGCCACGGCTGCTCGACGGATTGTTCCAGGTGTTTCCTCGCGCCGAGCGGGGCTTCGTGCTGCTGAGCGATGCCTCTTCGCGACGGCTCCTGCTGCGGGCCAGGAAGATCCGAGGTAGCGCCCAGGGGGGGCCCCTCCGGCTCAGTCTTTCCCTGATCGACCGGGTGGTGCAGTCGCGGCGGGCGATCCTTTCGGCCGACGCCGCCGCAGACAGCCGGTTCAATGCCAGCGAGAGCATCGTGGACTGCCGGATTCGCTCGGTGATGTGCGTGCCGTTTCTGGGAGTGGACGGGCATGTGCTTGGTGTGATTCACGTCGATTCACGCGACGTGCTCAACGGCTTTGATCAGTCCGACCTGGTGGTGCTGGCCGGGATCGCCGGCCAGGCGGCGCAGGCGGTGGAGCAGGCGGTGGCCCACGACCGCCGCGTGCAGCAGGAGCAGATCAAGCGGGATCTCGAACTGGCCCACCGCGTGCAGCAGGGGCTGCTGCCGACCAAGCCACCCGAGATCGAAGGCTACGAGGTGTTCGACTTCTACGAACCGGCGCAGCATGTGGGGGGCGATTTTTTTGCCTATGTGCCGCTGTCGGAGGGCCGGATGGCGTTCGTGCTGGCCGACGTCTCCGGAAAAGGGGTCTCGGCGGCGCTCGTGATGGCCGCGCTCTCGGCCGACGTCCGCTACTGCCTCGCCAGTGAGCGGGATCTCGCCAAGGCCGTGTCGCTCATCAACGAGAGTTTCCTTCGCGGTGGCTGGGACGATCGGTTCGCGAGCATGGTGGTCGCTGTACTCGATCCGCAAACGCACCATGTCACGCTGGTCAGCGCGGGCCATCTGCCCGTGTTCCTCCGCGAGGCGTCGGGACGAGTCCAAATGGTCGGCACCGACCTAGGCTGCCTGCCGCTCGGCCTCGATGCCACCCGCGGGTACGAGGCCTGTGAACTCGATCTCGCCGCCGGCAGCACGCTCGTCTTTTACACCGACGGCATCAGCGAGGCGATGGATCACGAACAGCGGCTTTACGGTCTGGAACGGCTGGAGAAGGTGCTGACGGAACGGGGCGGCGGGGCGGGCGAATTGGGCCGTCGGCTGCTGGCGGACGTGGAGCGGCACGCTGCCGGTCAGATCCGCAGCGACGACATGTGCCTGATGTGCGTTGGTCGTCTTCCGACGACCGGGGGACCGGCAGAGTCTGCCCAGAGTCCGAGAGCCGTCCGAGGCAGGTCCTCCGTGAAGCCCGAGGCCTGAGCATCCGATACCACTGTCATACGCGGTGCGGCCCGAGTGGCTGACTGCCGCGGCGACGTTTCGGGTGTTCGCGATTCCGGGTGAGCGAGGGGGGAGTTGACCATGAGCTTTTTTCAGTGGCTGCGGGAAGGTGTCCGGCAGGCGGTCGTGCTGGGGTTGGCCGACGCCGTGGAGGATGTTGGCACGCGGAACCAAGGGGACGACCTGGGGCCGGCCCTGGCCCAATCGCTCCGCGAACGGCTCACCATCCACCGGGATGCGCCGCAGGAACCGACGGTGCTTGAGTCGAAGGCCTCGCCGATCGGCGCCACCTCGGGCCGCCGCCGTCTTGGTCGTTCGCTGGAGCACGCCCGCGACGGGATTCGCAAGGCCGCTTGAGCGGTCGTCGTGTCTTCTGGTCAGTTGGCGGCCGGGATGAGACCCTTGGGCTCAATCGGCAGTGTGACAGTCACCGTCGTTCCGCGTCCCGGAAGGCTCGTGATCAGTGGCTCGCCACCGAGCAACCAGGCCCGCTGGCGGATGCCCTCGATGCCGAACCGATCCTCGTCGACCGACGTGGGATCGAAGCCAATGCCATCGTCCTGGACGACGATCCGTACGGCACCTTTGCCATGCTGTTCGAGTCGGACGCTCACGGAGCCGGCATGGGCGTGCCGGCGGACGTTCGACAACGACTCCTGCACGATGCGGAACATTGTCGTTTCCACATCTGGTGGCAGCCGTCGGGCGGGCAGACTGTGGGTGAATTCGACCCGCGGCACCTCGATGCGGGCCTCGGCTGCGAGCGTTTCGACGGCGTCGACGATTCCCAACTCGTCGAGGGCCGGTGGACGGAGGCCGCCTATCAGCCGTCTCGCCTCGTCGGCCGCCGCCCTCAGGAGCCGCAGTCCCTCGCGGAGTTCGTGGTTTTCTCCCGGGTTGCTCAGGCCATGTTCGCAGGCCTCCAGATGCATCATCGCCCCGGCAAGATACTGGGCAAGTCCGTCATGGATCTCGTAGGAGACGAGTTGCCGCTCCCGTTCCTGAATCGTAAGCAGCCGCCGCAGCACGTTTCGCTCGTGCTGCAGCGTTTGCTCCGTCGTTTTGAGTGGGAGAATGTTTTCACTGCAGACGAGGATGGCGGCCGGGCGGTCATCGACGAACACGGGCCCCAGTCGAAGCGAGAAGTAGCTGACGCTGCCGTCGGGACGGCGCACGGTGGTCTCGGTAGTCTGCCCCCGACCCGTCGTGAATACCTCCTCGATCAACCGATAGAGTCGCTCGGTTGACTCCGGCATGGTGAAGTCGAGCATGCTGCGGCCGACGATCTGCTCGGGCGACCAGCCTTCGTCCACGCGGTTACAGAAGCGGATCGTGCCAGCGCGATCGACGACGACGATGTAATTGCTCGAGACGCTGCAGACCGCCTGCCAGAGCGAGTCGCTGTCGATCCGGGAGACGTCCGCGGTACAGACACCCTGTGAAGGGACCACCGCCGCTGTCTGCTCGGCCTTGGGACGCTTGGTGTGTGGCATCGGATTGGCCCTCGGATGTCGGCGGGAATGTCAGCGTTTTGGCCGTGGGATCCGTCCCGAGAAAGAACCGCCCTTGGCGGCCCGGCCCCGGCCGCGTGGCCCGCCCTTCCCCGGCTTGGTTTTGCCGTCGCGGAGGCCGGCGATCTGGTCACGGAGCCGTGCGGCCCGCTCGAAATCAAGCTCGGCCGCCGCCTGCATCATCTCTGCCTCGAGCTGCTCGAGCAACTCGGCCGCATGCCGCTGGGATTCCTCCCCCTGCCCCACCACCTCGAAGGCCACCGCCCGCGAAGCGGCCTCGGCTTCGATGCCGGCTCTGATCTCCTTGCGGATGGTGGTGGGAGTGATGCCGTGGGCCGCGTTGTAGGCCTCCTGCAGGGCACGGCGGCGGACCGTCTCATCGACCGCCTGCCGCATCGATTCGGTGACGGTGTCGGCGTAGAGAATCACCCTGGCATCGACGTTGCGGGCCGACCGGCCGATGGTCTGCATCAGCGAGGTCTCGCTGCGGAGAAAACCCTCTTTGTCGGCGTCGAGGATGGCGACAAGCGCCACCTCCGGCAGGTCGAGTCCCTCGCGGAGCAGGTTCACGCCCACGAGCACGTCAAAAGCACCCTCCCGCAGCGACTGCAGCAGTTCCACCCGTTCGAAGGCGTCGAGTTCGCTGTGGAGCCATCGGCAGCGAACCTTCCGCTCCTGGAAGTAGGCCGACAGGTCCTCGGCGAGCTTCTTGGTCAGTGCCGTGACCAAGACACGGTTCCCTGCCGCCACCGTCTTCTCGATCTCACCCAAGAGATGCGTCACCTGCTGCTTGGCCGTCACGATCTCGATCAGCGGATCGAGCAGGCCGGTGGGGCGGATCACCTGCTCCACCACCTCGCCGCCGGTGCGGTCGAGTTCCCACGGTGCGGGCGTGGCCGACACGTAGACGGTCTGGTCGAGCTTTTTTTCCCACTCGTCGAACATCAGCGGACGGTTGTCGAGCGCGCAGGGGAGCCGAAAGCCGTGGTCTACGAGCGTCAGCTTCCGGCTGCGATCCCCGGCGTACATGCCGCGGACTTGCGGCACGGTGACGTGGGATTCGTCAACGAAGAAGAGAAACTCCTTCGGAAAGTAGTTGAACAGTGTTTCGGGCGTGCTCCCGGGGGGCCGCCCGCTCAGCGGCCGCGAGTAGTTTTCGATCCCGGGACAGAATCCAGCCTCCATCATCATCTCGATGTCGAACCGTGTCCGGGCCGAGAGCCGCTGCGCTTCGAGCAGCTTGCCCTGCGACTTGAGTTCTTCGAGTCTGGCCTCCAACTCCCGCTTGATCTCCCCGACCGCCGCACGCATGCGGTCCTCCGGCATCACGAAATGGCGGGCCGGATAGAAGTAGGTTTCGTCCTTCTTCGCCGCCACCTCGCCACTGGTGGGGTGCGTGATCGCAATCGACTCGATGCAGTCGCCCCAGAATTCGACGCGGGTGGCGAGTTCGTCGTAGGGGGGCCAGATGTCGACCGTGTCGCCCCGCACCCGGAATTTCCCACGTTCAAACGCCACGTCATTCCGCTCGTACTGGATCGATATGAGCTTGTTGAGCAGGCTGTCGCGCGACAGCGTCATGCCAGTGGCCAGCCGGACGACCATCGCCCGGTAGTCGTCGGGCGAGCCGAGACCGTAGATGCACGACACGCTGGCCACCACGATCACATCCCGTCGGCTCACCAGAGCGCTCGTCGCCGCCAGCCGGAGGCGGTCGATCTCCTTGTTGATCGCGGCATCCTTCTCGATGAAAATGTCGCGTTGCGGAATATAGGCTTCAGGCTGGTAGTAGTCGTAGTAGCTGACGAAGTAGTGGACGGCGTTGTGCGGGAAGAAGTCGCGAAACTCGGCGTAGAGCTGGGCGGCCAGCGTCTTGTTGTGGGAGAGCACGAGCGTTGGTCGGCCGACCTTGGCGATCACGTTGGCCATGGTGAACGTCTTGCCGGAGCCGGTCACGCCCATCAACACCTGTGATTTCCGCCCCTCCTCGATACCGCGGACGAGCGCGTCGATGGCCGCCGGCTGGTCGCCTGCCGGCTGATAGGGGGCGACAAGTTCGAACACACCGGGCGTGAGTGTCATGGGATCTGCGTCGGGGTTGATGGGACACTCATGATCGCTCTTCATGGCTGGTGCGGGCCGGTCTTCGCCACCGTGATCGGCTGCAGGTAGGGCCGCATCGCGGCGAGCGTGACCTGTCCGATGCCGGGCACGTCGAGCAGCCCGTCGAGCGAGGTGAACGGACCATGCTCCCGCCGGTGGTCGATGATTCTACGGGCGGTGGTGACCCCCAGTCCCGGGAGCTGCGCGAGTTCGGTTTCATCGGCCGTGTTGATGTTGACCGTGAAACCGTTGTCGGACACCGGCGGGGCGTCGTGATGGACCAGACGTCCAGCCAGTCCGCCGGCGGCGACGAACCAGGCCACGCCGACGCCAAGGCTGCCGGCGACAAGAAAGGCGATCAACGGCTGTGATCGCGGCGGCACTACCGCGGCGGGTGTGTCGGGTGGTTCCATGGAGAGTGAGAGTCGAGGAGCCATCGATTCATGGTAGCGGCATTTGAGCCGATGCACTGTAAGATAGCCCGCTGCCCAGCAGGAGGAACCATGTCGATCCAGCAGCGTGACTTTCGCCAGTCGGAATGGAATGACCATCTCGCCGATCATGTGGCGGCGCGGGCCGTCGAGTGGTTTGCCGAGGATCTTGGCCACGAGTGCGACTGGACGAGCGTGGGGCTGATCGATCGCGCGGCCCGCAGTGAGTTGGCCGTCGTGGCACGCAGGCCGGGGGTGATCGCGGGGCTGACGGCCGCAGGGATCGTGGCCGGCGTGGCCGATGCCGGACTCGAATGGCGGCCGCTGGTGGCCGATGCCGCCGTCGTCGAGGCCGGTTCCCGGGTGGCCATGCTCGCGGGGGCTACCCGCAGCGTGCTCGCGGCCGAACGGGTGGTGCTCAACCTTCTCGGCAGGATGTCGGGCGTGGCCACCGCCACCCGCCGACTTGTGGACGCCGTGGCCGGCACCCGCTGCCGCGTCTACGACACGCGAAAAACGGTGCCGGGCTGGCGTCTGCTCGACAAATACGCGGTTCGCATGGGGGGAGGCTGGAACCACCGCATGGGGCTCTACGACGCGATCCTCATCAAAGACAACCACCTGGCGGCCCTCGGTGCCGCGGGTATTTCACCGGCTGCCGCGGTGAAGCGGGCACGATCCTTCCTGGCAGAGACCTTTCCGCCATCGCGGGCCGAGACCATGGTGGTGGAGATCGAGATCGACGCGGTGGAAATGTTCACGCCGGTGCTCGAGGCAGGCCCCGACATCGTCCTGCTCGACAACATGAGCCCGCCGCAACTGGCTGCATGCGTGGCAGAGCGGGATGCGATCCGGCCGGGCGTGGTGCTCGAGGCATCGGGCGGCATCCGGCTCGACACAGTGGCGGAGATCGCCCAGACCGGCGTCGATCGGGTCAGCACCGGTTGGCCGACGCATGACGCCCCATGGCTTGACGTCGCACTCGACTGGGGAGCATAACTCGGCTGCCAGCAGGCAGGATGGCCATGTTTTCCGGAAGCGTGTTTTTCGTCAATTCAGACGACGCCGAGCAGGCGATTTCGCTTGGTGCGGCGCTCAGCGCGGAGGCGTGCGCGACGCTTGGTCTCGCTGGGCTTCTCGAAGAACTCCCGACGCCGCATCTCCTTTTTGATGCCGCTGCGTTCGACCAGTTTACGGAAGCGGCGAACCGCCTCCTGAATGCTTTCGCGTTCGCGAACCGTCAGTTTGACCATGCGTGTTCCGGATCGTCGTGGACAGGGTGAGTGAATGGCCGCGGTCAGACCCGCGGAACTCAGAAGTATAAAAATAGTCCGCCGCGGCGTCCATCCGGCCTCGGTGAGATCGCGGATTTGCAGGGAAAGTCGCGGTTTCGGGGTTTGTCGGCCGCCGCCAAACAGGGCACAATCGGCGCCGCCGAGAGCCACAGTACGGCAGTCTGATGGAGCCACAGCACGCATGGAAGTCAGCGGTCCCAGCACGATCATCAACACCCTATCCATCTGGGGCAACGCCGATGTGGGCCGCGAACTGGTCGTGGCGATCGTGGCGCTGGCGTTCTTCTTTTTTTCGGCGCCTCGCGGTCGGCGGTGGCTGTCGTGGGGGCCGGCTACCCTGCTCTTTCTTGCCCCCCTGCCACTGGCCGTGGCGTGGCTTTTTCCTGATTCCCTCGACGCTCCCCGGACGGCGGCGTTCGGAATTCGCTTCTTCCTCATGGCGTCGCTCCTGCAGTCGGTGCTGCTCATCATCGCGGTGTCTGGATGGGAGCGAATCAGTCGGCCCATACCGAAGATCTTCCTCGACGTGCTCCGGCTGCTCACGATCGCGGCCGCTCTGATCGCGATCCTCTTCGAGGCAGGCGTGCGGGCCGAGAACCTGTTCACCGGTTCGGCGGTCCTGACAGCGGTGCTCGGCTTCGCCCTCAAGGACACGCTCGGCAACGTTTTTGCCGGGCTGGCGATCCATGCCGAACATCCTTTCGAATTGGGAGATTGGATCCAGTACGACACCAATCCCGCCCACATCGGAAAGGTCGTGGAGATCAACTGGCGGGCCACGAAAGTGATCACACTCGACGAGGCCTATGTGATCATCCCCAACGGCCAGCTTGCACAGGCGTCGATCCGCAATTTCACCAAGCCTGAGCCATGGTCGCGTCGATCGCTCTACGTGGTCGCACCCTACGATGTCTCGCCCCAGCGGGTGCAGCAGACCATCATCGATGCCGTGCGTGGCAGCTTTGGCGTGCTCGAGCATCCGGCTCCCTCGGTCGTCACCAACGACTTCAAGGAGCGGGGTGTCGAATACTGGGTGCGGCTGTTCACCACCGACTTCGACAAGCGCGACCGGGTGGACGGCATGGCCCGCGACCGGATTTGGTATGCCTTCGCCCGGCAGGGCATCGAGATTCCGGTGGCCACGCAGCAGATCCGGATCACCCAGCTGCCGCCGCCCGTCATCGAATCGGAAGAGACCGCCGTCGAGCGACGCGTCACGAGCCTGCAACGGATCGGCATGCTCGGCCCGCTCACGTCGGAGCAGATTGGCCGGCTGGCGGAGGAGAACGTCGAGCGGGTCTATGCTGCCGGCGAGCCGGTGATTCGCCAGGGGGCTCCGGGCGACAGTCTGTTCGTGATCATGAGTGGCCTTGTCGAGGTCACGGTCGTACAGGAAGGCAGGCCGTCGGTTCGGCTGGCAACTCTGGAAGCGGGCGACTATTTCGGTGAGATGTCGCTCATGACCGGTGCCCCGCGGTCGGCCACGGTCGCCGCCCTCGTCGAAACCAGGCTGCTGGAGGTCGGCAAGGAGTCGTTTCGGAGGATTCTCGCCGCCCAGCCCAACCTCGTGGAACAGCTCGGCGCCGCGTTGCAGGCGCGGCAGAACGAGCGGGCCCAGGCCATGGCATCGGCCGACCGGTCACTTCCTGAGTCACAGGACATGTTTCAGAGGATCCGCGAGTTTTTCTCGATGTGAACCTCGCGGCCGTCGGTTATCTTCGACGACCAGCCAGCCGAGACCGGTACCAACGCGATCCAACTCATGCGTATCGAACTGCTGAATTCGAGCACTCCCCCATCAGACCTGCAGTTTCTCGTCTCGTTCCTCATCAACGACGAGGTGGCGATCGACGCCGGCGCGATCGGGCTCCTGACCGATCTGCAGCGGCAGCAGCGGGTGAGGCACGTCCTCATCACCCACGAACACCTCGATCACATCGCAACGCTGCCGATTTTCCTGGAAAACGTCTACGAACCTGGGCCTGACTGCGTGGAGTTGCTGGCGTCGCGGGCCGTGCTCGACTTTCTCCATGGGGACATGTTCAACGGCCGGGTGTGGCCCGATTTCTTCGATTTGTCACGGCCCAGCGATGCCTTTGTGAAGACGACCGCGCTCGAGCTGATGCAGCCGATCACGCGGGCCGGCCTCACCATCACGCCCGTGCCGGTGTCGCACGGCGTGGAGACTATCGGATTCGTCGTCGATGACGGCCGGATCGCGGTGGCTTTTCCGTCTGATACCGGGCCCACCGAATGCTTCTGGCAGCATCTCGCCTCGCTCGACCGTCTCGACGCCGTCTTTCTGGAGGCGAGTTTCCCGAGGTCGCTCGCCGATCTGGCCAGCGTCACCGGGCACCTCAGCACCGCCACCTTTGCAAACGAGATCGGGAAGCTGCCGCGGCAGGTCCGCTGGATCGTGGTGCACCGCAAGGCGCGGTATGCGGATGTGATCGCCAGGGAACTCAAGAGTCTGGGGCTGGCCAACGTGGAGTTGGTCCAGCCCGGACATGTCTACGATTTGTAGGTGCCGTCAGACCGGGGCTTTCTGACGCGAGACCTTCCGGCGTTCATGCTCGGACAGCAGGATCTTGCGGAGGCGGATGACGGCCGGCGTCACCTCCACGAGTTCATCTTCCTCGATGTATTCAAGCGACTCTTCCAGCGACATCCGCCGCGGCGGCTTGAGTAGGATGTTGCGGTCGCTACCGCTGGCACGCATGTTGGTCAGCTTCTTCTCTTTCGTGGGATTGACCACCATGTCGTCACTGCGGGCATTCTCGCCACAGATCATGCCTTCATAGACCTCGTCACCCGGCTCGATAAAGAGATCAGCCCGCTCCTGCAGGCCATCGAGCCCGAATGCCACGGCCTTACCCGGCAGCATCGAGACCAGCACGCCGTTGGCCCGGCCCGACACGTCGCCCTCGAGTTCACGCCAGGCCTCGAATCGGTGGTGCATGATGGCCGTGCCCTGCGTGGCATTGAGCACCCGGGTGCGGAGACCGATCAGGCCCCGGGCGGGAATCGAGAAGACAGCGTGGGCAAACTCACCCCGCGAGCCCATGTGCACGAGCTGGCCGCGTCGCGAACCGGTGAGTTCCATCACCGGACCGAGTTTGTCGTGCGGCACCTCGACGACGAGGGTCTCGAAGGGCTCGAGCGTCTTGTTGTCCTCTTTGCGGAGGATGACGCGGGGTTTGCCGACGGAGAGTTCGTAGCCTTCGCGACGCATCGTCTCGATCAGCACGGAGAGGTGGAGCAGGCCGCGGCCCGAGACGGAGAACTGCTCCGAATTCTCGATCGGATCGACCCGAAGAGCGACGTTGCGTTCCAGTTCCTTGGCGAGCCGGTCACGGAGATGCCGCGTGGTGAGGAATTTGCCAGACTTGCCCACCAGAGGCGACGTGTTGATTCCAAAGACCATGCTCAGGGTCGGCTCGTCGACCGACAGCCGTGGCAGCGGCCGTGGGTCTTCCGCCGAACAGATGGTGTCGCCGATTTCCACGTCTTCGATGCCGCTGACAGCGGCGATGTCGCCGGCGGTCGCCTCGTCGACGTCGACGCGGCCCAGTTTGTCGAACACTTGCACCCCCAGTGCTTTCGCACTGACGAGGCCGTCGCTGGCGGTCGACCGCATGACGGAAGCTCCCTTGGTGAGCTTGCCCGACTCGATCCTGCCGATGGCGATTCGGCCCACGTAGTCGGACCAGCCGAGCGTGGTGACCAGCATCCGAAGGGGAGCATCCCGATCCACGGCGGGGCCGGGGATCTTCTCGAGGACCATGTCCAGCAGCGCTTCCATCGTTCCCTCCCGCACCGACGGATCGTGCGAGGCGAAGCCGTGCCGGCTCGACGCATAGACGAACGGGAAGTCAGCGAGTTCATCGTCGGCGCCAAGTTCGAGGAACAGTCCGAGGATCTCGTCGAGCACCTCCAGCGGCCGGGCGTCGGGCCGATCGATCTTGTTGACCACCACAACGGGCCGGAGCCGGCTCTCCAAGGCCTTGCCGAGCACAAAGCGGGTCTGCGGCATCGGGCCCTCGGCCGCATCGACGAGCACCAGCGCACCGTCGGCCATGCGCAGCACCCGTTCCACCTCGCCACCGAAGTCGGCATGGCCCGGCGTGTCGATGAGGTTGATCTTCACGCCCTTCCATTCGACGGCGATGTTCTTGGCAAGGATCGTGATGCCACGCTCCTTTTCGAGATCGTTGGAGTCGAGAATCCGCTCCCCGGAGAGTTGGCTGGCCCGGAACTGTCCGCTTTGCCGCAGCAGGCAGTCGACGAGCGTGGTCTTGCCATGGTCGACGTGGGCGATGATGGCGACATTGCGAATGTCGCTGCGACGGAAGCCGTCGGCGGCAGGCAGGCCGTGGTTGGGAGACGCGGGAACGCTGTCAGACGACATGGAGAATCCGGGGCTTGAGGGGCGGGAACGAGCGGGGGCGGGGAGGCCACGAGGCCTGGAGGCAGCCGACACAGGGGAAACGGGCGATTATTCAGCAACGCCGCAGGATTGCCTAGGGGCGATGCATCAGATGCATCGACTGGCGGGCGTGAGTCGTACGTCACGAAGGCCCACACTACTGTGGGCAAGCCGGCCGGCGCTTGGGGGGAAAATGGAGACGAAGGGGATCGAACCCTCAACCCCCGCCTTGCAAAGGCGGTGCTCTCCCAATTGAGCTACGTCCCCGATGACACGCACCTCCGCGGCCGGGACCGCGGACATGGAAAATCGACCTCCGCGGCCGGGACCGCGGACATTGAATGCGCGCGCCAAGATTCGAACTTGGGACCTCTACCTTATCAGGGTAGCGCTCTAACCAACTGAGCTACGCGCGCGGACACCGACTCGGGACCCGAAGCGGGGCCCGACTGGGAAGTGTAGATGCAGGCGGGGCGTTTTCAAAGGGGGCAAGGCTCCTGCGGCGGGGGCTGCTGGGGCTAGAAAATGGGGCAGGCGCAACCCGACGTTCTCGTTACGTTGTGCGGACACTCCAACCCGAGAGGAACGTGATCATGTCGAGCATGCGAGCCGCCGTCGCAAAGGCGTTTTTTTCCCGTCATTTTCTGCCAGGCGTGGCATCGTGGTGCCTGACGCTCTTCGCGGGCCTTTTGGGCCTCTCGACCACCCTCGAAGCAGCGGGCCCTACGGTCGAATACGCCCTCGGCCTGCGTCCCAGTCAAAAAGACGTGGACTATGACCGTCCCGAGGGAGACGCTGCCAAGAACGCCACCATCAAGACCGAGAAGTCTGGAGGGGCTTCGGCATTCGTTGTCCGTGGGCCGAGCGGCGAGATCCTGCGGGTGTTTGCCGATACCAACGCCGACCGGGTGGTCGATCGTTGGAGCTACTATAAGGACGGTATCGAGGTGTTTCGCGATATCGACTCCAATCACAACGCCAAGGTTGATCAGTCTCGCTGGCTCAATTCCGCCGGCAGCCGCTGGGGCCTCGACGAGGACGAGAATGGCGTGATCGATGCCTGGAAGGCGATCTCTGCCGAGGAGGTCTGCCGGGAGCTTGTGGAGGCCATCAAATCACGCGATGCGGCGGCCTTCCAGCGGCTCCTGCCCACCAAGGTGGATCTGGAGGCGGCTGGCTTTGAGGGGCAGCGACTTGCCGAACTGCTGGAACGCGTGGCTGCTGCGCCGGCTGAATTCGCCCGCATCGCCGCTGCGCAGAAGCAGTTTGGCCCCGATTCAAAGTGGAGCACGATGATGACGCCCCAGGCCGCGGGCACGCTGCCGGCCGGCAGCGACGGCGTGGCCCGGGACGTGCTCGCCTACGACAACGTGATGGCCATTGTCGAAAGCGGGGCAAAGAATGGACAGGTCTTCGTCGGGTCGCTGGTGCGGTGCGGTGATGCCTGGCGGCCGGTGGCGGCGCCGCAGGTGTCGGGTGACCAGGGCGATGTCGCTGAGTCATTCGGCTTTTTCACGCCCAGAGTGGGGGCTGGCCAGCAGGCCGATGCCGGGCCTCAGTCGAGCGAGCGACTCAAGCCATTCCTGGGCCGGCTGCGTGATCTGGAGACGAAACTCGCTGCCGCCGACGCCGACGGTCGCAAGAAACTGGCCGACGAGCAGGTGACGATTCTGGGGCAGGTCGTAGAGGTTGCTGACGTCGCTGAGCGGCCATTCTGGGTGAAGCAATACGCCGAGACGCTTGCGGCTGGGGTGCAGGACGGCTCGCTCGCCGATGGCACCACCAAGTTGGAGCAGTTGGCCACGGCCGTGGCGGCCGATGAGCCGCTCGCTGGGTTTGTGACGTTTCGCCTGGCGCAGGCCCGATATGCGGCCAACATGCAGCAGCCTGGCGTTGATGTGGACAAAGTGCAGGCCGCCTGGCTCGAGGACTTGCAGGCGTTCGTCGCCAAGTATCCCGCCTCGCCCGATGCGGCTGAGGCGATGCTGCAGATGGGTATTGCCGACGAGTTTTCCGGCAAGGACCGGGAGGCGCTCGAGCGGTATGCCGCCATCGTGAAGGCTTTTCCGGAATCGATTCCCGCCCGAAAGGCTCGTGGGGCGGCGCGGCGGCTCGAGAGCGTAGGCAAGCCGCTTTCGCTCTCTGGCGCGGCGATCGATGGCCGGCAGGTCTCGCTTGAATCGCTGCGTGGCACTCCTGTGCTCGTGCACTACTGGGCCACATGGTGTGAGCCGTGCAAGGTGGACATGGCGCAGATTCGTGAGTTGGTGGCGAAGTATGGCCCCAAAAAGTTTGCGGTCGTCGGGATTGCGCTCGATTCCGACAAGCCGCAGCTCGAGAAATTCTTGAAGGCAAAGCCAATCGCGTGGCCGCAGCTCCACGAGGCCGGGGGGCTCGACGGTCGATTGGCCGAGGAACTGGGGGTGTTGACGCTGCCGACGATGATCCTGCTCGATGCCGAGGGGAAGGTGGTTGACCGCAACGTCGTGATCACGGAACTGGAGAAGAAGATCGATGCGTTGCTCGAGAGTAAGTGACTCGAGAGCAAGTGACTCGAGAGCAAGTGACCGTGGTCTGACCAGAACCGAAAACTGGCTTTGCAGGCCGCGTGGCAGGTTCGCTACTGTCCGCCCATGACGCTGTTCGCCATTGCCGTTAGCCCGCTGCTCTGCACGTTGGGCCTTGTCCAGCTGCTGGGGATCATGGCCGCCGCCGCCGCCCGGTTGACCGAAGGCACACGCTATGAACGGGGCGGTCAGTGGCTCTGCCTCGTGTCGCTGGTCGTCGTTGGGGGGCTGTGCGGCTGGAGTCTGCAGTTTGGCCCCGGTTCGAGTGCGGCATGCGCTGTCACGCTCACGCTGATGACGCTCATCGCCATCATCGATTTTCACTAGCTCCGTTGGGGTTTTCGCTCGCGCGGCCAGCTTCGAGACCGCCGCTGCGGCCGTGATCTCTTGCCCGTTCTGCCCCATCTGCGCGGCTTCGCTGACGCGACCGGCGTTTTCGTTGGCAGCGGAAAAAAACTCCCCTTCGGCATGATCGTGCGCCGAATAGATACCGGGAGATAGGTGGGCATGCGTGCCCTCCCGTTTCCCAGGGGGCCTTGCAGCAATTTTTGTGCGGGCCGCAGCCGAATCGATCCAAGGAGTCATGCATGTCCATTCTGAGGTCCGCATTCGTGATGGCCGTGGTCGGCACATCGCTCGTCCTGCCGGCGGCACGGGCCGATGACCTGGCGGGATCCGTGGCCGCGAAGCTGCGGGAATCAGGTTCGTTGGCCGGCTACAAGGTCAACGTGAAGGCGAAGTCTGGCACCGTCTGGCTCGAGGGGCGCGTTGCCGATCAAAAGCAGCTCGCGGCTGCCGTGAGCCTTGCTGAAAACACTCCTGGCGTGGAACGCGTGGTCAATCGCCTTGCCATCGGCAAGCAGGCGGATTCGGCCGGGGGAACGCCCGCATTCAGCATGCCGTCGTCGGCCTGGGGCGTCGTTGGCATGCCTTCCCCAGCAGCGGCGAAAAATGCCTCAACCCCTGCCGCAGCGGCAAAATCGTTGGCTGGTTCGCCCCAGCCGGCGGCCCGCGGTCAGCTCGCCTTCGGCGGTCAGGAAGCCCCGGTGCAACTTGCTCAGGCCTTGGCCCCCACGGCCAGGCCGCAGGGTGCCGTCAGCGGCCGGCAGACACCAAATTCTCCCCGCCCTCTCGCGATGACGTCGTCACGATCTATGCAGCCCGTCGCTAGCCAGCCCCGCTCCCAGCCGATGCCTGGGCAGGGACGCGACCCACGGATGGCGATGCGTGGCCCTGTGCAGCGGACCGCGATGCGGGGCGGCATGCAGGCAGACCCGATGCACCTGCCGTCGCCCGGTGGGTATGAGGGGCCGGTTGCCGATGGCCAGATGGTGCCGGGTTCGATGCGGGTCGTCGAAGGTGGTCCCGTGAATGGCGGCATGGCCGACGGTGGCATGGCCGATGGTGGCTATGCCAGCGGCGGTCAGGCCGGAGCGGGCGGCTACGCCAGCGGCGGCCCCGGGTATGCCGGTGGACCGGTGCCGATGGGTGGCACGGGAGTCGGCATGCCGCCGATTCCCGGCCGTGGCGACGGCCCCAACATGCCCAACTACGCATGGCCCAGCTATGCCGCCTCGCCCAACGTGGCTGCCGTGCAGTATCCGACCCAGTATTCCCCGACCGCCTGGCCTTACATCGGTCCGTTCTACCCCTATCCGCAGGTGCCGCTCGGCTGGCGGCGGGTTTCGCTGGAGTGGGACGACGGCTGGTGGTGGCTCGACTTCGACGAGCGGCACATCCACAGCCACCATCGCTAGGCTGGAACAGGCCGCCTTGGGGCCATCGTGATCACACAGAACCACTCCCCCGGACTCCCGGGGGAGTGGTTTTTTCATGCGCGGCGATCCAGCTTCGCCGGATTTCCTGCCCAATCGGAAAATTCCGCAAGTTGGCAGGCCGCAAAGTCGATACATCCTGCAGGGTCGGTCTCCTGACCGCCGCCGGATCACCGCAGGAGGTTTTGTCCATGAAGGCTCGAGCACGGTTCGTCTCGCTGGCGTTGGTTGCGGCGGTGGTTTCGGCGACACAGAGCGGCTGCTTCTGGATCACGTCCCAGGGACCGAATCTCGGCCCCCTCGCCTTTCCGATCCCCGTGCCGGTCTACATGCAGAAGCAGAAGGAAGACCAGTTCTGGAATTACGAACGCTATGAGCGGTCCCCGGTGCTCGGCCCGATTCCACCCGGTGGGCCCTGCGAAGCCCTCGACGAACCGAGCGACGACGAGGTGATGCGGGCGCTCGAGAAGGCCCGTCCGGTCCAGGGCAACTGGCCGTTCCTCTATGAGATCCAGCGGAACCACGTGCGGATCTCGAAGTGCAAGATCGCCGACTACATGGATCCGCCGCGGCACTATCCGCTGGCCGGGCCGGCCCAACTGCACCATGCCCACTACAAGTGCACGATCTACTTCCAGGAAGTGAAGCGGATCGGCTGGCCGGTGCCCCACACGCTGGTGGACGAAGACTGCCAGGAAGTGGTGTATATCGACCACGACCATCTCCACATGGTCGGCGACGTGGATACCGGCTGCGACGCGAACTTTTAGCGACTGTCGGTACGTGCCGGATGTGCTGGTGGGAGCGGGCGTGACGGTGATGCTCGTCGGAGAGAGCGACGCCTGTCGATTCTTCCAGAGGCGGGAGATTGTTTCCGAGGGAACGGATTCGCCTGACCCGCCATGCGCATGCAGGCCTGCCTCCCATGACGGTGCAAGAGCGAACAAACCCCCTGCGGCGCGGGGCTCGGGCGGGCCTCCACGCCTGGGTGCTCGGGCCCGTCGTGGCGGTTGCCTGCGTGCTGCTGACAGCGGTTGCCCAGGCTGAGCCACAGGGACCGCGGGCCTGGGCCGGCTCGGATACCGCCGCTGCCGGTGGTCGCGATGCGATCCGCGTTGCAGCGGCTCCTGCACCAACTGCCGAACCGCCGTTGGCCGACGCGCCACGTGGTGGTGACACGCTCATCCCGACCGGCAATCTGCTGGCGACGATCCGGGATGGCGGCATCCTGATGGTGCCGCTCCTGGGCTGTTCATTCGCGCTGGCCGTGTTTGGCATCGAGCGGCTGGTGAATCTGCGGACCGGGCGGGTGGTGCCACGGCTGTTCGCCACCAGGTTCATCGAGCAGCTGCAGACGCGGCAGATCAGCCGTGGCGAGGCGATCGATGCCTGCGAGGAAAACGGCAGCCCGGCCGCGAAGGTCTTTGCTGCCGCCGTCCGCCGCTGGGGCCGGCCGGCCGTGGAGATCGAGCAGGCGGCCATCGATGCCTGCGAGCGGGAAGTGAATTACCTTCGTCGCTATCGGCGGGTCTTCAATGGCGTGGCCACCGTGGGGCCGCTCCTCGGGCTCCTCGGCACCGTGTTTGGACTGATCAGAGCGTTCAACGACGTGGCCGGTGCCGGTGCGATGGGGCGGCCCGACCTGCTGGCCCGCGGGTTTGGTGAGGCCCTCATCACGACCGCCATGGGCCTGCTCGTGGCCATTCCGGCCATGGTGCTCCACTGGTTTTTCACCAGTCGCGTCGATCGGCTCGCGATGCGTCTCGACGAGACGTGCCAGCAGGTGATCGACGAAATCTCGCAGGAGGCACTCGGCGAGACAAAACGCCGCGCCGCAGGGTGAGCCATGCCGCTGGTACGACTCTCCGAAGACGAAGATCCGGCGCCGAACCTCGCGCCGATGATCGACGTCGTGCTCGTACTCACGATCTTCTTCATGTGCGCCACGAAGTTTTCGGGCGACGAGCGGAAGTTTGACCTCGATCTGCCCCAGGCAGGCAGTGCCGCTGCGGTGGACGGTTCCCGTCCGGAGATTCTGGAGGTGGAGGCGTCGGGCGGGCTGCGGCTGGCGGACGATGATGTCGCGATGGGAGACCTTGCGGCGAGGCTGGCGGCCCTGCGAGCCGGCAGGCCCGATCTCGCCGTGATGATCCGTGGCGAGAATGCCGTACCGCATGGACAGATGGCGGAGGTCTACGAGGCCTGCCGGACGGCCGGTGTGACTCGGGTGGCGATCTCGGTGCGGCCGAAGGTGGCCGCCGGTGGCACCATCAGAAGGTGATGGTGGCCGGCGATGCATACCCACGGAATCGTCTGGGCGTTGGTCGCTGTCGGGGCTGCGGTGTCGCTGGCCGTCATCGTGCGGACGAAGTGGCTGCAGTCGCACACGCTGCCGAAGTGCGTGCTGCTGTCGGTCGTGCTGCACGCGGTTGTGGCGGTGGTCTGCAGTTGCCTCGGGGGGCTGTCGCCGGCCTCGTGGGGGCAGAGTGACAGTGGTCCCATGACGATGGTGGTCGTGACCGCCGAGGATCCTGCTGACGGCCTGAGGCCGGCCGATGGCGACGCATCGCCCGCGGCAGAGCCGGTTGCGGATGTCATCAACGTGGCCGGTCTGGAGGCAGCCACACGCAGTGCGACGGCTGAAGAACCGGTCGCTCCACCGGCGGAGCACGTGCCGCTGCTGGAGGTGGCCAGCGAGGACGACGCCACCGAAGAAAACCGGCCGGTCGAGCCGGAGCAGACGGAAGTGGCCGCCGTGGACGCGGCATCAGCGTCTGCGGTCGTCGACCATTCCCCTGCCCTGTCGGCACCGGCTGGGACTGCCGCTGCGACCGCCGTGCCTCCGGTCTATGCCGACCGCATGGCAGGCAGACGTGCCGCCGCTGCAGCAGCCCGGGGTGGATCGCTGGAAACCGAGCGGGCGGTGCAGGCGGCCCTTGTCTGGCTGGCGGCGGCGCAGTCGAGCGACGGACGGTGGAGTGCCGCCCGCCACGGCGGTGGCGTGGAGCGATCGCTACAGGGGCATCATCGCCATGGCGCTGGGGCGAAGAGCGATCATGGCGTGACAGGGCTCGCGCTGTTGGCGTTTCTGGGGGCGGGTAATACGCACCAGCAGGGCCCCGCTTCGGAAGTCGTGGCCCGCGGCGTCCGGTTTCTCGTGGACCGCCAGCGGGCGGACGGTTCGCTGGCAGGAGATGCCGAGTTTTTCGCGGCGCTCTACTGCCACGGCATGGCCGCGATCGCCCTGGCGGAATGCTGCGCGATGACCGGCGATGCGGCGCTGCGGCCGCCGCTGGAAAAGGCGGTGCGATACACGCTCTCGATGCAGAGCGCGGCCACCGGCGGATGGCGGTATGCCGCTGGTGACAAAGGCGATACGAGCCAGTTGGGCTGGCAGGTGATGCTGCTGGCCAGCGCTCGGCAGGCCGGCCTGACAGGGCTTGAATCTGCGGAGGCCCGGGCGAGGACATTTCTCCAGAGTGTCTCCTCGGGTCGAACGGGTGGCCTGGCTGCCTATCGGCCCGGCGAGCAGCCCAGTGTGGCGATGACTGCCGAGGCCTTGGTATGCCGCTTGTTGCTCGGCATGCCGGCCGACCATCCCTGCGTAGGCGAGGCGGTGGAACTGTTGGCAAGATCGCCTCCGGAAACCCGCAGTCCCAACGCCTACGCCTGGTACTACGCCACGTTGGCGTCGTTTCATGCTGGTGGGCCGCAGTGGGAGGTCTGGAACAGTCAATTGCAGGCGGCGCTTCTGCCGCTGCAACGCCGCGAGTCGAGCGGGCTCGATGGGAGTTGGGATCCCGATCCTGTCTGGGGCGGCCATGGCGGCCGCGTCTATTCGACGGCCATGGCGGCGATGACGCTCGAGGTCTACTACCGGCATCTCCCGATGCATCGGCAGAACCTGCCGATCGCTGTCGCCCCCGGCCAGCCGATGCGGTAATTCGTGCCGGCATGAGCGGCATAATCGGCATCCTTCCGACAACAGGAATTTGACCCACAGACCCGCGGGGTTAGACTTGCGTAGACAGATCCTTCTTTCAGCATGGAGAGCCATCACGTGACCCCGCTGCTTGCATTCATGGGCCTCGGTACGGTCGAGTTGATGATCGTTGCCGGCGTGATCCTGCTCCTTTTTGGGTCGCGGCTGCCGAAGGTGATGCGATCGCTCGGCGAAGGGATCGTGGAATTCAAGCGTGGCGTGCAGGGAATCGAAGGCGATTCGCATGCGGGCCATGCAGGTCATGGCGATCGCTCGCACGACTCCGAGCGGGTTGAGAGCCATCGCTGAGCCGGCGACGGTCTTCCGCAGACCGCTTCTTTCCGGACTCCAGTCTCCCCGGCAGCCAAAAGGCAGCATCGATGTTTGGGCTTGGTCCTCTCGAGATCGTCGTGATCGGCGCACTTGCCGTGATGCTCTACGGCAAGAAACTGCCGGAGGTGGGGCGGTCGGTGGGCCAGAGCATCGCCGAACTGCGGAAGCAGTGGGCCACGATCTCCCGCGATCTGGACGTGTCGGCCCATCTCGAGGGACGCGACGTGCGGCCGGCCCGGCCGGCCAAGCGGTTTGAAGACGACGTCGTCGGGGCCGGGAGTCTGTCGGCCCCCCGTTTCGATCCGCCTGCCGATCCGCCGACGGCGTGAGGACGGCGCATGAGCGTGTCACAGACGAGCGCCTGGTGTTTCAAGACAGTGATGTTCATCGTGGTTGCCTTGTCGTCTGCCGCGACGTTGGCAGCAGATGCCGCCGATAAGGAAGAGGCCATCCGGGCTGATCGTGCACACATGGCCGGAGAATGGCGCGTGGTCAGCATTGAGGCCAATGGCAACACCAACGCTGACTCCGTGGTGGCTGGCATCACCGTGGTGAACAGACTAGACGGCACGTGGAGTCTGTTGTCCAACGGAAACATAATCGCCGAGGGGACGAGCACGATCGACCCGATGACCAGTCCGAAAACCATCGAACTCAGGGGCACTCGTGGTTCGGTTGAAAACGCTCGTGGCACGCACTACCGGGGCATTTACGAGGTGCACGAGACGACCCGTCGGGTCTGCTTTGTGCCGGCAGACAAACCGTTGCCGGAATCGTTTGACGGTGGGCGTGAGACTGGGCAGATTCTCGTGATGTTCGAGCGGGTTGTGTTTCAGTAGGGGTGGCCGTTGCGTCAACCTGCCAACAAAAAACCCCGGCGGTGCGAGGGGACGCATGCCGGGGCACATCGCACCGGCGTATGTGGCCGTCGGTGCGAACTCCCTCATTACGCCGGTCACCGCGGGATGGTTCGGTGGGCTGCAAAGAGCGACGGCTGCCTTAGCAGTCTGACTGTCCCCTCTGGTCTCACGTCGGGCGACTTTTACGGCACTTTGCGCACGGGGTGTTCGGGGGTAGACTACGAAACAGTGGTGCGATTTTTGTGCCGGGAAACGGTGTTTTCCGTTCCGGTGGCACGTTGTTCGGGCAGCTAGCTCAGTTGGTTAGAGCGCTACGTTCACACCGTAGAGGTCACAGGTTCGAATCCTGTGCTGCCCACTAGCCCAGTTTTGATAACTGGCGCAATTCCCGACGAACCCGCTGCAACCTGAATGGTTGAAGCGGGTTCTGGCGTTTCGTGCGGCTCCGTGCTGCCGGATGCGGACACCTGCGGAGTCGCATTTCGCGTCGCAATAGATGCGCATTTCGCGTCGCACTCTGCCGTGCTCCCCTGCCCTTCCCCCGAATAAGCGAGGGGCGTGGAGTGTGGTGGAGGGGCCCAAGCCCCCCTGCACCACTCCCGTCACATTTCCGATCAACGTTTCAGAGCCAAGATCAGCACGCCAGCACCGACCATCACGATGCCCAGCCATTCACGAACCGCTGGCCGCTCGTGAAGAAACAGCACCGCGAAGACGGCCACGAGCACCAGGCTGAGTTTGTCGACGGGGGCTACCTTCGAAGCGTCACCAATCTGCAAAGCCCTGAAGTAGCAGACCCATGATGCCCCGGTTGCAAGGCCCGAGAGCAGCAGAAAAAGCAGCGTCTTCGCGGGAAGTGTCATCGGGTTTGCCCATTTCCCGGTCGCGACCACGAAGGCGGTCAGAACCACCGCGATGACCCCGGTCCGCACCAGAGTCGCAAGATCGGAATCGACCCCCGTGAGGCCGATCTTCGCGAAGATGGCCGTCATCGCTGCAAACACGGCGGAAAGCAACGCCCAGAAAAACCATGTCGTACTGCCTTCCATTGAATCAGCCTCCACGCCCAGCCAGATTGATCGGTGCCGTTGTTCGTGTCTGTGCCAGCCCTCCCGGTCGTCATTCGGGCCTTCACTGCAACGGCGTCACTTCACCGGAGCGGAGATCGTAGTAGGCCCCGACGATCTTGAGCGAACCGTCTGCCTCCATCGTGCGGAGGATCTTGCTGCGTTCACGGATGGCCTCGACGGCGAGTCGCACGTTCTCGCGGCAGATGTGGGCTACATAGTCGGGGTTGTCGCTCCCCTTCTTGCCGTCAAAAGGCCTGCCCTTCTCGATGGCTGGCCGAATCTTGGCGAGCATGGGTGTGATGTTGCCCAGCTTCACGTCGTCGATCGCGGCTTTCACGGCACCGCAATGGGTATGCCCGATCACCATGATCACCTTCGCCCCAGCGACATGGCAGCCGAACTCCATGCTGCCGAGAATGTCCTCGTTGACGAAGTTCCCGGCGACACGGGCCACGAAGATGTCGCCGATGCCGAGATCGAACACGTCCTCCACGGGAATGCGACTGTCGAGGCAGGAGAGGATCACCGCCTTCGGAAACTGGCCTTCGTAGGCCTCGCGGATCCGCTGCGAGTGGTTCCGCTGCGTGAGGTCGTTCGCCACGAAGCGACGATTGCCCGCCAGGAGATTGCTCAGCACCTGCTGGGGTGTGTAGGAAGCCTGCTGCTCCCGCGAGAGCACGCCACGGATCGCCTCCTGCTCCGTAGCCTGCAGCGTTTTAGCATCGGGCCTCGGTTCATCAGCGAACGAAATGGCAGGCGCACCGGCCACAGACACGACCGCCGCCAGCACGACGAGACACGACACTCTGAAGCGGGGGCGGCACCGGAAAAACAGCATGATGAACCCTTTCGAGGTGATGTCAGTCGCTCGACTCGCCGTCGTCGCCGACGGACGGCGGGTCGCTTTCGGGGGCGGCCTCGGGCTGCGGCTTTGACGCCTGACCACGGCGGTCGCCGTAGAGCGGCCCCGCGATGCTGATCGGGCGAATGTCGAGATGAATGCCCAGAACCGTGTAGTCCTCGCCACCGAAACTCTCCGTATACCAGCCCCTGCTGTCGGGCCCGCGATAGAACCGGAACTCAAAGCCATCGGACGGCTGTTCTCGAGCGTCCAAGCCGTTGAAGGCCAGGCCGATCGCCTCGTCTTCCTCGTTGTCGATCAGCCGTCCGAGGAGATCGGCCACGGTCGCGTTGCCCAGGATGTCGGTATAGAACATGCGGTG
>CAMCQY010000009.1 GCA_945877135.1 Candidatus Kuenenia stuttgartensis
CGCCGAGAAGTTCGGCTATGATCTCGCGGCCATTGTGGAGGATGCCAAGAAGCGACAATCCACCTGCGGCCATGAAATCTGGTGCCCGAAACCAAAGACCTCGACTGCACCCCCGAGTTCCTGACAGCGTGACGCCCTGCGGGTTGGACTGGCACAGCAGCGGGCTTGCTGCTGTGTACGCCGCATCGCCCGACGCCATTCACTCATGGCCGTCGGTCACTTCCGCACATGTCGGAATGCAGCGGACGCATCCATCGCTGACTCGCCGCGAGCGATCGCCGCGTCGTATTGGGCTGCCACCGCTGGCATGACAACCAGCGGGCAGCCATGCTCCACCGCCTCATCCACCATCAGCCGGACATCCTTCCGGGCCATGCTGACGGTGAACGAAGCCGGCTCGAATGGGCCTTCGGCCACCTTCGTAAACCTGGCCGGAAAGAAGTCGCCCGGATTGAACTGCTGAAACATTTTCACCGCGTCACTCGGATCGACGCCGGTCGCATTCGCCAGCCGCACGATGTCGCCCGCCAGTGCCGACATCCCCAGAAACGCAAGATTGCCAAAGAGTTTGAACGCCGCCGCCCGCTCCGGCTGCGGCCCCAACTGGAACACCTTGCCAGTCATCCGCTCGAGGTCCGGCAGCACCCTTGCACACTGTTCTGGGGCTCCAGACACAAGCATCACGCCGGTGCCCTCAGCCGCATTGACCGGCCCCATGAATACCGGTGCGTGAAGGTACACGCGCCCCCTTCCCGACCAACGGCGGGCACGCTCACCGGTCGCGCTCGGCGTGGTCGTCGTGTGGTCGAGAATAAAGCACGATGCGGGAATGACGTCGGCGAGCGGCTCGAGCACCGCGTCGACCGAAGTATCGTCAGCCAGCGACAGATGCACTCGCTCAACTCCCGCCACCGCGTCGGCCGACGCCGCAAACGCCTTGGCCCCATGGGCCTCGAGCGCCTTCGCCGACGCTGGCGAGCGGTTCCATACGTGCACCGTGTGCCCCTGCGCCAGCAGCCGACGCACGAAGCCGCTGCCCATCAACCCGGTGCCGAGAAACGCGATCTTCATGGGATATCTCCTTGGCGGCGAGGTCTCATTCCGGGCTACGGACGAACGCCGCCACGAGATCGGACTGTGACTTCAGACCACCAGCGTCGAGCCTCATACCCAAAGCATAGAGAAACGCCTCTGACATGGCAGCCGGGGCCGTTACCGACACAGGCGGGCGAGTTGCCAAGCCTGGGAACGCCGTGAGGCTCGGCTTTCCAAGAGATAGACACCGCGGTCGGACAGCCACTGGGCCAGCGACACGCGGAGATGCCGAGCGCGGATGGTAAGGAGGGAAGGGGTGTATCGCGATGCGGAAGTGTCGCTCACCCGGCGGTTACGGCCGATCCAGTCGGGTATACTTGCCGGGGTTAAGTGCCATCGATCAGGTGATCCAAGCATCACCATCCCGACGACAACCATCGCATGCCGACAGTCCTACGAAGCGGCCCTTATCGAATCTACTTTTACTCGCACGAGGCGAGCGAGCCGGCGCATGTTCACGTGGACCGCGACGACGTCTCGTGCAAGTTTTGGTTGTCGCCGGTGGGCTTGGCCAGTAATCTTGGTTTCCGAGCGTCTGAGTTACGCGACATCGAGCGTCTGATCGAAGACAACGCCGATGATTTGTTGCAGAAGTGGGAGGAGTTTCATGGCGAACCCCGGTGAGCGAATCATGCGTGCTAGTTGTAGCCAGGACTCCATCATCGTTGAACTGGCGGACGGCCGGACAATCTCGGCGCCACTTGCTTGGTATCCGCGTCTCCTGCACGCGACGCCGGAGCAGCGATCCAATTGCGTCATCGCCGGCGCCGGCTATGGCATTCATTGGCCCGAGATCGACGAGGACCTTAGTGTGGAAGGCCTGCTACGCGGCGCCCCTGCGCCCCACGTGTCAGCACGTGCCGGCTAGCCAAGGGGCGAAGCATCGCCGCGATTACCACGTTGGTATCCAGCACTGCGACAAGCGGCCGAGCCGCCATCGATCGCGGGCATCAGCCCACCCGCCGCGAGCGTCGCTCAACCCGATAGGCTTGCACGGCGTCGGCAATTTCTTGCTCGATTTCCGGCGTCATTTCCTCGCGGGGCACCCGGCTGCGGATCTCCCGAAGCGATTCACCAGCGCGTCGCAGAAGCTGTTCGCGGAGCATTTCCTGGATTGCGTCGGCAGACAAAAGCCCTGCCTCCGTCGCCTTCTTCGCGAGGTCGTCAGGCAGCGTCAATTGAATTGTTGTCATGGCTGAGATCCGTCACGACTGGTGCGGCCAAGATTGCAAATACGCAAATAACTGATCCGCGCATCCAACCTGACAAAGAAAGTATACGCCCGTACCTTTTTCAATCAATTCTTCGATCCTGCCACCCTATGCCCGACGGCGGCGTCTGCCGCCGCCCTTGCGTTCGCCGCCCTTCAGCCAGTGCTTGCTGCACCACCTTGAGACCTTGGCCGGCTTGTCAGTCAACCTTTGGTAGGGCTCCGGCAGACCGGCCTCCTCCATCAGCCGCGTGATCCGGGCGCAGTTTTCCATGTGGTACTTCGTGAGGTCGCATTCCTTGGCGATCTCCTTGTAGGTCTTTCCCTCGAGCCGACGGGTCACGATCAGCCTGGCGTGCCGCACCAGTTCGGGCTCGGCGAACGCGTTGACCAAGAGCATCCGCTGGAACAACACCGGCAGCTCATCCGCTGCGGCCGCCGCTTGGCGAAGCGGGCCCGCCACCGCCGCCGGCAGCGCCGCGACCAGGTTGATCGTGAACTCCAGCCGTGGCACCACCCGCTTGCCGTCGATCCGCATGTATGGGATCACGCGGATCGGCCCGTCGAGCAGCTGCCGCAGAATCACCGCCGCCCGGGCCTCGTCACCGAACAACTCGCCCTTCACGGCCCCGAGATGTTCGAGGAGCTTCGCCTCCGAGGGTAGCTTCTCCTTACGGCCCGCCTGTTCGTCGACCGCCTGCCGGCGAGCCCGCACCATCGCCAGCTCCCGCTCCCGCTCGGCCAGCCGCGAGGTGAGCGACGCGAGAGCCCCGTCACCCGACTCCACGGCTGCCGAAAGCCGCTCGATCGCCGCCAGCAGCCTTTTTTCCTCTTTTTCGAGCTTCTTGATCTCGGTGGCCACCGCGCCGCCCTTCTCATGGAGCTCCTTCACGCGGGCGAGCACCGCATCGCGGACGCCGTCGAGCGACAGCACCTCGTTGACGACGGCATCGAGCACGGCCGGATAGACCCGCTCCCGCATGCAATACACGCGGTTCCAACACGTCCCCTTGGCAGCGGCCGAGCAGCGGAACGTGCCGTCCTTCTTGCCGTAGGAATACATCGGCGCCCCGCAGACACCGCAGGTGAATACGCCAGCCAGTAGACCGCGCCGCTGCCGGGTCGTGCCTCGAAGCGGATGGCCCGCGCCGCGGACCGGCTCCTTGAAGACGCGCCGGCCGTCGACGACCTCATTGGCCTGATACCAGAGGTGATCCGACACGATCCGAAGGTGCGGGCTTTCCCGTGTCTGAATCTTGTCTTCGTCGTTCCAGACGTACTCCGACTTACCGGTACGGAGCTTTCGCTTTGCCTTCTTCTTCCGGAAGGTCTCGAAGCCCCGGTAGATCGTCCGCCGGATGATCGCGTTCACATTTCCAGCGGTCCACTTCGCCTGCCGCGCCCACTTCGCCTTGGCGAACTTGATCGAGTCGAGCCACTCGCCGACCTCGGCCGCTGTCTCGCCAGCGGCAACCCGTTCGAAGACCTCGCGAATGACCGCCGCCTTCTCGTCGTTGATCTCGTCGTAAAACGGCCCCTTCGCAGGCTCCGCCTCCGTCGCCGGGACAGTGGGCCGTCGCTTGTAGCCGATGACCGTATTCCCGACGGCCGCCCCACGGCTCCAAAGGCCGTCCTGGGCCCGCTCGATCCGCTTCCGAGTGTAGAAGTTCGACCGGGCGTGTTGCATCTGACACATATGCAAGCGATCAGGCCAGTCGTCATCGAGCGTATCGATGTAGTCCGACGGGCAGATGATCCGGATATCCGCATCGACCGCCGACTCGAACAGTTCGCCTGCCTTCGTGTGGTGGCGATAGAGGCGGCCCGACTCCTCGGCGAGAATCAGGTCCCACCGCTTCGCGGCGATGCCAGCCCAGACCTCGTTGATCCCAGGTCGCGAGGCAAGTTCGCCGGAGATCTCCGGCTCGCAGATGAACTGGACGGCCACCTGCTCGGGGGCGTGTCCCTTCGAGAGGCTGGCGGCCAGGAACGCCTGGCACAGAGCAATCTGGTCGTCGATGCTCGACTGCCGCTGCTCCTCGGTGGAGAACCGGGCGTGAACCAGGACGCGAAGCGGCTGGCCCTTGGGGGGCAGCAGGATCGGTTGTCGGAGGTGCATCATCGTGCACCTCCTTTACGGCCGTTGGCTTTCTTGGCCGTCTTGGCCTTCTTCACCTGCCCGCGGCGCCGGCTCCGTTTTGTGGTGCCGGATTTTGCGCCGGGTGGTTTGTCCTTTTCAGGTTTTTCCCGAGCAACACCGCGTTTGTTCGATCCCTGCCGGGGCGCCAACAACTGCCTCCTCGCCGGTCCTCAGTGGGTCGGCACAGGCGCTGCCGCGCACATTTTCACTCTCTTCCGATATCGCACCGTTGTGCCTTGGAGGCTCTCATGGCCAGCGTCTCACTGCACGACCTCGGGCGGGCACTTTCCCGGAAGCTCGACATGGATCCCACGACGGTCTTCCGCCGGGTGAATGCGGCAAAGGAAAGATTCTTCGTGCTCTTCACGGCGGCGTAACCACGCTCGGTTCGCCGAGGCCCGCGGCATGCGGCTCGTGGCAAGTGATGAAGATCACCTGGTGACGGCCAGCAAACGTCCGCAGCAGATCCTTGGCCCGCTCGCGCCTCTCGGCATCGATATCCACGAACGGATCGTCGAGCACGATGAACCCCCGATTCGTCCCCAGGTGAACCTCCGCGAGCGCGAGCCGCAGCACAAGCGCAAGCGCGGAAACGGCCCCCTGCGAGAGGTAGTCGGGGGGCGTCGCGACCGGCCCGCGAGTCACCTGCGTCGGCAGGTCGGCGTCGAACTGCAGGGCTTCTTCGCCGCCCGTGATCCGCCCAAACCAGTCCGTCACCTTGGCCGTGAAGCCGGCGAGCGGATCGGTCTCCTGCTCGCTCTCGACCTCGTCGAGCACCTCGAGGATCCGCTCGTAGGCCTGCCCCTCGCGGAGCGTCCGCGTGAAAGCCTGCTCGAAACGCTCCGACTCCTCTGCGAGTTCCGTGGCGGAGCGGTCGCCGATTTTGTCCATCAGCTCCTGCTGTTTGGCCGCGAGTTCCTTCAGCGTCGCAGGGCGGTCCTGGTTTTCCGCCTCGCGCCGCGCGAGTTCCTCGAGGAAGACGTCGGCCGTGGCAAAGCCCTCGGGGACCGTGGGGAGCGCTTTGAGCCTTGTTTCGCTCGACTCGACCTCCACCTCCAGTTTCACGAGCGACGAGAGCAGCTTCTGCTGCGTCTCATATTTTTCGGTCCAGAGCCTGACGTTTTCCTGGTGGATCCGCAGCGTGCCGCTCTCCTCGCCGATCGTGCGGTCGATCTTCTCGATCTCGGCGGCGAGCACCGCGGCGTCGCGGGTCTGCGGTAGATTCGCGAGGGTGTCGATCTCCTCCTGCCACTGCTCAAACGTCTTGCCCCGCAGCCGCGCCTCCCACGCCGACTTCTTGAGGGCCGCCGCGGCGACGAAGTCCGCATGCCGCTTGGCCGCGGCCTTCACATCCACGAGCGACTCCGCCCGACATTCGGCGAGCAGGGTGCGCTCGCGGGCCATGTCGTGGTCGAGACCCTGAAACAGCGCGGCGACGTCGCCCTCGCCGCTCGTCACCGTGACCGTCAGGCCTCCGGCTTCGACCCGCAGCCGCGACTTTGCCACGCCCGAGAGCCCGCCGCCCACGCTCACTTCCCGCGGAGGCTCGGCAGCCTCCTCGATCCGGATGGTGCGCGGCTCCGTGGCGACAATCTCGTAGGCGAGCCTCTGGGCCTCGATCCGATTGCGAGCGTCCTTGATTCGCTCGGCGAGTTGCTCGAGTTCCGCGACCGCCTCGGCCGGCGGCTGAAATGACACGTTCGCAGCCTCGCTCGCGTCGAGCCACTCCTGTCGGGCCTTGAGCAGGGCCGCGAACTCGTTTTTCTGCTGTTCGACCGCCGCCCGCCGGGTGGCATTGGCCTGTTCTGCAACGAGGGCCTGCTTCTGCGTCTGCAGATCGTTGAGTTGCTTTCTCGCCGCGGTCACGCCCGCTTCGGCGGCCGGCCATTTGCCAATGATCTCGGCGAGGCCGGCCTTGGTCGTGCGGAAGCCTTGAAGGTTCGCCTCGAGCAGGCGGCGCTCGCCGAGCCCGTCGCGAAGCGGCCCTCCCTTGGCCAGAAAATCACGGTCGGCGGCCATCTGCGCTTCGAGGGCGGCAAGCGCCGCCGACACGGCGTCGAACTGCTCCTCCGCGGTGCGGAGTTCGGCGAGTTCCTCACGCTTGGTCTGCCATCCATACCAGGCCTCCAGGATCGGCCCGACCTTGTTCGCCCACCGGTAACGCGGTCCGCGCTCACGGCCCTGCGAATCGCGCTTGGGCCTGGCACTTGCCCGATCCCAGTTGTTGAAGCAGGCGTCGATTTTCGCGGCCAAGGCCTTTCGCAACCGCTCGGGCCCGACGCCTCCCAGGGCTCCCGCCGACTGGGCCAGCACATCGGCGACGGATCGAATCTCATCGCCCACCCCCGCAGCTTTCAACGATGAAATGGTCCGGGCGAGTTCTGACTGGCCCGTGTAGAGGACGAGCCTACCCGTGGCCTCATTGTGGCCGAGGAACGTCGCGAGCTTGTCGTGCACGGTGGTGGCATCGCCAATCGCCGCACTACCAGCTGCCATGAGCGAACTGGCGGCTCCGGCTCCCCACCGCTTCGTGAGCGTCCATACGCCGCCGTCGTGCTCGAACACGAGCGTGACCGCGGCGTGATCGCCCGCGGGCCTCGGATACCAGCGGCCGACCGCCGCCGCCGCCTGCTTCACCGTCTGCTTCGTTGACGTGAAGAGCGCATGGTGGATCGCCTGCCGCAGTGTGGATTTACCCCGCTCATTGGGCCCGAGGACAACGGTGACCGGCCCCGCGAGGTCGTAGGTGCGGTCGAGCGTGCCGCCGAAGGGATGCAGCCGGATGCTTTTGAGGATCATGTGCCGAGTTTCCCGAAGAGTTCGTGGGCGAGCCAGGCTGCATCGGGATGCTGTTCGTCGCCGAGGAGCTTCACAAGCATCCTGTATTGCAGGCTGTCGGTCGGATATGTGGTGGCCAGCATCTCCGCATCGAGTTCATGCTCGATCGATGAATCGTCGGTGACCGACAGAAACCGCTCCTTCAGCTCGCCCAGGAGCGTTTCGACCGCCGCGCGGTCGTTGGCCCCGAGACGGCCGGTGAGTTGGAGATCGAGCACGGTGTCGGCCGCGGGCAGCGCAGCGCAGGAGCGCCGGAGGGCGTCGATGTCTGCCGCACTGCGGAGCGTCTGCTCGAGCCGCGTAAACCGCACGCCACCGTTTGTGAGCTGCTCGAAGCGGTTCACGCCGTCGGTATCCACCTCCAGATACCAGGCGTGGCCCGGATGGCGACACTTGACGGAGTCGGGCGTGTGAATACCCGGCATGAACAGGACCGGTCGTCCTCCGGCGTTTGGCTGCGGAGAAGGTACGTGGATGTGGCCGAGGAGCCAGGTCGCCACACCGGCAGACTGCAAGTCTTCCTGCCGCATGTTGAAGTAGCGGCCCTCTTGGTCCATCCCCAGCCCTTCGACGTTGCCGTGGGCAATGCCCACGTGGATGGTGCCGGCCTCCTTCGCCGCGTCGCGCACCCAGCCGATGAGCGGCTCGGTGCCGTGTTTCGAGGGACATGGGCAGGGATAGAACTTCACGTGTTGGCCATCCACCTCGAAGGCGGCGACCTCGGGCTGAGAGAGGACGCGGATCGCCCGGTTTCCCACTGCATCCCGAAACGTCTTCCAGAGTGTGCTCTGAGGGCCCTCGTAGAAGTCGTGGTTGCCGGGCAGAACGAGCACGTCTGTGCCGGCGAACCCGGCGAGCACGGCGACGACCTCCTTCACGTCGCGCTGCGCCACGGTGGGCCGGTCGAACAGATCGCCGGCCACGACGAGGAAGTGAGCCTGCCGTGCGTTGGCTTCGGCGACGACGCGTTTGAGAGCCTCGATCCGCTCGGCAACGAGCCGGCCGCGCACCTCCGGTTCACCCGCATACCGCTGGTATGCGATGCCCACGTGGTTGTCGGCGGTGTGGACGATGCGGATCGGCATGGTCTTCGGCTCCGGAGGGTGCAAGGGGTCAGCGGCGGCCGCGAGGGATAGTGGGCATTGTGATGGCTCCGGTGGGCTTTCCCAATGGCGAGAGCTCCACTCTCTCTGCGCCACCACGGAAGAAGTGATTCACACGACGGCTTCACTCGCCCGGCGGCCCATTTTTTCGCATTTTTTCGAATCGCCGGGGCGATCCGGGCGTAGGATGGTCGAGGAATCGCCGTTGTGCGAGCGGTTCCCGGCACGTGCCTTCGGATCATGCCTGTGGCACTCGACCAACTCGAAGAATTCTTCATCGCGAAACGGTTGAAATATCGCCGCGAGTCCGATCGGCTCGCGACCGGCTTCGCGACCAAGCAGTTTCGCGATGAAACCGGCCGGACGGGCTTGGCGATCGTCGTGCGGCTCGACGAGGGCGGAAACTATCTTCAAGTCGTCGCTCCCGGGCTCTACCGGGCGCACGGCTGCGAGCACCGGTCGGCCCTGTTCCAGGTGCTGCTCGACGTGACCCTGCGGACAAAGATGATCCGCTTCGAGCATGATCCCGCCGACGGCGAGATCCGCTGCTCGGGGGAATGCCCGATCGAGGATGGCACGCTGACGGCGAAGCAGTTTCATCGGATGCTCGAGTGTCTCGCGGAGTCGGTCGATCGCTGGCACCCGGTGATCGGCCTGGCGATCGAAGAGGGGGTCGTGGCCCTCGACTGCCCCGAACCGGAACCGGACGCTCCGCTGGCGGCACATACCAGGGCCGGGAAACGCCGCGGCTATGTCAGCCTCCCCGCAGCCGGGCGGCCAGGCCGGTGGCGCGGCGAATGCGAACGCGAATAGCCGCCTCGATGACCTCGCGGGAGCCGACGACCGTGACGGCGTCGCTGGCACGGGTGACGCCCGTGTAGAGCAGCTCCCTCGTCACGATCCGGCTCGCCCGCTCCGGCAGCACGACAATCACGTGCCTGTACTCCGAGCCCTGGCTCTTGTGGATCGTCATCGCATGCACCGTTTCCACATCCTCCAGCTGCGCGACCGACACTTTCCGCGGCGGCCCCTCGGCCATCGGCAGCCAGAGATACCGCAGGCGGTCGGCCGCGTCGGTAGCCACGAGCCCGACGTCGCCGTTGAAGAGGTCGAGCGCCGGGCTGTTGCGGGTGACCATGAGGGGCCGGCCGGAATACCACGGCACGCCATGGGCGACTCGAAGCTGGCCTTCCACCCGTGCGTTCCAGCCCGCCACACCGGCAGTCCCGGCCCGGTGCGCGCAGAGCACCTGCAGCTCCTTCTGGGCCGTGAGCGCATCCTGTATCCGCCCTTCCTTCGCCAGTTCGCGGAGCCGCGTCGCATGCGCGGCCACCTCCTCGACGAGCTGCCTGAAGTCGGCTCCTGCAGGCTTGATCCAACGGATCGACTTCGGGTCGTCGGCCTTGGTGTTGCCGGGGTCGGGAACGGGGGTCCACCGCCCCTCGAGGATGTCGAACGCCCGGGCCACCCCAGCGTCGTCATCCTCGAGGATCGCGTCGGCCAGCGCCCCGATTCGCGGGCCGAACCGGTGGCGGATCGTGAGTTTCCGCGTGCGGTCGGCCAGGCTCGAGCCTTCCCTCGCGGCGGACGCGATGTCGCCGAGCACCGTGCCGGCATCGACGCTCGCAAGCTGGTTGGGGTCGCCCACGAGGAGGAGCGTGGTCTCCTTGCCAAGGGCATCGAGCAGCCGATGCATCAACGAGCTCGACAGCATCGAGGCCTCGTCCACGATGACGAGACCGGCGGAAAGGCGGTTGGTCCCGCAGGCGGTATAGCGCGGAGTGCTGTGGGGCCGATAGCCGAGCAGCTTGTGGATCGTGAGCGGCCGCACCTTGGCGACGGCCTCGCGCACTGCTGGAGGCGCGTCCCGCACCTCCGGCGGAGCGCGCTCGTCGTTGAGCCTCGCCCGCAACGCCTCGGCCATGCGGGCCGCCGCCTTGCCCGTGGGGGCGGCGAGCGAGATCACAGCGGACGGATTCGCCCGCAACACCGCGATGAGCCGGGTCGCCACCTGCGTCGTCTTGCCGGTCCCCGGGCCGCCAAGCAGGATTTCGATGTTCGCCGCGGATGGGCCGACCAGCCGCGCGGCGATCTCCCTCTCCTCGTGGAACGATCGGGCGAGGTAGAGCCGCTCCCCATCGCGGATGAATGGCGAGCGGCTGTCCGGTTGCCCCACGAGCTGGCCGGCCGACCCGAGCGACTCGATCCACGTGTCTGCGGACGACGGCCATTGAGTGTCTTCATGTTCATCGCCATCGATCCCAGCCGGCCTGCCGGCGGCGAGATCCACGCAGGTGTGGCCGTCGCGCGAAGCCCGGACTGCCAAGCACATTGCCAGCCACGCCCACTCGTCGGGCTCGATGACTGGCTCGTCGCGGCGTGCCATCCCGACGAGCATGTCCACCGCCGCGACATCGTCGGCCGTGATCAGGCGGGCTTCGACACGGGCCGCGATCCCCGCCGGCACGCCCTCCGGCAGCCGCACCCTCCCAGCACCGATCCGCATCGGTTTCACCCCTGTCGTCGCCTGCGGCTGCTTTGTCATCGATTCACTCCGGCAAGGTCGCCCGCAAACAGATCGCTGAGCCGCCGCCAGATCGCCGGCGGGGGCTGCCACGCGAACACGCCGTACCGGCCTCCGTTGGCGTCGATGGGAGTCTGCGGCCCCTTCATCCCGCGAAGGAAGCCGTAGACGACGCCCGCGATACACTCCGCTGGATCCCAGCCCGCCGGCTTCCGCGGCCCCAGCCGCCAGCGAAGCATCCGCCAGATGGCGGTGCCATACACGAGTGCCTGGAGCGGATAATGGTGGCCCTCCATCGCCGTGAAGAGCATCTGCGGCGCGTAGGCAGCCATGGGCGTGGCATCGTCGCGGCCGTGGAGCCGATTGGTCTTGTAGTCGGCGATCAGCAGCCGCGGATTGTCCTTCTCAAAGCCTGGCAAGCGCAGCACCACGTCGATCGATCCGTTGATAAGACCGGCCAGCGGCACGTCGAAGTCGTCACCGGCAAGGCTCTCGGCATAGGCCGCCAGCGGGTCGCCCGCGTCGAGCACGTCGGCAAGCACCATGCCGACGTGCCGCGCCTGCACGCCGGCCGCGAGCGTCGGCAGCGACATCTCGAAGTCCATCTCGGCAAGCCGGTCGGCCGGTCCGAAATCGGCGAAGCGGTGGTCGCGAAACAACGCGCCGGACGGACCGCCGAACGGCGTGAGCAACGCGTCGGAGAGCATCGTGGCAAAGTCGTCGCGATGCGGCTGGAGAAACCTGGCCGACGCCAGTTCGGAGACGACGCCGCTCACGTCCGCGCGAAGAGCGGCCTCCGACACCGCCGGGCCCGTGCGGACCCGCTCGAGAATCTTATGGGCCACGTCGCCGAATGCGGTGCCGGCCGGGAGGGGGGCGATTGAAAATCCGCGCACGTCCGGGCCGGAGCCGGCCTTGACCTCGGCAGCCACCGCGACCAACTCGCCTGCCTCGGTCGATCCCGCTGCTCCGGGCAGTGTCTCGTCGTGCCCCCGATCGACCGGGTCGTGAAGATTCGGCGTTACCCGCATCGCGGCCTTCACGATCCCGCTGTAGGACGTGCGGCGATACGTCTGCTCCACGGCGGCCGGCATGCGGGCGACGTCGATCGCCTCGCCGGCGGCGGCCCGCTCCACCTTCCTCGCCTGCGGGAGGTCGTGGGCCGCCCGCACCGCGATGTGCTCGGCATGCTCGGCCGGCACGTCCGCGGATGTCGCCGGGGCATTTCGCAGAACCTCGGGCAGCATCCATTGCCCCTTCATCGGTGGCCTTCGCAGCACGCAGACATGATGCTCCGGCCGGGTCACGGCGACGTACAGCAGCCTGCGGAGCTCGTCGTTCTCCGCATCGCGGGCGAGATTCTTTGACGCTTCGTCGGGTGCACCATTCGGAATCGCCGCGCCGATGTCGATCCAGCGGTCGCCGTCGCGATGGAAGACCGGTGGACCACTGCCGGCCAGTTTTGCTGACCACCCATCGACCACGACGACGCACGGAAACTGGAGTCCCTTGGCCGCATGTACGGTCATGATCGTGACGGCGGCGGTGTCGCTCTCGACCCGTCGGCTGACCATCTCCGACTTCTCATCCTGCGACTCAAGCGCCGACAGGTGCTCGAGGAACTCGCGGGCGTGACCGCCCCGCCCCCGGCTCGCCTCGTTGAGCAGCTCGACGACGTGGGAAAAATCGACGATCCGTCGGTCGCCGTCGTCGCCGCCCGCGATCCGCGTCATCGTTTCGCGGGCAGCCATGATGTCCGCGGCTAGCGCGGCGATTCCCTTCCGCTGCAGCGTGGCATGCCACGCGGCGATGGTCGCCTGAATAATCTGCACGTCGCGCTCTTCGAGCTTCGCGACATCCTCGATCGGCACGCCGAAGAAGACCGTCGTCGCCGCCCACCGCGTCCGGCCCGCATTGCTCGGCCGCTCCATCGCCTCAAACAGGCTGCGGATGTCGCGGGCCATCTGCCCAGCCATGACGCTCGCGGTGCCCTCCGTGACCGCCGGAATGCCAAGATCGACGAGGCGTTTGGCGAGCGTGGATCCCGTGCGGTTGGTCCGCACGAGCACGCAGATCTCGTGCGGCTCAAACGCCCTCGGCTCGGCGGCGACGAAGTGCGGTGCGGTGAGCAGTTCGTGGACTTTCCGAGTCGCCGCCTCGACGAGCGACAGTGCGCCGACGTCGAGAAACTCGACCGGCCGCAGCCCGACCACCCGCGCCGTCTCCCGGCCCCGTGCCGGATCCACGTGGCGATAGGCGATGCCCTCGCCGAACGTCGCGCCTTCCATGACGTGGTTGAGCCCGGCAAGCAGTGGCCCGTCGGAGCGGCGGTTGACCGAGAGCGTGCGCCTCGGCGGCGCGGGCTCCTGCTTGTGCTGCTGCTGCTCGTTCGACGGAGGCACTGCCTCGAGCGGCACGCCGTCCTGGGAGTGGTGGACGTAGGCCGTGACATCCGCCCCACGGAAGCGATAGATCGCCTGCTTCGGATCGCCAACGGCGAACAGGACCCGATCGCCCCGCGGCGGAAACACCGCGTGGAAAAACTCCCACTGCAGGCGATTCGTGTCCTGGGCCTCATCCACGATCGCGAGCTTGTAGCGTTCGTGCACGAGCGCGAGGAATGCCTGCTTTCTGTCACGGACAGACTGCGGGTCGTCCTTGCGGACGGTGACCTCCTCCCAGGCACGCACGAGCAGTTCGTCGAAGCTCGGGCTTGCCCGCATGCGTTCCCGCGCCTGCTTGACGCATTCATGGATGAGATCGGGCAGGGCGCGGAGCTGCGACTGGTGGTCCTCGGGGCCGCCGGCCGGCTGATGCGTCTTCAGGAACGGGTCGGCCAGGTGGAGCGTGACGAGCCTCAGGAGAACGCCCTCGTCCCAGAACCTGCCTGCCTCGGCCTCGGAGACGAGCGTGTCGTTGACGACCTCCGCGAGCACACGGTCGCGAAACTCCTCGTCGCCCGGCTCCGCGACGGTCTCACCGGCCAGCCGCAGGAGCCGCGTGCAGACCGAGTGGATCGTGCCGATCACGGCCGTGTCGAACTCAGCCGCCGCCCGCTCGAGGCGGCGGGCCATGTCGGCTGCAGGCAGGTCGCGCTGAAACTCCGCCGAGAGCAGGTGCGCGTCGAGCACGTCCGGCCGGTAGCCGGCGGGGGGCGACTCTCCGCGAAGCAGCCGAGCCGTCATGACGAGCCGGCTGCGGATTCGCTCACGCAGCTCGGCGACGGCGTTGCGGGTGAAGGTGGTGACGATGACCTCCCCAATCCGCAGATCCTCCGTCGTGGCGATCGCGCGGGCGACGTAGGCCGCGACGGCGTGCGTCTTGCCCGTGCCGGCGCTCGCCTCGATGAGCGTGCCATTGGGCAGTGAGCCGGCGGTGATGTCAAAGGGGCGTGTCATGTGAGTGTGTACTCCCCGGCGGCGGTCACGATCTTGAACAGCCGCTGGAATGCGTCCAGAAATCGAATCCGTTCGGGATGAGCGATGAAGACCTCCTCGAAGCTCGGACTGACGCCAAACAGCGCGCACTCGGAGGAACGCCAGTAGTACTCGTCAGCGATCTTCGACTCGAATGCGGACTCACGGCCAGCAGGTTCCTCCGTGAGAACGCCGCCGAATGCAGGCCGAGGCTCCCGGATCGCCTCGTGAACCAGTTCGACGATCTCGTCGAGGCGGCTCGCCGCCGCCTGCTGCGGCATGAGCGCCGGGGCAAGCTTCACGACCCGGGTCTGCCAGACATCCGCTGGACGCGGGCCGGGATTGCGGGGGCCCACCTTCTTGAGCTTGCCGAGCTTCCAATCGCTGTGGCGGCTGATGATCGTGACACCACTCACGTCGATGCCCGCGACGCGGGCGACGAGCAGATGCAGTGCCGCCTTGTGGAGCGGGAGGCCAAATTCGTCACGGCCGACTTTCGACGCCGTCACCACGACGAGCTGATTGGGGCCGGCATGGATTCCAGGCAGCGTGCCGGAGATGCGAAACCGGCCAACCTGGTTCGCCTCGGCGAGATTCGCCGACCGCAGGCCGCGTAGATCGAGCGATTCGGACTGAAGTCCGGCTGCCAGTCCGCGAGCGAGGGCGACGATCTCGTCAATCTGCCGCTGCATGTGCGGGCCGAGCGACAGCAAGCCGCTGGCCTGCTTTGCCTCCGTCCACTTCGCCGCCGCCGCCGCCGCGGCGGCGTCATCCTTGCCGAAAATCTCCTGAAGGAGGTCACCTGTCAGTGCGCGGGCCTGCGTTTTGGTCACCGTCAGCGGGATTGTCGCCGGCGTTGGCTCATCCTCGTCCCGCCAGGCGGTCATGCCGAGCGTCTGTTCCAGATAGAGCCGCAGCGGATCTTTCACGAGCTGCTCCAGCAGCGAGAGGTCGGTCAGCTCCATGGTGGCGACCCGGTTCGAGGCCTCGTCGCTCGACTGCGGCGCGGCCGGTTGCTCGTCTTGCGGACCGGGCGACCGGCCCTGGTCTCGCCGCTTCTTCTCGATGATCTCGAGCACCTCGCGGGCAATCTCGTCGTGGCTCCAGCATCCGTTCTGCTCGACACGCCGCTCCTCGAAGTTTCTGCGACTCAGATGATGCCGCGGGTGGTCGATCTCGATGCCGCTGAGGGCATCAAGCGCAGGACGCGCGACACCATGCCGCACCGCGAAGTCCACCAGCTCAGCGAGGGGCGTGACCAGGGGCACCCGCTTATTTGATTTGGCATTGCGGCCATTGCAGGTGATCACGAGCCTCTCCCCGGCCGCCAGCACGCAGTCGAGCAGCGCCCGCCGCTCGTCCACCCGGGGATCGACGTCGCCGACGAGCGGCTGCCGGCCGACGAGATCGTCGCCATCGGCCTCGCCCGCCCCCACGGCACCGTCGTCGTATCCGACGACGCAGATCACCCTGAAGGGCACGCTGCGGAGGGGCACCATCGACGTCGCCGTGATCGCACCGGTGCGCAGCGGCTGCCGGCCCGTCGTCTCGTCGAGCCAGGTCGTGAGCAGCCCACGGACATCGGCGAACGGCACGGCCACCTGCTCGCCGGCACTGCCCGCCGCAGCCTGCCGCAGCCGCTGGAGATGAGCCAGGGGCTCGGCCAGTTCGGAGCACTCCTCGCCGCAGAGGCCGACGAGCGCTTCCTCGATCGCGTCGCACCATCCGGCAGCGGGCTTCGCGTCCGCGGCCCTCGCCTCGAGCACACGCAGCAGGTCGAGGATCCGCACGAGCTTCGTGATGCGGGCCAGATCAGCTGTCTCGACCTGCTCCAGCGGCACGACGCCCCCGAGTTCCAGGCGGGCATCGGCGTCGGGCAACGTTGCGCCGAGGAGCATTCGCTCGAGGCCAAGCTTCCAGGTGTGGATCTCCGCGTTCGAGCGGCGGGTGAGGCCCTGGCGGCCGCGATGGGCGGAATCAAAACCCCAGCGCACGGCCGTCCGTTCCAGGAAATCGGTCCAGGTCGCCACCGTGTCGTCGTCGATACCGCAGGCCTCGCGCACGAGCGGATGCCCAGCCACGGCGAGCACGTTGTCGATCGACGCCCGGGAACCGGGGATCGCCAGCAGGGCCGTCAGCAGATCGGCCGCGGGACTTGTTTCCCGCAGCCCGCGGTCGGCGATCACCAGCGGCAGCCTGATCGTCCGCTCCTCGCCATCGCGGCCGCGGCCGACGACCGTCCTCTGAAACGCCGCCTGCAGATGCGGCGCCGCCTTCTCGAGGCAGGGACTGACGATCGCGACCTCGTGCGGCTGGAGATCGGGAATCTCTGCGAAGGCCTGCAGCACAGCGTCGAGCAGCACCTCGGCCTGCCGCGACAGGCTGTGGCAGCGGTGGATCACCACCGATCGATCGCGGCCGGGGTCGTGATCTTGGTCGTGATCGTGGGATTCCGGCATGCCGCCCGTCGCGATCGTGTGCTGCAGGCGGTTGAGAAGCGACGCCGACGTCCCCTCCTGCGACTGCTGGCCGGAAGGAATCTCAGCGACCGTGAAGCCGCGAGCGGCGAGCAGATCCTGAAGCTCGCGGGCACCCGTCAACCAGGCCGGAAGCAGCGGATCGACACCTGCGGGAAACTCGGGGTCGCGGCGCTTCTGAAGCGGCTTGTCACGCAGCTCTGCCGCGAGCGACTGCTGGCCCGATGCAGCCCAGACCGCCCGCAGCCCGGGCGAAGGGTGCACGAGCACGGCCTCCACCGGGCACTCCGCCGATAGTTGTTCCAGGCACATGAGCTGTGGCAGCGTCAGTGACTGCAGCCCCGCGACCAGCAGCGGCGCACGGCTTTCGTGGTGCGTGATGCTCCTGCGACTCGGCGGCGACGGCTGGGCGATCCTTTTCATCACGCGTCGCCAGAGCCGGAATTGCCAGCGGTCGCCCTCGCGGAGGGCCGTGGGCACGGTCGTGCCGTCGTGCTGCACGTCGTTGGCCGTGGGCTCGAGGACCAGGTTTTCCACGTCCCGTTCCCACTCGGTGATCATGCCCGGCCGGCGGACGTGATACCCGTCGAAGAACCCGGCGATCCGCCGTGCGGCGAGCAGCGGCTCCCGCCTGACGTCGAAGGGAATGTCGTCGGCCACGTCGCGACTGTTGATCACGTCGAGGACGGCGAACGTGAGCCGGTCAAACTCCCACGGATCGGGCTTCTCGCCCCGCGGCGGCTGCAGGAGCGCGAGGATCGTGCCGGGGTACGAGATCTCGACGTTCGCGACGACGCCGTCTCCCGCTCCGCCACCGCCGGCCCCGAGGCTCCTCGCCAGCTCATTGAAGAGCCACGCCTTCGCACCCGCGTTGGGGACCACGATCCGCGGCCGCGTGAACAGGTCGGCGTCACCGCTCAGGAACCGCCGCGCCGGTTCGAGGACATCCTCGAAGCGGCTCACGTAAGAAATGTTGAGGCCCATGGCAGCGCAGGGTACCACGAAGGAGCGGAAGCGAACGAACGCATGCACCCTGTATACGCGTCCCGCCCGGCCGCGCTTCGCCGCCGTCGGGAGGTCCGCGACGGGACGGCAGCCAGGAGAGATTTGGGGGGTTCTACCGGCCTGCACTCACCCCCTACAAGGGGGTGCGGCACGATCTCGGCTGTCCAGCGTCGTGGAGCAACTCCGCGATCACATGGAGTTCATCCACCTGGTGGGCATTCGTGGGGAAAGCGTCGCGTACAATCCCGTGGGCGGCAAGAAGTTTTTTGGCCCCACAGTGACCCTGAAGTCGGAGTGACCATGTACAAGGCCTCATTCAAGGAACCCGACTCGAGCCTTCCGCCGCGGTGCCCGCGGTGCGGCGCGGATGGCCTACCCGTCGGCCCTGAAACGCTACGGGCCCACCTGGTCTCGGACGCGGTCGAGTCGCTCGGCGAGCCGGCCTATTGGTGCACCACCGACGCCTGCCCCGTCGCCTACTTCGACCTCTTCGAGCGGACCGTGGATGCGGACGCCGCCCACGGTCTCTACTGGCCAAAGGATCCAGCCGGTCCGCTTTGCTCCTGCTATGGCCTCACGGTGGATGATGTCGATGCCGATCTTGCAGAGCCCGTGCCCTCGCGGGTGCGGGCGGTGGTGCAGAAGGCAGGTCAGCCCGATGCCGCCTGCACGACGAAGAGCCCCGACGGCCGCCCATGCGTGGCCCGCGTGCAACGCTATTCCATGCAGCAGAAACAGAAAGACTGACTACGGTCACTGGCCGTGACTGAGGTGGGCGTGCGGAAGCTCTCTACACAACCGCTGAAACCAAACATCCTGTGGAGCCAGTGAGAACCAAGTACCAATCGGATGACAGGTATGAACCACTTGCCAAAAGAAGAAGCGATTAAAGGGGCCTTTTTTGGTGCCCTTGTCGGCGACGCCCTCTGTCTTGGCAGCCATTATGAATACGATGCCGCAAAGATTTTTAAGGCCTATGGCCGTAGGCCAATAGACAAGTTTATGTCGCCTGGTGAAATGATGGGTGGCCACACCCATGGAATCGGATGGGGTGAGCGCAATTACCATCCGGGCAAAAAGGCTGGCGGAACCACCGACTACGGTGATTACAACATCCTCGTTTTAGAGCATTTGGCGGCTACCTCCGACCCCCCGAGGGCCTTGAGTGTTGCGGCGATGATTCCGCATTGGATGCATCGTCTTGAGAATGGCTGGGGTTCATGGATTTGCACCATGACTCAAGAGACGTATGCGCAAGTCAAAAGAGGAACCCCGATTGAACATCTTGGCGGCATCTCAAACGCGATGGCTATCCGGCATGTTGCGGCCCATGCCTACTATGAAACCGAAGAGGAAGTGGTAGACGCGGCAAGAAAAACGATGTTCACCCATCGAGACACTCACGCATTAGGCGGGGGTGAGTTTTTTGCGCGTGTCACCCACCGAGTGATGAATGGTGCCACCCCTCTCGATGCGATTGAGAGCGTAGCATCCTTCATGGGGGGATTTTTTGAGCACAAAGCGGCTCAAGCCATTGCGAAATGGAAAGAAGAGGCAGACCCTTGCTCTGCACTTTCTCACGAGGCTTTCTCGGATGATCTGGCGCTCACGAGCATGGCAAGACTATGGGATATCGGCCGCTCTGAACCGATCAAAGTCGGTAAGGCCAGCCCAACTGAGGGGACGCTTCCGGGCGCGGTCTACTTTATTCTTAAGTATGCAAACCACGAAGACGGATTAAAACGAGCGCTTCAAGCCAATGCAATGGTTGGCGGCGATAATGCGTCGCGGAGCATTGCAATCGGAATGGTATTGGGGGCCTATAAAGGCGTTCATGCAATCCCAAGTGCATGGAAGGAGACGCTGGATCAGTGGGACTACTGCGAGGGTCTGCTCGATCAGTTGCCACTGCTAAAACGCTGACAACCGTCTTGTCGGAGTCCACTTGGACAACTCCAAGCCCGCAACCGCCGCCGATCCCAATGCGGCCGGCGGCGATTGCTTGGGGGCTGAGGGCCAACGCGAAACTACTTCGGCATCAGAACGGTATCGATGACGTGGATGACGCCGTTGTCGCAGATGATGTCTGCGGTAACGACGGTCGCACCATTTACGTGAACCTTGCCATCGGCAACCTTGATATCGACCGACTGCCCGTTCACGGTGGCGGCCGACGTCATCTTCATCACATCGGCGGCAAGGTGCTTGCCCGCGATGACGTGATAGGTGAGGATTCCGGTGAGGGCTGCTTTCGCCTCAGGCTTCACGAGCGATTCGACCGTACCAGCAGGCAATTTGGCGAAGGCCGTGTCGGCCGGTGCCAAAACGGTAAACGGCCCTGCGCCCTTGAGCGTTTCAACGAGCCCTGCTGCGGTTACAGCAGCAACGAGCGTCTTGAACGAGCCTGCACCGACTGCGGTATCAACAATATCAGCCATAAAAACATCCTTTGAAGATTCAGCGCCCCACGTGTGGCTTGAGGTCGAAATGACCTGTAAAAAACTTGCGAGTGAGCGTTGAATCAACAGGACTATAGCCGCCTCGCGGAAAAAGCGTGCATTCGATGACAATCTGGGGCAGTGAGCGGGGCTGGAAGAAATGACGCCCGCGAGCGGCTCGAGCACCGCATCGACCGAAGCGTCGTCAGCCAGCGACAGGTGCACCCGCTCGACTCCAGTCACCGCGTCAGCCGACGCGGCACATTCCTTGGCGCCATAGGCCTCAAGCACCTTCGCCGACGCTGGCGAACGGTTCCGCACGCCTACCGTGTGCCCCCGCGCCAGCAGGCGAAGGACGAACCCGCTGCCCATCAACCCGCTGCCGAGACATGCGACCTTTATGAAATGTTTCCTTGGGATGACATGCTCAATGGCGAGGCCGGCCGCACGCGGCCGACGAACCACAGGCTCGTGAGCGTTACTGCGACGGCGAGGATGCCGACCGTTCCAAAATGACGCAGCGGTTCACCGCTTCCTCCCTCCAAGATCAGCCCACTCCACACGGTGCCGAGGCCGCTGGCGATGTGCTGCACCGACGAATTGACCGACATGAAGCCACCGCGCCGTCGGGGCTCGATGCTGGCCGTGATCAGCGATACGGAGCACACAAACCGCCCCGCGTTGCTCGCCATCATCAGCGCTGCCACCGGGGCCGCCACGGCAAGCCCCCCAGACGCCAAGTGAGTGACCACGAGCGTCATTACGGCCGCCAGCGACACCACGCAACGAAACACGGGCAGGGCACCATGGCGATCGATGAGCCGGCCCACGAGCGGCGTGCTCACGAACATGAGCAAGCCCCCGGCCACGTAGACGAGGGGCAACTGGGCCTCCGTGACACCCGCGTTGCTCACGTAGGAGGCGCTGATATAGGGAATGACGGAGAATGCGCCGAACGTCAGGATGGCGGTGAGGGCCAAGGCAGGCCAATGGGAGGGATACGTGAGCGTGTCCAGCAACTGGGCCAGGGGACGTCGTCGCGTCTCGCTCAGGTGGCCGGTCAACGGCGGCATCGTCCACGCAGCCATTCCCAAGAGCGGCAGCCCCAGCGCCGCGAGCACGAGGAACGGCACTCCCCAGCCGTAGCGGTTGCCAAGCGCGATGCCAATGGGCACGCCCATCACCGACGCGACCGCGAACGACGACACCAGCAAGCCGGTCGCCCGGCCGCGCCGCTCCTCGGGGAAAACATCTGCCACGATAGCGTACGACAAACCGCCCAACACTCCGCCAAACGCGCCCGTCAGGCACCGGGCCGCAACCAGCAGCTGATAATTCGTCGCCAAGCCGCAGGCGACGGTGCCCAGCAGCAAGCCGACTGAAAGCGCGATGTAGGCTGACCTACGTCCCACACGGTCGAGCACCGACGCAGCCGCAAAGCCGGCGCACCCGGCCGCGAACGTGTAGGCCGAGACGACCCAGCTGAACTGCACAGTGTCAATGCCCAGGGTGTTGAACAGGAGCGGCCCCAGGGGCATCACGATCATGAAATCGACGGTGCTGATGAACTGCATCGCCGCGAGCGTGAACAAGATCAGCCCTGCGCGGTCCACGCCACTCCCCTCCGGGAAGGCTGACTCGGCTGCGGGGATTGGGGCCACAGTGCTGCTCACTTTCACCACAGGGGCGCCGCGGGAATCTGGGGTATCTTCGCCGCGACATTCTTAGAGGTCGAGGCCTTCGGGGAATCGAGATCCGCCCTTGAAGTTTCCGTAGATGGGCCGCTCGCCATCAGTGATTGCGTCCACGAGTAAGTCTCCACCGACGAATGCACCGCGCCACGATGCGCCAAGCCCTCCAAACACCTCGTCGCGATCTCCCCGAGACCTGGTTACGTTGACGCCAAATTTAAAGGCCAAAACTTCTTCGCGAACCCGCTTCGCAAACACCATGTCATCGGTAGCCACGGAAGACACGAGATTTCCATTTGACACGTTCATCGCGGCAATGAATTCAGCCTCGGTATCGACCAGAACTATCGAGTCGATTGGGCCGAATGGTTCCGAGTGGTGCAGCGACCACGCCCGAGGTGGTTCGAGAACTGTGGCAGGTGCAACATACGCTGAAATGTCTTGCCCCGGTATGAATCGACCGTGGTCGAGGTTTCCACTGTAGAGTGGAATTCCTCCCGTGTTGATCGCCTCATTGAACTGAGCCCGCAGTTGATCCGCTTTGGTCTTGTGAATCACAGGGCCGAACTCGAGGTCTGGAAGCTCGTCATTGTCGTTCTCTACCGCCAATGGATGACCGAACCTCAGCCCTTTCACGATAGGCATATACATCTCGAGAAACGCAGGGAAAAGTCGCCGCTGCACGACATACCGCGGGTAGGCGGTGCACCGTTGCTTCGCATACTCGAAGCCTTTGCGAATGTGGGGAGCCAGGTAATCCCATTTGCTGAAATCCCAAACCCCCCACGCGTTCAAACCTTCTTGTTCCAAAATGTGACGCTTGTTGAAGTCGGCAAGGCGTTCGAGTGTGGCACGGCCATTCGACCTTCCACCAACAAACGCGAAGGCACCTAGCTCAGGTGAAGAGACCAGTGCGTCACTCAACTCGGCACCAACGCCGCTCACAAGAGTCACGGGCAAGCCCGCCCGAGCCATCATGGCGTGGGCTAGGGTGAGTGAGTGAAATCCTCCTTGTGAGGGTGTTTTCGCGATGACAGCGTTTCCGGCCAGCGCCTGGACTAACTCTGCGTGAACGAGAACACTCATCGGGTAGTTCCATGACGCGATGTTGGAAATCGGCCCACTGAGTGGTGAACGACCCTTGAGCTGACGGTCAATTTGGGTCAGGTACCATTCCACTCCGTCGATACAGCGGTCGACATCGGCGCACGCCAGTCTCCACGGTTTGCCAATCTCCCAGACCAGTAACAGCGCAATAGTCTCGCGAGCTTTGCGAAGACCCACCAAGGCGGCACTCACCCGTGCCATGCGCTCGTCGAGACTCACCAAACCCCAAGACTTGTGCTGGCGGGCAGCCGCTGCTACAGCATCAATCGCGGTCTGGTGGTCTATCTTCGGCGGACCTTCGATCGGCATTTGGTCCACTGGATTCACGTGGGTCGAGGGTGTACCGACCGAAGCCCATTCGCCCATAATCAGGTTGTTGATTCGATCGGTCTCAAAGGCTTCTGGCGCGAACGACCTGGCCTGAGCGTAGACGGATTTCCAGTCGGTGCCCTTTTTTACATGGAGTGTCATGGCTGCAACCTTCCATGCCGCGATGAAATACCCGGCACAAGTCTGAGATTTATTTCATCACGCAAGAGAAGTTTGCCGGGAATGGAAAACTCACCTATTCCCGGGGCGTGCTGCCACTCAGAACCCGTATCCTATACGTGGCCTCGATTACGGGGAGTCGGGGACCGGCACGTTCCGGAATGCGGCGTACGAATCCATCGTCGACTCGTCGTGATCCACCCGTTCTGGCTTTTCGCGTCCCCTTTTCACTCCCCATGAGTCTCACAAACGACGAATTCGACAGACTGGAGCGGATGATCTACCGCCCGGTCTCCACGCGGCCGGATTGGCTCAAGGCGTGGCGCAACGAAGCACTGTATTTGCTGTATCTCGCCCGCCGTGCCGTCGACGCTGACGACGAGGAACTCGTGCAGGAACTCGAAGAGCAGGCCCGTGACATGGCGGACGTCGTCGAGGCCAAGCTACGAAGCGACGGGCTTTTCTAGACAAACCACGTTCCGCAGCTTGCGGTGCCTGTCCTGTTTAGAACTCCTTGGTGGCGTCTTGGCAGGCCTTCCGCAGATCATCCAGCGCTGCCTGAGCCCCCTTCTCCATACGGCCCCACGCCTCGCCGGTGGATGTGCCAATCTCATCCAACTTCTCGCGGGCCACCTTCTGCTTAGCCTTCAGCTCGGCCATCTTCTCGCTCCATCGAACGCCAGCCTCGTCCTTCAGGGCCACTCCTTTTTCATAGAGCTTCGCAATTTCGACCTCCAGCTGCGTTGACTTGTCACCCCGTCAACCGGAAGCGCGGCACGGCATCGCCGTCCACCACGACGGTCTCGGCAAACATCGCCGCTGGCCTCACCCAGAGACCGTGATCGCCATATTCCTGCCGGTAGACGACGAGTTCTTCGAGCGTCTCGCTGTGCCGGGCGACGCCGAGCACCGTGTATTCATTGCCTTTGTAGTGTCGGTACCGGCCGGGCTGGACGGTGGTCATGCTTCGTCTCCTCGGTATCGCTCCGCGACTCTTTACGCGAGAGTAGTTGAGCCACAGAATACCCGTCGTACCGCTATCCGCCTGCCCCAAATGAGAGCTCCCCATGCGTCGTCTGTTTCAAGCCGCCCCCGTCGCGGCGATTGCCACGCTGTTTGCCATCACCCGGATCGTGGCGGCCGCGCCGGCCGACCGCATCATCCGCGGCGGACCGATCGTCACTGTGAACCCCGCGCAGCCGACCGCCGAGGCGGTGGCTATCGCCGAAGGAAGAATCGTGGCGGTCGGCAGCGAGACCGACGTGATGCAGCACAAGGGCGAGGCGACCGAGGTGATCGACCTCGGTGGCAGAACGCTCGTGCCCGGCTTCGTGGACGGCCACAGCCATTTCTTCTCGCTCATCGACGTGCAGACGCAGGCGTTGTGCGCCTCGCCCCCCGCCGGGACCTGCACCAACGTGGCCGACGTGATCGCAGCCCTCAAGCAGGTGCAGGAGCGGCGAACGCTGGGGCCGGGAAAGTTCGTGATGGGCTTCGGCTACGACCCCGAACTGCTGGCGGAACGGCGGCCACCGACGAAACAGGAACTCGACGCCGCCTTCCCCGACAACCCCGTGATTCTGGTGCACGTGTCGGGCCACGGCGCGATGCTCAACTCGAAAGCCCTTGCCCTGTATGGCGTCACCGCCGCCACGCCCACGCCGACGGGCGGTGTGATCGGCCGCGAGCCAGGCTCCAACGAGCCGAACGGTCTCCTCTTCGAGACGGCCTTTCTCCCGATCTTTTCGAAGGTGCCTGGTCCAGACGGCGATGAGGCGATCGCACTCCTCAAGACCGGACAGGAAGTCTACCTGCGCGAGGGCATCACGACGGCACAGGAGGGGGCCACGATGAAGCACCAGGTGGACCTGCTCCGCGCATTCGCCGACCGCGGCGAGTTGAAGCTCGACGTGGTGATGCTTCCCTTCATCACGGAGATCGATACCGTCTTCGCCGGCAAGCTGCCCGCGAACGAGCCTGAGTACCGGAACCATCTCCGCATCGGTGGGGTGAAAGTCGTGATGGACGGCTCGCCACAGGGCCGCACCGCCGCTTTCACCACGCCCTACCTCACCGACGGGCCGGCGGGGCAGAAGGATTGGCGGGGAGACCTTTCGTTTCCGCAGCCCGTGCTCAACGACTCCGTCAAGAAGGTCTACGACGGCGGGGCCACGCTTTTCGTCCACTGCAACGGCGACGCCGCGATCGACGCGTTGCTCGAGGCCCATCGCGTCGCCTCGGGCGGCGAGCCGACGAAGCCGCGCGGCACGGTCGGCGTCCACTCGCAGTTCATCCGCCGCGATCAACTGGAGAAGTACAAGGCGTGGAACATCACGCCCTCCTTCTTCACGATCCACTGCTTCTATTTTGGCGACACTCACGTGGCCAACCGCGGGAGGGCACAGGCGGACTTTATCAGCCCGATGAAGTCGGCCCGCGCGATCGGCCTGCGGCCCGCCAACCACACCGACTTTAACGTCGCGCCGCTCGACCAGATCTTCACGATCCACACGGCAGTCAACCGCACCTCTCGCTCGGGCCAGACGATCGGTGCCGACGAGCGGAGCACGCCGCTTGAGGCCTTGGAGGCCGTCACGATCGACGGTGCAAGGCTCTACGGCGAGGAGGCGAAGAAGGGTTCCATCGCGGTCGGGAAACTCGCCGACCTCGTGATCCTCTCCGATAATCCACTCACGGTGCCACCGACCACGATTCGTACAATTCGTGTCGATGAGACGATCAAGGAGGGCAAGACGGTGTGGAAACGGGCTCCAGCGCCGCATTGAAGCCCTTGCGTTCACAGCCAGAGCGACTCAGGGTTCCAAGGCAGCCTATTTCGCGTTGTCGATGGAAAAACAGGGAATCGGTCTTGTTCACGTGTCGGACTGTCCCGATATAGTGCAGGGACGTTGGTACTGGCTGATTCATTATGTGCCTGTCAGCGATGACGCCGTCATCGCCCCATGCTCCCAGAGGAGGATTCCATGGTCGCCACGATCTCTCCCTCGACGCTTGCCGATCTTCGTCGCCGCGGCGAAAAGGTGACGCTCATTGACGTTCGGACGCCCGCCGAGTTTGGCGAGGTGCACGTCGATTTCGCACATAACATTCCACTTGACCGGCTCGACCCGAAAGAAATCGAGTCGCTCGCCGGCAATCGGCCGGTCTACTTTGTCTGCAAGTCGGGTGGCCGCAGCCAGAAGGCCTGCGAGAAACTCTTGGCTGCGGGACTGAAGGACATGATCAGCGTCGAGGGCGGTACGGCAGCCTGCGAGTCCGCCGGAGTGCCGGTCGTGCGTGGGCGGAAAGTGATGTCGCTCGAACGGCAGGTCCGCATCGCAGCCGGGGCGTTGGTGGCCGCCGGAGCCGCTCTCGCCGCGTTTGGGCCTGACCCGATGTGGCGACAGATCGGCATCGGATTGGCCGGATTCATTGGGTGCGGCCTCGTGTTTGCGGGTGTCACTGATACCTGCGGCATGGCCATGCTGATCGCCAAAATGCCATGGAACCAGGCGTGCCGCTAGGCTTTACCGCGCCGCATGCGGATGACGGCTTTGAACAGGCCGCAGCCCTCGACCGCCTCGAGCAGGCCTTTGCGGCCATTACGGGGCAGGCGCCGGCTGGCGTGTTTGCCGGGGGAGCGTCGCTCGCCGTCTGGCGGAATGGACAGCCTCTGCTCTCGCTGCACGGTGGCGAGGCGGCAGAGGGACGGTCGTGGACCGCTTCGACGCCCTGTCTGATCTGGTCGGCGAGCAAGGGCGTTGCCGCAGCCTGCACCCTGCACGTCCTGCAAGAACATCGCATTTCTCTCACCGCCTCCGTCGCAGAACTCTGGCCTGAATTCGCTGCCGCCGGGAAGGACACAATCACACTCGCACACGTGCTCTCCCATCAGGCCGGCCTCGCCGCGATCGACCAGCAGGGCCTGGCGATCACCGATCATGAGGCAGTGGTGGCATCTTTGGCGGCGCAACCGCCGAACTGGCCGGCCGATGGCAGCCACGGCTACGGTGCCCGCACCTTCGGCTTTCTGCTCGACGAGATCGTCCGCCGCCTGGCAGGCGAAACGCTGGGCTCCTTCTGGGAACGGATCTTCCGCCGCCCACTCGGACTCGATCTCTGGTTTGGACTGCCAGCGGAGCTGATCGACACCGCAGCCACCGTCATCGCTCCCAAAACACCACCGGCGCCTGGCCCCTTCACGAAGGCCTTCGTTGACCGCTCCTCGCTCACCCGGCGCGCCCTGAGCGAACCGGGCGGACTTCTCAGCCCAGCGGCAATGAACTCGCCCGCCATGCGTACCGCTTCCCTGCCATCGCTCGGCGCGATCGCCACGGCCGACGCTCTGGCCCATTTCTACTCGCTCCTCGGCGGTGATGGCTCACCGTTCTTCCGCGACGAAAGCCGCGCCGCGATGAGGACCACGCTGAGCAACGGCCCCGACCGCGTGCTCATCGACCAGACATCCTTTTCTGCAGGGTTCATGACCAACGCACACGGCATCTTCGGGCCATGCCCCGACGCCTTCGGGCACCCCGGTGCCGGCGGATCCCTCGCGTTTGCGGATCCATCCCTGGGGCTGGGATTCGCTTTCATTCCCAGCGCTATGCATCCGGGGGCACTCCCCGGCCCGCGGACTCGGTCGCTCGTCGCGGCGCTGTATGGCGTTGCGCCGTCGGCGTAGTCTCCCGGACGCCGTCAGACCGTGGATCGTTTTCGCGTGGCGAGCTACATTCTCGCCATCTCCTTCTCCACGATTTATCCCAGGGCACGATGATGTTTTCCAAACTGGTGCACCTCCACTCCTTCCTGTCGGTAGTCGTTGTTTCCCTTGTGTCGCTCGCCGAGCCGGCGGTCGCCCAGATCGCCGATACCGTCTACTCCGGCGGCGACATCCTCACCATGCGCGGCGACGCAGCTGAATATGCCGAGAGTCTGGCCGTGAGGAACGGAACCATTCTCTTCATCGGCCCCGCATCCGACGTGAAAAAACACGTCGGTCCTGCCACAAAAACCGTTGATCTGGCAGGCACGACACTGCTCCCCGGGTTCATCGACACCCACGGCCACATGGTCTATTTCGGCAAGAACCTCGTTGATGCCAACCTCTTTGGTGTGACCGGCATTCCCGATCTGATCGAGCGGATGAAGAAGCAGGCACACCGCACTCCTGCCGACGGCTGGATCGTGGGGTTTGGCTATCAGGCCCGCGGCATGAAGGAGGGACGCCCGCCCACTGTCGAGGAACTCGACGCGATCTCGGCAGATCGTCCCGTGATGATCGTCGATAGTTCCGGCCACCTTGGGGCCGGCAACTCCGCTGTGTTCAGAGCAGCAGGCATCTCGGCTGCCACGCCGGATCCGAAGGGGGGCTCCTTTGCACGCAAGGCCAATGGCACGTCGCTGCTCGGTCCGATGGAGGAAACGGCCCTCAACGCTGTCCGCAGCAAGCGTCCCCCTTTCACGGGTCAGCTCGCCGACGACGCCATCACCGGTGCTGCGAAGGTCTGGGCAAGCCATGGCCACACGACCGCGATGGAGGCGGGACTCGGGCTCGGCAACGATGACATCGGGATCGTTGTCAACGCGATTGACAAGCAGCTGCTGCCGATCGATCTCTATGTCGCGGCCAAGGATTCGAACGTCGACGATACGGTCGCCGCTGCCTACAACGTGTCCTCGCAATACAACCCCAAACCCGATGGCACCCGCGAAAAACTCCTCGCTGACCGGCCAGACCTCGATACGCGATACGTCAATCGTGTGCGGCTCGGCGGCATCAAGTTCTGGCTCGACGGCAGCATCGACACCGCCTGGTTCACGCAGCCCTATGCCACCAACCCGCCAGGCAGGTCGGGAGTATTCAGCGGCTATCGGCAGATCCCCGACGCGGTGCTCGACGCCGCCTTCGACACCTACTGGCCCACGAACCTGCAGATTCACATGCACATGAACGGCGACGCAGCCGCTGACCAGGCGCTCGCTGCAATCGCCAAGGCAGTGAAAAAGCATGGCATGCGGGACCACCGCCCCGTATTTGTCCACGCCAGCTATCTCCGGCCTGAACAGATCGAGAAGATCAAGTCCTATGGTGCCGTGCCCAGCTTCCTCACCGCGTCGGTGGTGCCCGGTGGGGACGGAGTCTTGAAGCTCTGGGGGAAAGATCGTGCCGCCGTCGCGTTGCCTGCCCGCACGTTCCTGCGGATGGGCCTACCCTTCACATTCTCACACGACGCCCCCGTATCGCCGGTGCCGTCGATTCTGGCGCTCGTCGATGCTGGCGTGAACCGGACTGCGTCGAGCGGTGTGGTGGTCGGACCCGACGAGCGGGTTCCACCCTATGCCGCCCTTCGTGCCGTGACAGCACTGGCCGCGTATCAACTGAAAGAGGAAGCCACGAAAGGCACGCTCGAGGCCGGCAAGCTCGCAGACCTCGTGATTCTCGAGAAGAACCCGCTGAAGGTCGAGCCCCTGACCATCAAAGACATCCGGGTGCTCCAGACGATCAAAGAGGGCAAGACGGTGTACGAACGATAGCGACCCGTCGAACGCTGGAGGTAAACCGGAATCGGCGGAGACGCAGGAGCCTCAGGCGTATCCTCGCCGAAGCGACGGAGCATCTGCCGTTCCGGCGAGGCGAACCTCCGACCCCTGCGCGTTGCCCGAGGGGCGTCCCGGTTGTAGCCTTTGCGGTTCAGTTTTTTGAACCACTCCACACCACGGGGATCGTGCATGCTGGGGCTCGAACGGATCGGCGTACAGTCGCGATTCATCCTCCTGATGCTGCTGGTAAGCCTCGGTTCGATCTTCGCGATCGGCTGGATCGGCTACCAGTCGGCCCGCTCGGCCCTCACCAACGCCGTGCAGAACCACCTGCAGAGCGTGCGGCACTCCAAGACGAGCGGCCTGCGGACAATGCTCGAAGCGCTCCGTGACCAGTCGCTCTCGCTCTCCGACGGCAAGCTGGCAGGGGAGGCGATGCTGAACTTCAAGCAGGCCTACCGTGGTCTGGGAGAAGAGCGACTCACCGCCGATCAGGAGGAGGCGCTTCGGAGCTATTACACCACGCACTTCCTGCCAAAGCTCAAAGACAATCTGGGGGGCATTCCCCAGCCCGAACAATACATCCCGGCAGAACCGTCCCAGAGGTATCTCCAGTACCACTATCTGGCGGCCTCCCACAGTGCTGTCGATCCTCAGCAGCCCGCCGATCCCAGCGAGGATGACTCCCTTTACGGTCTGGCGCACGCCGCCGTGCAGGAGCGGTTTGAAAGGCTGGCCACGATGTTTGGCTACGAGGACATTCTGCTCATCGATGACGACACCCTGGAGATCATCTATTCACTCCGCAAGCGACCAGACTTCGCGACCAGCCTGCGAAGCGGCCCCTATGCCACCACGAATCTCGCCAAGGCGGCGGAGACCCTGACCCGGACCAGCGACCGCGATGCCTTCCGGGTCGTCGACACCGAACTCTATCGGCCCGATCTGGGCCGTCCCGTCGGGTTCGTCCTCTCACCCATCTTCAATGGGACTGAAATGGTGGGCATTCTCGCCCTCGAGTTTCCCATCGATCGGATCGTGGAACTCCTCACCGGCTATTTCCAGTGGGAGCGCGAGGGCATGGGGACGACTGGCGAGTGCTACGTCGTGGGACCCGACTTCACGATGCGGAGTCGCAGCCGGTTCATGGTCGAGGATCCGAAGGCCTTCGTGACAGCATTACGGACGTCGAGCGTGACCGCCTCGGTCGTGGACCAGATCGAGAGGCAGCAAACCGTTATCAACCAGCTGCCCGTGAAGACTTTCAGCGCCGAGCAGGCGATGCTCGGGCATGAGGGACTGACCACCATCACCGACTACCGCGGTATCCCGGTGCTCAGCTCCTACGGGCCTCTCGACCTTGATTCGCTGCGCTGGGCGGTGGTCGCCGAGATGGACGTCGCCGAGGCCTACAAGCCCATCCACGACTACGCTCGAAAAGCCCTGCTGGCCGCAACGGCCCTGGCCTTGGCGACGACGCTGCTGGCCCTGGTGAGTTCCTGGCTGCTGGTGCGACCGCTGAAGCAACTCGCCGCCGCGGCCCGCCGGATTGGTGCCGGCGAGTCGGCCGTGAGCGTCGATCTGCATACCCGGGATGAGTTTGGCGAACTGGCGGGCGTGTTCAACGAGATGTCGGCCAGTCTGCGACGCCAGCGGGCCGAACTCGAGGAGCGGGCGGCGGAGAACCAGCAACTCCTCCTCAATATCCTGCCGGCCTCCGCGATCGAGCAACGGCGGGACGGCGACGAGAAAGCCACGCGTCGTTTCGCCGACGTGACGGTGCTCGTGGCAGAGTTTCGACACGTGGATGAACTGGGCGGCCATAGCGACGACGGCCGCGGCATCTCGCTCCTGGGCGATCTCGTGGCTGCCTGCGACGAGGCTGCCGAAAAGTGCGGCGTGGAGAAGGTCCGGGCCGTCGGCTCCATCTATCTGGCCGTCTGCGGGCTATCGGTCAGCCGGCCCGACCACGCCGCCCGCGTACTGCTCTTCGCGCAGGAGCTGATCAAGATTGTGGCCGCCTTCGACCGCGAGCACGCCGCGCCGCTCACGCTGTCTGTCGGCATCAATTCCGGGCCGGTCGTCGGGGGCGTGGTCGGCCGCCATAAGTTTCTCTACGACCTCTGGGGCGACACGGTCACCATCGCTTCGCGGCTGGCCGCCCACGACGGGACCGCGGTACACGTCACCCAGCAGGTTCACGATCGTCTCAACGACCTCTATGCCTTCGAGGGCCCCTTCCATCTCGAACTCCGCGGCCAGGGGAGCGTGAAGACATGGCGACTCAAGCAGGCGACGGAGGCGTGACGACCATGCCATCATCGAGCATGAGCAACCAACAAACATGACCGATTCACTTCCCTCGGCAACGATCCCGCTGGTGCCCGCCGCCCTCCTGGTGGTGGGCTTTCCTCTGCTGTTGCTGCTGCTTACAGAGCTGATCAATTCTGGGCAGCGGCGACGATGGGCCCTCACGCCCACGCTGCGGGCGCTTCGCAACCTGGTCGTGCCGGCGCTAGCCGCCATGCTGTTTGTGACGGATGTCTGGCAGCTTCCTGCCGACACCATCTTCGTGCGGCTGGTGCAGACCGGCTTCTGGCTCTGCGTGCTCTATGCGGGTCTCTCCTTTGTCAATGACGGCGTCTTCGGGGCGGCCACGCCGGGATCATGGCAGGAGAGGGTCCCGAAGCTGCTCCGCGACCTGACTCGGGCAATCCTGATCGCCATCGGGGCCGCGATCATTTATTCGCAGGTCTGGAAGCAGGAGATCTCGGGCGCGCTCACGGCTCTGGGTCTCGGCAGCATCGTGATCGGCCTCGCGCTGCAAGAGCCACTCGGCAATATCGTCTCGGGCCTGATGCTACTCCTGGAGCGTCCGCTCAATATCGGCGACTGGCTGATTGCGGACGGCACGACGGGCAAGGTGATCGAAATCAACTGGCGAAGCGTGCACATCGAGACGCTGCTCCACGAGATGCGAATCATCCCGAATGTCTCGCTCTACAAGGAGTCGTTCAGCAACCTCTCCCGGCCGACACTCGAGCGGACCGAAACCTACGACATGGGCTTCTCTTACGACCATCCACCCAACATGGTGAAGCGAGCAATGCTCGAACTGCTCCAGACCACAGCGGGCGTCTTGCGGCAGCCGCCCCCGGAGGTGCACACCCTCAACTACGGCGACTTCTCGATCACCTACCGGCTGTTCTTCACCGTCGCCCGGTATGAGGACGTGCTGCCAGTCCGCGATGCGATCCTCACTCGGATCTGGTATGTCGCCCGCCGCCATGGGCTGCAGATTCCCTTCCCGATTGCCGTCCAATACCGGCATGGTGAATCCCCGTCGCCACCGGCACCGACGCCGGCGGAACTCCTCGAACGATTTCCGCGGTATCGGCACGTTCGCGAGGCGTTGCTGGACGCGGACGAGCGACGGACAGGGGCACGTACTGGGCCAGGGAATGGGGCTGAGGGTTCGGCCGGCCGTGAACTCTCGCCGGCGGGGGCCCGCGTGCTGATGTTTTCAGCGGGAGGTGAGATGCTTCCCTTCGGAAGCACGCACAACGGCTTTACGCTCTTGGTGGAGGGCTCTGCCACCTTGACGGCCCGCGACTCCGATGGCGTTGAGATGCAGATCGCCAGGCTTGGCCCCGGGGATTTCTATGGCGAGGCAACGATTTCCGCAGGAAGGCCCAGCGAGTTGCGGGTGGTGGCCGAGACCGACGTCACCGTCGTGGCCTTCGAGGCGGTGCAGATGGCTGCGTGCCTGCAGCGATCGCCCGGCCTGGCGACGGAGATCGGCGACGCGATCGAAGCCCGACGGCGGGCTACGACGGCTATCCGTCAGCACAAGGCCGACCCTGTGACCTAGCCCTGTCGGGCTGTTCCGCCAACTCAGCTACTCCAGCGGGATCAAGACACCCACGTCCTCATCGTCCTCGAACGGATCAAAGTCGCCGTCAAACGGCCCGAAGGCTCCTGGGATGGTCGCGTGGGTGGGCATGGCTGGTGAACTCCTTGACTATCTAGTCCACACAGGGGTCGCGGCCGAATCAAATCTGCAAAAATACGGCTGAAAACCCACGGTTTTTCAGGCCCTGGCGACCACGAGTCGGCCTCGCCTACCCCCCCCATGCGAGCGACCATTCGGACGGGATCGCTCTCCTGCCGACCTTTCCTATACTGGCCTCTGATGGTTCCACGCATGTGCTGGGAATCGCCCGTTTCAATCCTGCCGAACCACACCAACCGCGCTTCATGGCAACCACCACGACATCCACCACCGAAACAGCAGCCGACCCCTGGTTTCAGGATCTTTTTGCCCAACGCATCGGCGGGGCGGGCTACGGCAAGGGCAACGAGATCTACAAGTTCGAACTGATCAAGCGGGCCAAGCGGCAGGCCCTGGCCGAGCATCCCGAGAGGCGGATGCTCGACTTCGGCATCGGTGAGAACGACGAGATGGCCCCCGAGAGCGTCCGCGCAGTGATGCGGCGGGAGGTGGACCGGCCCGAGAACCGTGGCTATGCCGACAACGGCATCGCGGCCTACAAGGAGGCGGTGGCGACGTTTATGCAGCGGGAGTTCGGGGTCAGCCTCGACCCCGTCAAGGAGATCAACCACTGCATCGGGTCGAAGACCGCCTATGCCATGCTCCCCGCGGCATTCATCGACCCGGGCGACGTTACGCTGATGACGGTGCCCGGCTATCCGGTCGCGGGCACGGCCACACGCTGGTTTGGCGGCGTGGTCCACAGGCTGCCGCTGGTGCCGGAGAACGATTTCTTTCCCGACCTGGCCGGCATTCCCGACGACGTGCTGGCCCGCACCAAACTCCTGGTGCTCTGCTATCCCAACAGCCCGACCGGCAAGACGGCCACTCGGTCCTTCTATGAACAGGTCGTCGCCTTCGCCCACAAGCATCGCATCATCGTGGTGCAGGATGCCGCCCACATCATGCTCTCCTACGACGACGAACCGCTGTCGTTCCTGTCGATCGATGGTGCCAAGGAGGTGGGCGTCGAGGTGCACTCGATGTCGAAGGGCTTCCACATGATCGGTTGGCGGCTCGGCTGGGTCTGCGGCCACGAAAAAATCGTCCGCGCCTTCGCCGACGTGAAAGACAACTGCGACTCCGGACAGTTCATGGCGATCCAGAAGGCGGGTGCCGCGGCGCTCGCCGATCCCACGATTCCGCGACACGTCCGGGAGAAGTACCGCCGTCGCCTGGAGAAACTCGTCGGTGTGCTGCGGGCCGTCGGCTTCGAGTGCGACATGCCGGGCGGCACCTACTTCCTCTACACGAAGAGTCCCAAGGGAGCCGGCGACCGCGTCTTCGCCACGGCGCAGGATGCCAGCCAGTTCCTGATTCACGATCTCTCGATCTCGACCGTGCCGTGGGACGACTGCGGTGCCTACCTGCGATTCTCGGCGACCTATGAAGCCGAGGATGAGTCGGCTGAAGACGATCTGATGGCGGAGACGCATGCCCGCCTGTCGCGAGCCCGCCTGAAATTCTGACGGCATCGACTGCCGTCGATGCCCGATTGCCGTAGGTTCCAAAACCACCGTCGCCGCCTCTGCTTTCCGGAGTTGCCTCTCATGCGCCAGTTTGACTCGATCCGTTCGTGCCTCATCATCATCATGGGCCTGGCAGCGGTTCTGCCCGCCGCGGGCTGTGGCACCAAGAAAAAGCCGGCGCTGACGATCGAGCAGCGGCTGAAGAATGCCGAGAAGGAGAAGACGCCCGATCGTCAGGCAGCCGCGCTGCTCAAGATCGCGAGGGCACAGTTCGCCAAAAACGACGAGTCGGGCGCGAAGCAAACCGCCGCGAAGGCACTTGAAAAGCTGAAGGGCGAGGGCGACGCCAACCTCTTTGCACCGCGGCTGGTCGAGATCGCCGGCTTCCTCGCTGAGATCGGCGATCGCAAGCCCGCCCGCGAAGCCCTCGGCCAGGCCTGCGGTCTGGCCGACACGATCGAAGACCCGGTCCGCAAGGCCAAGCTTTTCGCCGACGCCGGGGCGTTCTACAAGGCCAACACAGACTCTGCGCAGGCGAAGGAGACGCTGAAGAAGGCAGCCGATGCGGCGGCCAGCGTCGAGGAGCGGTTCCGTGCCGAGGCCTGGGCGGCCGTGGCCCTGGGATACACCCGCAGCGGACTCGCTGATGCCGCCAGCGACGTGGTCGACAAATTGTTGGAAGCGGCCAAGACTCTCGAAGAACCGCGGGCAAAGGCGCAAGCGCTCTCGGCTGCGGCCGAAGTGCAGGCGCAAACGGGAAAGAAAAAGGATGCTGAAAAACTTCTCACGGATGCGGAAGCCTCTGCCAAGAGTGTCGAACGCGCCGAGAGCAGGGCCTATGCACTCCTGTCCGTGGCCAGGGCCACAAGTGCCAATGGCGACAACAAGAAGGCGCTGGCACTGCTCAAGGAGGCCGACAAGGCGGCCGACAAGGTGCCCGAGCCTACCTCGCAGAAAACGATCGTCGATCAGGTGCGGGCGACGATGGCAGACGTCGAGAAAAAGCTGAAAAAGTAGCGGCTATTTCCTGCCGGCCGACACGACCTTGAGTGCCTCGAGGGCGAGCTTTCGTGCTTCGGCATGGTCGACGATCGGTTCGGGATAGTCGCGGCCAAGCCCCGCCCACTGCCGCACGTAGGCCTGATCGGGGTCGAACTTCTGCGCCTGGCTGGTGGGATTGAAGATCCGGAAGTATGGAGCCGCGTCGGCGCCGCAGCCGGCCGCCCACTGCCAGCCGAGCGTGTTGGCGGCGAGATCCGCGTCGACGAGCGTGTCCCAGAACCACCTCGCTCCTTCCAGCCAACTCACCCGCAGATCCTTGACGAGGAAGCTCGCCACGATCATCCGCACCCGGTTGTGCATCCAGCCAGTGGCCCAGAGCTGCCGCATGCCGGCATCGACGATGGGGAAGCCAGTCCGCCCCCGCTGCCACGCCCGGAGGCCGACGGGATCGTTTGCCCAGGGAAATCTTGCGTAGTCGGCACGGAGCGGCGCGTCGGTCGTGTGGGGAAAGTGGTAGAGCAGGTGATTGGCAAACTCCCGCCAGCCCAGTTCCCGCAGGTAGACCTCAGGGCTGCCGGTGATTCTGGCCGCGGGCGTCCCGCCGACGGTCTCGCGGACGGCATGCCAGACCCGCCGCGGCGAAATCTCGCCGAAGTGGAGGTGCGGGCTCAGCCCGCTGGTGCCCTCGTGATCGGGACGGTCGCGTTCCGTGCCGTAGGCGGTGACACCACGACCGAGGAAGACCTTCAGCCGCTGCAGGGCGCCCTCCTCGCCGGGCGTCCATGTCGTTCGCATCGTGCCAGCCCAGTCGATCGCAGGCAGCAGCCCGAGCGAATCGATTGAAAGCGTTTTTCCTCCCTTCACGGTCGCTGCAGCGGCGCGAAGCTTTCGGGGAGTTGCCCCCGGCTCGACCGGCTCATCGCGGGCCAGCAGCGACCGCCAGAAGGGCGTGAACACCTGATACGGCTTTCCCTCCTTCGTGGCGACGTGCATCGGCTCGAAGAGCAGGCTGCCGTTGTGGCTTTCGACGGCGAGCCCATCGTCCGCGAGCGCCTTCTTGATCACCGTGTCGCGGCGGATGACGGCCGGCTCATACCGCCGGTTCCAGGCGACATGCGTGGCGGAAAATTCTCTGGCGAGTGTGCGCAGCGCGTCGAGCGAGGGTCCGCGGCGGATCACGAGCGACGCGCCCGCCTTTTCGACCGCCGCCGAGAGTCTGCCCAGCGACTGGTGCAGCCACCACCGTGAGGCCGCCCCTGGCTCCCACGGCGTCTCCTCCTCCGGCGCCCAGATGAACACCGGCACGACCGCGCCACGGGCAGCCGCAGCAGCAAGAGCTGGATTGTCGTCCAGTCGCAGGTCGTGACGAAACCAGACGATCGTGGTAGGGGCCATCAGCCCAGAATACCCTTCACAACCTGTCCGTGAACATCGGTGAGCCTGAAATCCCGCCCCTGGAAGCGGTAGGTCAGCTTCGTGTGATCGAAGCCGAGCAGATGGAGGATCGTGGCCTGCAGATCGTGGATGTGCACCTGGTCGCGGGCCGCCTTGAAGCCGAGATCGTCGCTTTCGCCGTGAACGTAGCCCGGCTTCACGCCGCCACCCGCCATCCAGACCGAATAGCAGTCTGGATAGTGGTCGCGGCCCAGGATGCCGCCACCCGCCGTGCGGCCCTCGCGGAACGGCGTCCGGCCAAACTCGCCCGTGCAGAGCACGAGCGTGTCGTCGAGCATCCCACGCTGCTCGAGGTCCTCGATGAGCGCCGCGGCCGGCTTGTCGAACGTCGCGGCCTTCTTGGTGAGGCCGTCCCGGATGTCTTCGTGCGGGCCGGTGCCATGAAAATCCCAGCCCCAGTCGAAGAGGTGGACGAACCGAACCCCCTGCTCGACGAGGCGGCGAGCCAGCAGGCAGTTGTTGGCCAGGCTCGGGCTGCCCGGCTTCGCGCCGTAGGCGTCGAGCACTTCCTGCGGCTCCCGGGAGATATCCATCACCTCCGGCACGCTCGCCTGCATCCGGAAGGCCAGTTCATACTGCGCGATCCGTGTGACGGTTTCGGGGTTGCCGAGTTCCTTCGCCTGCAGTTCGTTCAGGTCCCTGAGGGCGTCGAGGCTCGCCCGCCGCAGCGCCCGGTCCATGCCCGGCGGATCCGAGACATAGAGCACCGGATCGCCCTTCGACCGGCACTGCACGCCTTGGTAGACGCTCGGCAGGAACCCCGACCCGAAACTACTCGTGCCGCCGTTGGGCTGCACGCCCGACGAGATCAGCACCACGAACCCGGGCAGATTGGCATTCTCGCTGCCGAGGCCGTAGGTCGCCCAGCTGCCGAGGCTCGGCCGGCCCGCACGGGGACTGCCCGTGTAGACCATCAGCTCGGCCGGGGCGTGGTTGAACTGGTCGGTGAACATGCTCTTCACGAGGCAGAGCTTGTCGGCCACGCGGTGCAGGTTTGGGATCGCGTCGGAAAGCTCCATGCCACTGTCGCCACAGCGGACCCATTTTCGCGGCGTGCCGAGCAGCTTGGGCGTGCCGCTGGTGAAGGCAAACTTCTTGCCCGCAATCGTCTCGGCGGGGCAGTCCTCTCCACTGTGCTTCACCAGTTCGGGCTTGTGGTCGTAGAGGTCGAGGTGGGGCGGCGAGCCCGTCAGATGGATGACGATCATCCGCTTTGCCTTGGCGGGCAACGGTGGCAGTTTTGCCACCATCGGGTCGGTCGCGGCCGCAGGCGTCGCCGTGCCAGCAGCAAGCAGATCGCGCATCGCCAACGCACCGATGCCGCCAGCCATGCTGCCGAGGAGATGCCGACGAGTTGCCAGCAGCTTGTGTTCGAAGATCGGATCCATAGCTCACTCTCCGTCACGGACACATGAAGGTTTCGTCGAGATTCAGGATGACATTCGCGACGACGGTCCACGAGGCGAGATCGTCGAGAGTGACGGCCAGATCCGATGGCACCGGCCCGAGCGGATCGGTCGCCATCTTCTTCGCATCGTCGGGATCATTTCGAAAACCCGCCAGTGCATCGTCATGCAGCCTGACCAGCCGGTCGATCTCGGCTGCAGTCGGCTGCCGGGCGAGCACGAGTCGGAAGCCGCGAGCGGCCCGCTCCGGGCTCGTGGAACCCCCTTCTCGCACCATGCGACGGGCAAGAGCCTGCGCCGCCTCGACATAGACCGGGTCGTTGAGCGTGACGAGCGCCTGCAGAGGCGTATTGGTCCGCGGCCGCCGAACTGTGCAGACCTCGCGACTCGGCGCGTCGAACGTGGCCATCGACGGATAGGGATTGCTCCGCCGCCAGGTCGTGTAGAGGGCGCGACGGTAGCGGTCCTCACCGTCGCTCGTCTTCCAATCGATGCCGCCACCGAACGCTGCATTCAACCCGAGGTTGGGCTGCGGGGGATGCACGCTCGGCCCACCCTTCTTGCGAGAGAGCAGCCCCGCCGCCGCAAGCGCCTGGTCTCGGATCACTTCCGCCGACAGCCGCACGCGGGGTCCGCAGGCGACGAGTCTGTTTTCTGGATCACGGGCGATGAGTTCGGGCGTGGCTCGGGAGGTCTGCCGGTAGGCGGCGCTCGTGACCATCAGCCGAATGATCGCCTTGAGATCCCACTCGTGATCGACCAGTTCGCATGCCAGCCAATCGAGCAACTCCGGATGGCTCGGCAGCTCACCCTGGCTGCCAAACTCCTCACTCGTCGCGACGATGCCAATGCCGAAGAGCCGTTCCCACAGGCGGTTGGCAACCACGCGGGCCGTGAGCGGATTCCTCGCGTCCACGAGCCACTTCGCGAGCATCATCCGATCCAGCCGTCCACCTTCGCCCACCTCCGGCGGCGGAAAGACGGCCGGCACGGCCTCGGCCACCACGGGGCCCAGATCCTGCCAGTTGCCGCGATGCTGGAGCTTCGTGATGCGCCGCTTCTCGCCCACAAGCTCCTCGAGCACCGGCACGGAGGCGGGCTTCTCGTCATCGAGCTTCTTCCGCAGTCCCTTGACGAGATCGCGGGCCGGCCGAAACTCCGGCGGCTCGGTGACGCCCTTGGCGGGCGGCGGGAGCTGTCGCTCGATCTCGGCAATCTCCTGTTCGACCGCCGCCCGTCGCGCATCGATCGGCTCCCAGGGAATCCGGACGACGGGGCTCTCGTCCCTCCGGTCCGTGTCGGCCGTGTTGTTCAGGATCGCGTAGAGCCCGAAGTATTCCTGCTGCGAGAGGGGGTCGTACTTGTGGTCGTGGCACTGGCAGCACGCGATCGTCGTGCCCATCCAGGTGCTCATGGTGGTGTTCACCCGGTCCACGATCGCTACCGTTCGAAACTCCTCGTCGATCGTGCCACCCTCACTGTTGGTGAGCGTGTTGCGGTGGAAGCCAGTGGCGACCTTGTCGTCGAGCGTCGCATTCGGCAGGAGATCCCCGGCGATCTGGCGAACCGTGAACTGGTCGAATGGCATGTTGGCGTCGAAGGCCCGGACCACCCAATCCCGCCAGCCCCAGATCGTCCGCGGTGGATCGTCGGCGTACCCGGCGCTGTCGGCATAGCGGGCCAGATCGAGCCACTGCCGGGCCATGTGCTCGCCGTAGCCGTCGTGGGCGAGCAGCCGGTCAACGAGTTTTTCCACCGCGTCGGGCGCGGTGTCAGCTACGAAGGCGTCGATCTCGTCGAGCGAGATCGGCAGACCCGTCAGGTCGAGCGCGAGCCGGCGAGCGAGTGTCGCGCGGTCGGCCTCGGGCTGCGGCGCAAGTCCCTCCGCCTCGAGTCTCGCGAGAATGAAGCGATCGATGTCGTTCTTCGGCCAGGCCGCATTCTTCACCGCCGGAACCGTCGGCCGCTTCGGCGTGACATACGCCCAGTGCGGCTCGTAGGCCGCGCCATCGGCGATCCAGCGTTTCAAGACTTCGACCTGCTTCGCCGGCAGGCGTTCGCCCGCATCAGGCGGCGGCATCACAAGGTCGGGATCGTCGGAGGTGATCCGTGCGATGATCTCGCTCTCATCGGGCCTGCCCGGCACGATCGCGGCATGGCCACCCAGATCAGCCGTCGCTCCGGCAAACGTATCGAGCCGCAGGCCGTCGTCGCCGCCGCCGTGCCGCGATCCGGCATCTGGACCGTGGCACCGCACGCAGCGGTTGGAGAGGATTCCCTTGATGTCGCGGGTGAACGAAGGGGCAGGCTCGGCGGCCGCCGAGCATGTGCCGGCGACAAGGCAGGCCAGTGCAGCCATCACGCAAATCAGCGACGTGCAGGGGCGGCTCATGTGAGGATGTCCTTTAATACGTTGGCTCCTTCGACGCCGGTAAGCTTGGCATCGAGCCCCTGAAACTTCACGCTGAAGGCGTCGTGCTGGATGCCTAGCTGGTGCAGCATCGTGGCATGAAGGTCGTGGACCGTGCAGACGTTGTCCACCGCCGCGTAGCCCAACTCGTCGCTGGCTCCGTAGACGAGCCCGCCCTTGATCCCACCGCCGGCCAGCCAGACGCTCATCGCCTTATTGTGATGATCGCGGCCGTTGCCCTGCGACATCGGCGTTCGCCCGAACTCGCCGGCCCAGACCACGATCGTGCTGTCGAGCATGCCGCGGTCCTTGAGATCGGTGATCAGGGCCATGCAGGCCCGATCGATCTCCTCCGCCTTGAATTTGATGCCATCCTTCACGCCGCCGTGGTGGTCCCAGTCCTTGTGGTAGAGCTGAATGAACCGCACGCCGCGCTCAGCCAGCCGTCTCGCGAGCAGACAGTTCGAGGCAAACGACCCATCGCCCGGCTGGCAGCCGTAGAGCTCGAGCGTCTTTTGACTCTCATTCTTCGTGTCCATCAGCTCCGGCACGCTCGCCTGCATCGCAAAGGCCATTTCATACTGCGCGATCCGCGTGGCGATCTCGGGATCGCCAGTCAGCGCATCGTGCTGGGCATTGATCGCGTTGATCGCAGCGATGTCGGCCCCCTGCCGCTCCCTTGTGACGCCGGCAGGGTTGCCGAGGTAGAGCACCGAATCACCCTTGCTGCGCAGTTGCACCCCCTGATATTTGCTCGGCAAGAAGCCGTTCGACCACTGCCGGGCCGCGATCGGCTGATTCTGGCCACCCCGGCCGAGCGACGTGAGCACGACGAAGCCGGGCAGGTCGGCGGCCTCGCTGCCCAGGCCATACGTCACCCATGCACCCATGCTCGGCCGGCCCGCGATCTGCGACCCTGTGTTCATGAACATGTGGGCCGGATCGTGATTAATGGCGTCGGTCGTCATCGACCGGATCAGGCAGATGTCTCCGAGCACCGAACCGATATTCGGAAAGAGCGAGCAGATCTCGGTGCCGTTGGGTCCCATCTTCGAGAAGGGATGCTGCGGACCGAAACAGATCAGCTGCTTGCCTTGCAGCTGCGCCAGCTGCTGTCCCTTCGTCATGCTCTCGGGCATCGGCTTGCCGTCGAGTTCCGCCAGCTTCGGCTTATAGTCGAACGTCTCAAGGTGCGACGGCCCGCCGGCCATCGTCAGCCAGATCACCCGCTTCGCCTGCTGTGGCAGCGGCGGCTTTTCCAGCACACCGCGGAGCGGAGCGGCCTCGAGCACCCCTGGAGTGGACAGCGACGCCAGGGCCACCGCTCCAACACCCTGCGCAGAGCGACCGAGAAAGGCCCGCCGGGCGATCCAATTGTGCTGCTGCATCGTCAAGCCGTTCATGCCGTTCATGCTCATGGCCTCGTGATCGTTTCGTGGAGATTCAGCAGGACGCGGGCCACGTGGGTCCAGGCAGCCAGTTCTGTCTTGTCGACGTCGGGCGGCACGGCTGCCAGGCCTGTTTTGAGCAACGACTCCGCGGCGGCAGGGTCGGACTTGTAGTGTTCGACGTGCGTCCGCAGGAGAGGCATCGCCGTCTCCATTTCCTCGACCCGCGGCAGCCTCTGCAGCACCTGCCGCCAGGCCCAGGCCATCCGTTCCTCCGGGGAGCCGTTGCATTCCTTGAGGATGCGAGCCGCCAGGCTCCGCGCAGCCTCGACATAGCTGGGGTCGTTCAGGAGCACAAGCGCCTGCTGCGGAATGTTGGAACGATTCCGCTCGGCGCAGCATTCCTCGCGGCTCGGCGCGTCGAAGGCGAGCATGCTCGGGTGCAGGAACATCCGCTGCCACCAGGTGTAGAGGCCACGGCGATACTGCTTGTCGCCCGTGTCGTTCGGATAGGTTCGCTGCGGGAAGTTGAGGTTTTCCCAGTAGCCCTCCGGCTGATAGGGCTTCACGCTCGGCCCGCCGATGGTGGGCACGAGCAGACCCGATACGACCAGCGCCGCGTCGCGGACGCACTCGGCATCGACACGGAAGGCCGACTGCCTCGCCACCTCGCGATTGTAGGGATCGGCCGCCATCAACTGCGACGAGGCAACGGACGTCTGCCGGTAGGCGTCGCTCGTGACGATCGTCCGCACCATGTGCTTCACGTCCCACCCGGAATCCATGAACTCGCAGGCCAGCCAGTCGAGCAGTTCAGGATTCGCGGGAGGCTCTCCCTGGGCGCCCAGATCGTCGAGCACCTTCGAGAGCCCGATCCCGAAGAACTGCTTCCAGAGGCGGTTCATCACGACCCGCGCGGTGAGCGGATTGTCGCGGGACACGAGCCAACGCGCCAGATCGAGCCGATTCGGATCCCGTCCCTCGATCGCGGGCTGCGGCAGGTAGGCCGGGAAGGCCGGCCTCATCACCTCGCCCGACTCGTCCATCCAGTTGCCTCGGGGCAGGATCCGCACGGTCCGCGGCTTGTCGGTGTGGATGCTGACCAGGCACTTCGCCAACGGCTCGTAGAAGTCTTTTCGATCCTTCTCCGCCTTCGCCAGGGCGTCGAGCTCCGAACGGAACAGCTTCGTGGCCCGCCCGCGGAAATAGTCCCGCAGCCGGTTCTTGTCGTTGCCGTCCCGCTTGGCCGGCTCCTTCGCGAGGCTGGCCGCCACCTGTTTGGCAATGTTCTTCTCGGCGTCGGTCGCCTTTGCATCAGCGGCCAATTCGGGCAGCGTCACGCTGTAGGCGACGATATCGGCCTCCCACTGCTGCTGCGCCGCGTCGAGTTGCGGGGCGATGGCATCGAACTTTTTCTTCGCCTCGGCGAGAGCCGCGTCGAGCTCAGCCAGCCGCTTGTGCTCCTCGGGAGTGCCGACCACCATGCCATCCTCGCGCTGGGCGATGATCCCCTCCTGGATGTCGGCAAAGAAGGCGCCCAGCGCATAGAAATCACGCGTGGTGAAGGGGTCGAACTTGTGGTCGTGGCACTGTGCGCAGCCGGTCGTCTGACCGAGCCACGTGGCACCGATCGCCCGCACCCGGTCGGTGAGCATCCTCGCCTCGTAGTCCTTTGCCTGCGCGCCTCCTTCGTCGGTCGAGAGAAGCAGGCGGTTGAACGCGGAGCCCACGCGCGAGTCCTGATTCGCGTCGGGCACGAGGTCGCCAGCCACCTGGTGAATCGTGAACTGGTCGAACGGCCGATTCTCGTTGAAGCTCTTGATCACCCAGTCGCGATACGGCCAGACGTGCCTGGGCTTGTCGCTGTGATAGCCGCACGTGTCGGCGAAGCGGACGACGTCGAGCCAGCCGATCGCCATCTGCTCGCCGTAGTGCGGGCTGGCAAGCATCCTTTCCACCAATACCACGTAGGCATCCGGACGGGTGTCGCCGACGAATGCCGCGACCTCTTCAGGAGTGGGTGGCAGACCGAGCAGGTCGAAGGAGAGCCGGCGGATGAGGGTCCGCCGATCGGCCTCACGCGAGGGCTGCAAGCCAATCTCCGCCAGCCGCTTTCGCACGAGATGGTCCACGCCATTGGCGCCGGCAGGCACCTCGGCCTTCACCGGTTTTTCATACGCCCAGTGCTTCTGGTATTCCGCCCCTTCCTCGATCCAGCGCGCCAACAGTTCCTTCTGCTTCGCATCGAGCTTCTTGTGCGACTCCGGCGGCGGCATCAACTCGTCCGAATCGGTCGAGTTGATCCGCGACACGAGCGTGCTTTCCGCTGGCTTGCCCGGCACGATCGCACCGGCCGCCATGGCATCGTCACGGATGTCCAGCCGCAGGTCGGCCTGCCGATGGCTGGCATCCGGCCCGTGGCAATAAAAGCAGTTGTCGGAAAGAATCGGCCGCACGTCTCGGTTGAACGAAACGGTGGCCGCAGACGCACCCGACGCCGATAGGAACCATGCCAACACTGCAGACGCCGCGGAGAGGCGGCAGGTCGCAAAGCTGTGCACCATAGGATCGCTCCTTTGGAAAACACCCGCTTCGCCGCCAGGAGTGCACACGCACCGGTCTGACGCGGATCGCCCCATCGCGGAAGCCTGCGAGACTGCAGAAACCGCACGGGCAATCGATCGGCGGTGCCGGACAACCATCAGGATGGTGTTCGGCAATCACATTATTCTAATATACCTTCGGTTACAGGACGGTACAGTCTTGGGCGGAACGGCGACACGTGGTACGAAAACGGGCGGGTGGCATGGAAATCTGCGTAGGCCGGCATGTGTTGGCGCCAAACGTGTGGGCACGGGAGGCGGAAATCTACGATGTGACGGTCCGGCTGGGCGAGCCGCAGCCAGCCGCGGCATTGGCTTTGGCCGTGGCACGGATCGACGCAGCGATCCCGCAACGGCGCGAACTCTTCGGAGCATTCACCCCGACTGACACGTCAGCAAGGGAAGGCTTCCACACTGACTGGCCACGGCTGCTCGGTCAGACTGCGCTGACGCTGCAGTCCCAGGCCCGCCTGCCGGCGACGACGTTCCTGCGGGTGACGCATGCGGGCGAACCTGGACTCTTTCGGATCATCCTCGAGGCCCACGATCCGGTGCTCGCGGAGGCCTGCCTCCGCGAGTCCGCCGCGATTCTGGACGACGCGCTCGCGGGAGACCTTTCCGACCTCGCCGCTGCCTTCGATCGCCTCACGGAGCTCGCCGACGACGTCTGTGTCGGCCCGGGCACGATGCTGATCGTCCGTGCCGCAGTCGCCCGTGGAGTTCCCTGTCGGCGGCTCGGCAGGGAGAGCATGGTGCAGCTTGGCCAGGGCATCCGCCAACGCCGTATCTGGACTGCGGTGACCGATCGCACGTCATCGATCGCCGAGGGCATCGCCGTCGAAAAGCAGATGACGAAGGACGTGCTCGCGGCGGCGGGAGTGCCGGTGCCTCTCGGCCGCGTGGTCTCGTCGACCACCGAGGCCTGGGAGACTGCGCAGGCGGTCGGCCTGCCCGTCGTGGTCAAACCAGCCGACGGCAACCACGGCCGGGGAGTGTTTCTGAATCTCTCCTCCCGCGAAGAGATCGAACGCGCTTTTCCGATCGCTTCCGGCGAGGGACGGCGGGAGCAGACCGTCGTCGTGGAGCGGTTCGTGCCTGGCGTCGAACATCGCCTCCTGGTCGTTGGCGGCAGGATGGTGGCCTGCGCGAAGGGAGAGCACATCTATGTGACCGGCGACGGCCGCCGGACGATCGCCGAACTCATCGATCTCCAGATCAACTCCGATCCACGTCGTGGCCGCTCCGCGGCGATGCCGAACAAGACCGTCGATCTCGACGCCACCGTGCTGGCGCAACTCGCACAGGAGGGCGTGACGCCGGAGACGGTTCCCGCAGACGGCCGCCGCGTGCTCGTCAAGCAGATTGGCACGCACGGGCTCGACGTGACGGCGAGCGTGCATCCTGAGATAGCCGCGATCGCCGTGCGGGCGGCGCGGGCGATCGGGCTCGACATCGCCGGGATCGACCTGATCGCCCGAGACATCGACCGGCCACCGCGAGAGCAGGGGGCGGCTGTCTGCGAGGTGAACGCAGGGCCGCAATTGATGATCCATGCGAATCCCTCGCAGGGGCCCGGCCAGCCGGTCGGTGAGGCGATCGCAGCCGAACTGTTCAACGCCGGTGAGACCGGGAGAATTCCAATCGCAGCCTTCATGGGCCGGCAGGCATCCGCGGCTGCGATGTTCCTGGATCGCTGGCTGCGTGCGGCCGGCCGTTCGCCTGGGCTCACCTGCTCAGATGGCAAATGGGTGGCGGGATGGCAATGCTCCGCGGAGCCCCACACCACGGCCGATGCCGCCCGTGACCTGCTCGTATCGCCGGAGATCGATGCAGCCGTGGTCGAACTCGACTGGCAGTCGCTTGCCGCCAGAGGATTCCCGTTCGATCGCTGCGATGTGCTCGTGCTCGACCGACTTCCGGCCACGGAGACGTCGAGTGCCGCCGCGGCGGCCGGCGTATCGCCGCTCGCGGTCGTCGAGGCACTCGTCGACACGGTCGCAGCGGCGGGCACCATCGTGCTCGTCGATGCGGACACCGCCACCGCCGACCTTGTGGCCCGAAGCGGTCGTACCGTGATTGCGATCGAGCCTCCGGGAGCGCCTGCGACCGTGGCCACCGCAGTGGCCACGGCACTCGGCGTTCCACCCAACGCGATCCCCAGCGGGCTCGCCGACTCACAGGCTCACACCCGCGGAATCTCGTAGCCCGCCCGCGGAGTCCGCGAGGCAAACGCCGCCGCTTGGTCGTCGCCGACGATCTTTTCCGCAGCGGGGTCCCACTTAATCGTCCGGCCCAGCCGGGCTGCGATCGCCGCCAGGTGGCAGGTGTTCATCGCGATGATGTGGCTGTAGACATCCGATACCGGCAGGCCGCCCTCGCGGATGCAGCGGTAGAAGTTCTGCTTGTGACCCTCGAACGGCTTGCCTTTATAGAGCGTCTTGAGGTCGTCGTCGCCAAACTTCTCCTTGTCCCAGCCTTCCTCAATCGGCGTGCCGGTGATCTTGGAGCGGTTCACGAACAGCCGCCCCTTGGTGCCCTCGAAGAGGATGCCGTTGTCGCCCCGGCTGGTCACGATCAGTTCCACGCCACTGGGGAACTTGCACGGCACGGAGAAGTCGTAGGCCGTGTTGTATTCATCGTCAACCGTCGGATAGCCGTCCTTATATGGCACCGGGTGACGGGCATCCACGCCATTGATCTCGATCGGTCCCTTGCCCTTCGTGTCTTCCTTGAGCGCCCACTGCGCGATGTCGACGTGGTGTGCGCCCCAGTCGGTGAACTTGCCGCCCGAGTATTCGTACCACCAGCGGAATTCATAGTGGCAGCGGCGGTTGCGAAAGGGCACCTTGGGAGCCTGGCCGAGCCACATCTCCCAGTCCAGCCTGCCGGGCGGATTTTCGATCGGGAAGGGGCCGCCGGTCGGGCCGCCGTTGATCCCGGCAGTCACCCTTTGGATGTCACCGAGCAGGCCCTTGTGGACGATGTTCACGGCGCGGCAGAACTGGTCCTTCTGGGCCCGCTGCTGCGTGCCGATGAAGAACTGGAGCTTCGGAAACTTCTCAGCGGCAGCCCAGGCGAGCTGGTTCTCTTCGAGCGTGAGCGAAAGCGGCTTCTGGCAGAAGACATGCTTGCCCGCCTGCAGGGCTTCAATCGCGATCTTCACGTGCCAGTGGTCGGTGGTGACGATGCTGACCACGTCGATGTCCTTCCGCTCGAGCACCTTGCGGTAGTCGCCGTAGGCGTCGGCCTTGCCCTTGCCGATCCGCACGTCGTACTTCGCCCGCTCGGCTCGATCCTTATCGACATCGCAGACGGCGAGGATGTCGCCGAACTGGGCGTGCTGAATCGCGTCGCCGAGCCCCATCGAACCGGTGCCAATGCAGCCAATCCGGGGCCGGTCGTTTGCCGCTTCGTTGGCGAAGGCGGTCGCTGCGGCGGGGATGTAAGGCACGAATCCGCTGGTCGTGACGGCTGCGGCCCCGGCGGCCGAAGTCCCAAGAAAACCTCTCCGTGTCGCGCGCATGCGATTGGCCATGGTCATTGCTCCCGATTTGGTGTTCAATCTCTTTGCACACTATGGTTTCGGTGCTACCGCCACGCAAGTGCTGTGCTGGGGGACCGATCGAACCCGACGCTGCCAGCGCCACGAGGTTTCCATGCGATGCGATGCAGGCTGCCACTTGTGGCTTGCGTTGGTCAACGTCACGAGCGCGCTAGCGCGGTTCGAGACTGGATCACCTCGAGCACGATCTGGGCTGGTGTCCCTTCGCTCCGCCTTCCTGCTGGCCTGTTTGGTGGGCCACGCCGCAGCCCAGCCCCACGCGACGCAGGTCTCGGGCGACGCCGTGATCCGGGCGCCGGCGGACGGCTCGGAGATCGTGATCGCCACGACCTCCCGGCTGGCCGGCGCCATCCACTCGCTCACCTGGAACGGCCGCGAGTTCATCGATTCGCATGATCACGGCCGGCAGTTACAAAGCGCCTCGAACCTCGACCTGGGCGGTAGCTTCCACAATGAGACGTTCAACCCCACCGAGGCGGGCAGCATGCACGACGGCGCCGGCCCGACGAGCACGAGCCGGCTCCTCTGGATCTCGGCCGCTGGCCGCGAGCTTGCGACCGTCACGCAGATGGCCTTCTGGCTGCGGCCCGGCGAGGCGAGCCACGGCCACTCCGCCGTCAACACGACGCCGCTCTCCAACCACCTGCTGCAGAAGCAGGTGCATATCGGCGCGCCGGGCCTGCCACACGCGATCCGCTACGCCGTGACGTTCACGCTGCCCGCCGATGAGCGGCACGGGAAGGCCACGTTCGAGATCCTGACGGCCTATATGCCGGCCGAGTTTCGTACGTTCCACGGCCTGCGGGCTGACGACGGACTCGCGCCGCTCGCCGAGGCGCAGGGAGAGCAATCGCTGCCGGTGATCGCGTCGACGGCCGACGGCAGCCATGCCATGGGGGCGTGGTCGCCGGACAGGAGCCGCTCCACCGGACAGCCGACGACCTACGGCCGGTTCTGGTTCGAGCAGGAACGGGTCGCCAAATGGAACTGTGTCGTCCGCGAACAGGCAGACGCGGCGGGCGGTGCGGCCGTGATCAACGAGGCCGACGACGCCGGCCGACTCCCGCCGGGCGAGTACCGCTATCTGGTCTGGGTCGCCGTAGGCACGCGGGAGCAGGTCCGCGACACGCTGGCGCAGGTACGAGACCGGCATGTCAAATCTTCCGGAGGCAGGATCCATCCCGCAGCGCCGCGTGCAGAATCTCCAACGGGTGCAGGGCGGTGAGGCCGGCGCGGGCAGGGAAATGTCGCATCGGTGCACGACGGCCTCAAGACGGGGTCGGATGGGCCACATCCCACATAGATTTTTCGATCGGCTATTTCGTCAGGAAGAGCGGGCTCGCGGTGATCGCGTGGATGAGGGACCGCACACCAAAATCCTGCGCGGCGGTCACATCGAGCAGTCGCTCCACCTCGCGGCGGTCGGCGTAATGGATCTCCGATCCGCTCGCGTACACGAGAAGTTTTTCGAGTAGGTTGCGGGCAACGGCCCGTCGGTCTTCGAGAACCGCGGCCCGGAAGCCGTCGATATCGGAGAACATTTTGCCAGCGTCGATCTCGCCTGAGGGATCGACCTTGGGCCCGTGCTTGTAGTGGATGCCGAAGACGCCCCCCCGCAGCGTGCCCGTCGCCGGCTCCCCCGCGCCGAGCGACCGGTAGCGGTCGCGATACCCGCCGATCACGTCGAACGATTCAAGTGCGAAGCCGGGCGGGTCGATCGTCGCATGGCAGCCCGCGCAGCTCGCGTCGGCCCGATGCTTCGCGAGTTGTTCACGGATCGTGGTCGCGCCGCGGGTGTCGGGATCGACCGAGGGAATCCCCGGTGGCGGCGGCGGGATCTCGCGGCCCAGCAGCCGTTCGTTCACGAAGGCCCCGCGAACTACGGGCGATGTGGTCGTGCCGTTGGCGGTCACCTTCAGCACGGCCGCCTGCGTGAGAAATCCACCCCGGTGGCTGTCCGCTGGCAGCGGCACGCGGCGGATCTGCGAGCCATCAACCCCCGGGATTGCATAGAGCTCCGCGAGCTTGCCGTTGAGCATCGAGAAGTCACTGGCGATCACGTTGGCCGCCGGAAGATTCTTGTCGAGCATTTCACGGAGGAACGCCCGTGATTCCCAGACCATCGACTCCCGGACATAGGGCATCATGCCGCCGTTGAGCATCGCCACCTCGGGATAGAGGCCCCTGTCGGGAGTCGTGTCGTCGATCGTGGCGAGCTTCAGCCATTGGTCGAGGAAGTCGGCGATGAAGCGATCGCTCTTGCTGTGTGCGAGCAGGCGTTCGACCTGCGCGTCGAGCACAGCTGGATCACGGAGGCGGCCCGCTGTGGCCAGCGTGAGCAGCTCGTCGTCAGGCGTCGAGTTCCAGAGCCAGAGCGCCAGCCGCGTCGCGATCGCCGAGTCGTCGAGCGGCCCAGTCTGCTCCTCGCGAAAGAGAAATGCCGCCGAGCAAAGCGCCGTGGCGTAGGCTTGTCGCAGCGCGATGCGGAACGGGACTTGTGCGGCGAGTCCGCTGCGAACGATCCCCACGAACGACTCGACCTCGGCGTCGGGCACCGGCCGGCGAAACGCCCGCGGAAGAAACGCCGCCAGGAGCCGCCGCGCCTCCTGCTCCGGGTCGGCGGGCGGCTCGGGGAGGTCGCCGTAGAGCCGGCGATGGCTCTCGGGCGGCCAGGCCGCAGCGAGTGGGCCCTCCACCTCGAGAGAATCGACGGCGACGCCCGGGCCGACGTAGGTCACGATCGTGTGGTGGTTCCATTCGCGGATCGTCTCGGCATCGATGTTGACCAACGCCCCTTTGTCGAGCCAGGCCGTGATCTCGTGCGTCTGGGGCAGGAGCGACGGGGCGTCGAAAAATCCCAGCGGCTGGTTGCCCGACCAGAGCGCGGCCACTTCCGTGCGGTCGTTCGGCTGAATCACGCCACGATCGCACCAGAAGCCCCAGGTCGTGAGCCGGAGTGAATAGTGTCCGGCGTGCGGTGCCGTGAAGAAGGTGCGCTTCGCGATGTTGTTGCCGCCGGAGATGAAGGCGATGCTGCTGGTGCTGCCAGACGTCTCGGCGGGCTGGAAGCATTCGACGAGAAAGGCCTCCTTTTGACCAAGCTGGTGGGCGAACGCGTCCTGCCCGCGAATCACCAGCTTCTGCGGCGGGGGCGGCGTTGCGGCGGCGGTCGCCAGGTCGAGCGCCCGGTTCGCGGCGGCGAGATACTGCCGAACCTGCACCGGAGAGATCGCGAGTCCTTCCCCGACCTTATCGAAACCGGCGCGGCTGCCGTCGGCAGGCAGCATCTCCTTCACCCGCAGCCAGGGCATTGCGAGCAGGTCTTGGAGCGCGTGTTCATATTCCGCGCGGGAGAGCCGGCGGATCGCGGCCCGACCGTCGCCAGCCCGGCCCGCGATATCGGCGGCGAGCAGCCTCGTGTCGAGGCCGTCGAGAAAGGCGCGCCGGTCGGGCGCAGGAATTGGACGTGCCTCGCCCGGCGGCGGCATCTCGCCACGCGTCACGCGGTCGTGGATCCGGGTCCAGCGTTCGACCGTCTGCCGGTGTCCGAAATCGTCGCCAAGCGACTCGATGGAGAAGCCGCCCTCGGAACCGCCGTCGGCATGGCATTCGCCGCAGTGGGCCGTCAGGAAAGCCCGCCGGTTGCCGACCAGATCCGCGGAGGCGGCGCCGCCGGTCACCGCACAAATAAAAGCCAACAACGTGGCAAACGTGGGCAACGCGAGCAACCTGGCCGACATGGCCGACATGGCCACCGTGGCGAAAAGCCTCGGTCGCTTCATCACGCCCACTCCAGGCCGGCGAGCCGACCGGTGCCCAGCGAGAACGCATCCACCTCGAACCCCATCCGCTGCAGCATCGAGGTGTAGAGATTGGCCAGCGGCGTCTGCTCCTTGAACTTGAGATACTGGCCATGTCGGAAGCCGCCGCCGGCGAGGATGATCGGCAGATTCCGGGAGTCGTGCTTGTTGGCGTCGGAGAGGTTTGAGCCGTAGAGCACGGTCGTGTGGTCGAGGAGCGAGCCACCGGGCTCCGCGATCCCCTGCATCGTGCCGAGCAACCGGTCGAGCGATCGGAAGAGCATCGTCTCGATCATCTTGAGCTGGGCGATCTTCGCCTCGTCGCCGCCGTGGTGCGTGAGCCCATGGATCTGGTCGGTGATCCCATCCATGTTCGGCCGGACGTAGATCTGGCCGAGACAGACCGTCACGACGCGGGTGCTGTCGGTCTGGAGCGCGAGCCGGGCCATGTCGTACATCAGGTTCGTGGCCTGTTCCATCTCCTCGTTCTTGACGTCCGCGGGTTCTGCCATCTCGACGGCCGGCTTCGGCCGCCGCTCCCAGGCCTCGCCCTCGACCAGCGACTGCTCCACGTCGCGGATCGAACCGAAGAACTGCTCGATCCGCTCGCGGTCGCGGCCGCCGGCCCGCCGACTGAGTCCGCGGGCATCGTCGCGGACGAAGTCGAGGATGCTCCTGCCGCTCTTCAGGTCGGCGATCCGCTGCTCCGTCTCGGCCGGGGCGCCCTGCACGAAGAGTTTGCGATAGACCGCCGCGGGGCTTCCGATCATCGGCATCTCGACGCCACTGCGGAGGATCGACGGCGTGCCCGTGCCGATCGTGCCCACCAGCAGTGGCAGCGAAGGAAACCGCGTCTGGCTGCCGATCTGCTCGGCGACCAGTTGGTCGATGGAGATCGTGTTCTTGAAGTTGCTCGCCGTGGGCTGCGGGGCGCCGCTCAGGAAGGTCCGGGTGGAGCGGTGGCCGTCGGAGTTGTCCAGATGCGAGAGGCCGCTGAAGACGGTCATCCGGCTGCGATGAGCCGAAAGGATGTCGAGGTAGGGCGTCGACTCATAGTCGGGGCCGGCGGTCTGCGGAAAGAAGTTGCCCGGCAGCACGCCCATGTCAGCCATGATGCAGAGCATCCGCTTGGGTGGCATGCTCGCGGCCGCCGCTCCGCGGGCGACCGATTCGAGCCACGGCAAGGCAATGGTCACGCCGGCGGCACGGAGAAATTGGCGGCGGCTGGCCATGGCGGGACTCCGAAGGCGGGGCGGGCGGTGAGA